>NZ_JBHIPC010000001.1:0-3310 GCF_042195765.1 Bartonella sp. AP3QHHD
GTAAAACACAAAACATAACACAACTGGCTTTGCGCTTGCTTATCCTGACAGGCGTTCGTACCAACCCTTTGCGTCATATTCATAAAGATCAAATTGAAGGTGATATATGGACAATCCCTGCTGAGAATATGAAAGGCAAGCGTGATGCCACAACAGAGTTTCGCGTGCCTTTATCAACTGAAGCATTAGACATTTTAAAACAAGCACGATTGCTTTCTCGTAATGATTTCTTTTTTTCTGCTAAAGGTCGCGGTCCCCTCGCTGAGAAGTGTATGGCTCAATATATGAGAGACAATAAACTTGAAGCCTGCCCGCATGGTTTTCGCTCTAGTTTACGTGATTGGCTCGCTGAAACAACCGATGCCCCTTATGAAGTCGCAGAAACTATTCTAAGTCATACAGTAGGCGGTAAAGTAGAGCGTGCCTATCGTCGGACTGACTATTTAGAACAGCGCCGCGTTTATATGGATAAATGGGCGGCTTATGTCACGGGTCAATCTTAAGATATGGGGTGAATAACCCCATTATCTGTGGATAACTTTAGCTCTCTTCTCTCTCATTCTTTCTCAATAAGACTCATAAATTATCACATCAGAAATTGTATAATAAAATATTGTTTTCTATAAATAAAATACCTTCAAAAATGAACCAAAATGTGGTTAATAAATGGTTATGATGTGTTACCATTTTTTGATAGAAAGGATTTTAGTATGACAGAAAATGATATTCTTTTAACAGACCGTGAAAGTGCAAAATTGCTTCATATGAGTGTTTCAACATTCCGGCGTCATGTTACCAATGGCTCTCTCCCAAAACCTTTAAAATTTGGCTTTTTATCCCGTTGGTTACAATCGGATCTTTTGAATGTAATCGAACAAGCAAAACAGCAACGTTATAACGACGCGGCATAAAAAGAAAACCTTATCACGTAAGGACGGACAAGGCTTTCTCAAGCTCATCAACCTGGTGCTTTATTTGGTGTAAATTCAAGGCTTTCTCTGCTGAAGCAAGACTTAAGGTTTGCATTCAAGTTGTTCTGAATGCTTTTTACAATAAGGGCTATTTAAGCGTCTCTCAACACTTCGCTGAGGCATGACAGCACTAGGACGACATATGGGAAGGTTGTCTGATTTATGATTTTCACACCATTCTTGTATTGTAAAGCTAGGGCGAAAACCTGATTGCGCCATACACATTTCAATACTGGCAAATTGATTCAAATCTAGCGCCACAACCTTATTAAGGTCCGGTACTCCACATTCTAAAAGTATTTTATTTCTCCATAATGCTGGAGAAAGTGAGGGAATTGAATTAACACATCCAGTGATACTTAACAGAGCTATACAACTCAATAGTTTTAAGATTTTCTTCATTCTTCCCCTCCTTCAGTGGGTTTCTTTACAATAAAACAGCTCGGAAGCTTGTTGATATTTCCTGTCACCGCTGCTTAAAAAAACGGTGAACAATATTGAGATGATGGATTGAGGGAACAATCGCGCCATTCCAAGTGAAGGCAAGGATAGCGGTTTGTTGATCATCACAAACAGTGCTTAAGGTTGGCATTTGCGACTATTTTTATATTTTTTACAAAAAGGGCTGTTCAAGCGCTTCTTGACACTGCGCTGTGGTATGACAGCACCTGGACGACAAATGGGAAGATCCTCGGCTTTATGATTTACACACCAAGTTCCCCCTCCCACTTTATCACGAAAACCTGATTGAATCATACAAGCTTCTATGGTTGCTATTGCATTGTAGCTGAGCTTTCTGCTTTCTGGATCAGTATCATAAGGGGTTGGCATTCCACATTCTAATAAGGCTTTTCCTACCTCAGTAAAATCAGTAACACCATTTTTCTCCCACGTAGCTATCTCTCCTGGAGGAGGTTTATCGATATTACATCCAGTTACACTCACCAAAACTATTCCACTTAATAACTTTAAAATGTATTTCATTTTTTACTCCTTGATTTACTTAAAGGAAATTGTTCACGATGAGATGTGCCATAAAACTTTTGGCATTTATAACCCACATCTCCAAGGCAAGTATGGGAGCTTATGGGATTCATGATCACTCTCCACCATTCTTTCCACCAATTACTACCAGCAGGTATTGTCTCGTAAGTATAGCCATTGCCGCCAATAATTCTGCTTACAAAGTCGTATCTATTCCCATCAAAGCCAATAGTGGTTTGTTTGCCATCACTCACATAACCTAACAGACCGGATGCAACTAAAGCATTAAAGGCTGGTCCATAGAAATTGATATTCGTGTTGTCGGCTATACCGTGAACACCTTCTTGTTTGAAAGAATTCAGCATATTCCCCAATGTCATTGTCCCGCGACTATGTCCATAAAGTTCTAACCCTGTAAGACCATGGCTATACACCAAATCTTTTGCTTCTTGTGTTGAATTGGTCAAACCCCAAAAGTTATTTTCCATAAACTTCTGATAGCCCGCAACCAGAAGTTCTGAAATAGCAGAATCGGCTTGGGGGAACACAACAAAATAAAGCGGATTATTTTTATCCTTCGCATGTTGCTCTGCATAAACAGCAGCTTCATAGGGTGGCGTAAAGATGCCATTAAAGGACACATGCACTTTGCCATCAGCACCCTCTTGTAAATGCTGCTTTTCTTCATCCGTTAAATAATGAAACTTAGGTATTTTTTGTCCACGAGCGTCTTCTATAGGCTCCCCATTTTCATCTGTTTTATAGAGTATATTTCCGTCTTTATCACGGTCGACCACGGCGATGGGGTGCTCTTTGATAAACATGGTTTTATAGGAATCATCGCTGTATTTAAATCCTTCTTCTAAAAGTTGGGTTGCCATTTCACGATTTTCATGGACGATTTGTTCCAGCTTGCCTACATCGAGCTGTTGTACACTCTTATGGGCGCTAGCAGTATCCCGATTAAGGGAGGCTATGGCTTGCTCAACATCTTGCCCTGTTAATGCCTTCTGCCCTGCTTCATCAGTAATGACGATAGTGCCATTGCTGATAGCAGATTTGGTATATCCTTCCTCTGAATCTTTAGCTTTTGAATGATCTAAGACATTTTTAGCAATGTTTTTCCCGACACCATATTTGCCCTGATACATCGGACCACCCGCCGAAATGCTTAAACCTTGGCTGCTAGCNCATTTTTAGCAATGTTTTTCCCGACACCATATTTGCCCTGATACATCGGACCACCCGCCGAAATGCTTAAACCTTGGCTGCTAGCTTGCGCATGCGCACTGTTGCTGATATCACTGGTGCTAATGCTTCCTGTGGTCAGGCTGTTTTTTTCTGCCGGCGCGGTG
>NZ_JBHIPC010000002.1:0-7432 GCF_042195765.1 Bartonella sp. AP3QHHD
ATCGTAAGGGTCTATCGGTTCGTGCGTTTGCGAAGAAGATGGGTGTTTCACATAATGCAGTGGTTTCTCGGATAAAGACAGGTAAATTTGATGCGGCTCTTTTTGAAGATGGTTCTGTCAATGAAGCCCTTGCAACAGCCATCTGGAATGAGAATCCAACAAAGCGCCCACCCCCATTTTTAGCACCGGATGGTCAACCGCAGACAAAGATCAAACAAGCCTCCACAGATGGAGCCAATGAATACAAGATAAAACTGGAGCGAATGCAAGTTGCGCTAGCAAAAGAAAAAATTGCTCTGGAAAAGTTACGCGAAACCACTGTTGATCGTGAAGAAGTGAGAAAAGAAGCATGGAACTTTGGAAGAGCGCATCGAGATACAATGCTCAATTTTGCCTATCGCTTTGGTACTGAAATTGCGGCGCAAGTGGGATGTGATGCTGCGAGCCTTATTGGAGCTATCGATCATCATATGCGCAAAGCTTTAGTGGAAAATGTCGTCCCTGTTTCTTTTCACGATCCCAACATTTTAGAAGAGAATCCAGAACATGATAAGTGATGCTTTGCCCTCGTCCTCTGATGCTGGGCTCTTTTTTTGCTATGCGAATGAAGGACGCCGTCCTGACCCGCCTTATACTGTTTCCCAGTGGGCTGATAAAAATCGTTATTTGAGCACAGTTACGAGTGCTGAGCCTGGATTATGGAGGACTATACGTACCCCCTATTTACGAGAGATCATGGATAATCTTTCTGTTTATGATCCGACTGAAACAACGGTTGTGATGAAGGGGGCTCAGATTGGAATGTCGGAAGCAGCATTGAACTTTTGTGGTTATGCCATTCATCATAGTCCAGGACCTGCCCTTTATGTGATGCCGACAGTTGAGACCGCTAAGAAACTGTCAAAGTCTCGTCTTGATCCGATGATTTCAGCTAGCCCTGCTTTAAGTGAACGCATTGCTCCTGCTCGTGCAAGAGACAGTGGTAATACCATGTTTTCAAAGGAATTTTATGGGGGGACATTGATGATTACAGGAGCAAATAGTGCTGCTGGATTGCGTTCTTCTCCTATTCGCTATTTGGTTTTGGATGAAGTCGATGCTTACCCATTGAATGTCGATAATGAAGGCGATCCTGTAACAATTGCTGAAAAACGAACCTCTGCTTTTATTCAACGTAAAATTTTTAAATTGTCCACGCCGACACACCGTGACACAAGCCGTATTGCCAAGGATTTTGTACTAGGAGACCAGCGATATTACAACGTGCCTTGTGATGCATGTGGTACACTACAGCCGATTGTTTGGTCACAAATCAAGTGGCAAAAAGGCGCCCCCGAAAAAGCTGTTTTTGTTTGTGCGCATTGTGGTCATGAACATGCCGAACATCGTAAGTCCACCTTAATGGCAGAAGAAAACGGTGCTTGCTGGATCGCAACACAGGAGTCAAGTAAGCCTCGTCTGCGTTCTTACCATATTTCAGCGCTTTATTCGCCATGGCTGACTTGGGGCGATTGTGCGCGCGAATTTTTAAGAGCCAAAGAAGACCCTGCTCTTTTGCAAGTTTTTATTAACACAGTGCTTGGAGAGCCATGGGAGGACAGAACAGGTGAAGTTGTTGATCCAGACAGCCTCTATGCAAAACGCGAAGATTATCCCCTTGCACCAGAACAATCCGTCGTGTTGACAGCAGGCATTGATGTGCAAAATGACCGCTTGGAACTTGAAGTGGTGGGATGGGGGCGTAGTGAAGAAAGTTGGCATATTGATTATCAAGTGATCCTTGGTGATCCCTCTTCTTTTGAAGTATGGGACCAGCTGGATGAATATCTTGCAAAACGTTGGCCGCATCCAGGCTATAAAGAGGGGATTAGGATAACAGCAGCTTGTATTGATACCGGTGGTGGACATACACAGGCGGTTTATAATTATGTGCGCCCGCGTGAAGGGCGGCGTATCTGGGGCATTAAGGGGCAAGCGGGATGGCGTGCGGTATGGCCACGCCGACCAAGCAAAAACAATAAGGGGCAGATTAATCTCTATATTGTTGGTGTTGACGCGGCAAAAGATATTATCACGGCACGGTTTAAAAAATCGGGACCTGAAGCATCAGGGGCTGGTGCAACACACTTTCACAAAAGCCTTGACCAGGAATATTTTGACCAGCTAACCGCTGAAAGAAAAGTCATCAAATATTTCAAAGGCTTCAAGCGTATTGAATGGCAAAAAAGTGAAAAGGCAAGAAACGAAGCCTTGGACTGTAGGGTCTATGCTTATGCGGCTTTACAAGGTCTGATTTCGGCGGGAATAAACCTTAATCGAGAAGTTGATATCTTAGAAGAGCGTCTGGAAAAACTTAAAATTGAAGGCGCTTTAGAACAGCCAACATCAGAACATGTGCCCTCTCCTTCTCCAAGAAGATCTCAGACAGCACAGCCTCAAAAGAAGCCATTCAGAACAATGATGAATCCTTATATGCGAGGGGATTGGAGGTAATTTGTGGGTGAAACTTTAGAACCAATTAACAGCAAAATTGAGAGACTTGAAAACTTAAAAAGGCGGCGTGAACAAATTGAAGAAGCTCTTTATTCGGGAGCACAATCGGTGCGCCATGGCGATAAGCAAGTAAGCAACCGCTCTGTTGAGGAACTGCGCAGAGCGCTTGAGATGCTGAACACACAAATAGCCAACCTTGAAGGGCGCAAGCGTTCACGCGTTTTCTATTTTAATATATCACGAGGCTATTAATGGCTGGCTTTATCAATAAACTCACGGGCTTTTTTAAAATTTCTCGTCAACACAATCCCCATTTTGAAGCGGCAAGCAAAAGCCGCCGTATGGGTGGTTTTGACCCCGCCAAAAAACATATCAATAAAGCCATTGAGGAATGCGGTGATACCATTGTTGCTCGTTCAAGATGGCTTTATGACAATGAATCTCTTTATGGGTCTGCAACAGAAGAATGGGTCTCTGCGGCTGTTAGTGATGGGATTAAACCCTATCCTCGTATTGAAGGTTTTCAAGAAGAAAAGAAAAAGCTTTTAGACTTATGGTGGCAATGGGTTGATGAGGCGGACTATGATGAAGATGCCAATTTTTATGGACTTCAAGCAACCATTGCACGAGAAGTCTTTCTAACTGGTGAATGTTTTGTAAGACTACATTATGTTGACCTCTACGGGCGCTCTGGTGTGCCGCTTCAATTACAAGTTTATCCCACCGAAATGTTAGACCTTACTTACAATGGACCGGCTGATATTGAAGGCAATTACATTCGTATGGGGATTGAATTTAATGCCACTGGCAAGCGTGTTGCTTATCATTTCTGGGAACATCACCCCTATGATGATGTCCCTGCAAATATGGCATTTGAGAGCCAAGAGCGCGTGCGTGTCCCTGCTGAAATGGTCATTCATATCAAAGAGCGCCGTATTGCCGGACAATTGCGCGGTTCTCCAAAAATAACGCGCGCTATGACAAAGATCTTTCAACTCGAATCCTATGATGATGCAGAGCTTGAACGAAAAAAAACAGCGGCTCTTTTTGCAGTGTTTATTACAGGGAAGGAATCTCATGATGCGGCATTAGAGGACAATCGTGAAAAAACGAAAATTGAACAGAAGGTAGAAAAGAAGATTGAAGAGGTACCCGAAGAGCATCCAATTTACCCTGGCTCAGTTAACGTGGTCGATGGCGAAAAACAAATTACATTTTCAACCCCTGTTGAGGTTGGTGGTTCTTACGAGGCTTTTCAATTTCGCAATATCTTGAAAATTTGTGCAGCACTTAATATGCCTTATGCCGTTGTGACTGGAGACGTTACGCGGGGGAATTTTTCTAATGTGCGTACCTCTATCATTCAGTTTAGACGGCACGTCAAACAATGGCGTGAACATATTATTGCCTTTCAGTTTAACCGCATTGTTTGGGAGCGTTTTGTTGAAATGGCAGTGCTTTCTGGATGTGTCAATTTGCCAGGGTGGGAAGAAAATTCCTTGCCATGGCTTCAATGTGAAAGCTTTGCACCCCCGCTTGAAATGATTGATCCAAACAAGGATATCTCAGCGGAAAAAGAAGAAATCCGTGCAGGCTTGAAAACACGACGCATGGCACTTGCCGAGCGCGGCTTTGATATCGACAGCATTCATGCCGAACTGCAAGAAGAGCACACAGACGCTCGTGCGCGCGGCTTATCTTTTGACACGGATATGGCAGCGCCTTCTGGTGAAAATCAAGCGATTGATGATGAAGATTCAGAGACTTCTGAGACTTATGAAAACAACCAAGGCAGTAAGGCGCAGACAAATGGTGAATAATCTCGACATGCCGTTTTTGGCATCACGGCTTTTTGGAGTTCCACACATGCTTGCCTCCACAAAGCTTGATATTATTCTCAATGCTCTTGCTCCACGGCTTTTTGAGGGAGAAAAGTTTGCCCCTGGGGCTTTTGCGCAAGGGGATACAACGGCTTTAAGACCCCCTGAAACTTATGTAGTACAAAACAATGTTGCCATAATACCGGTTCATGGCACGCTTGTACGCCGCGGTGCATGGCTTGGGGCTTTATCGGGTTTGACTTCTTATGAAGGTTTAAGGGCTTCTTTTCGTGAAGCCATTGCACAACCTGATGTTCGTGCTGTCTTACTTGATATTGACAGCGGCGGTGGAGAAGCCGGTGGTGTGTTTGATTTGGTTGAAGAGTTTCAAACACTCTCAAAACAATACGACAAGCCCATTTGGGCACATGCCAATGAGTTTGCTTGTTCAGCGGCTTATGCCATTGCTTGTTCTGCTTCTCAAATATGGGTAGCTCGCACAGGGGTTGTGGGCTCGATTGGGGTTGTTTGTGCCCATCTTGACCAATCCCGTGCAGATGAAAAACACGGGCATAAATGGACCTTTGTCTTTGAAGGTGATCACAAAACCCATGGCAATCCTCATGAACCCTTGAGCGATACAGCACAGATAAAAATGCAAGCCGATTGCGCCCTGCTCTACGAGATGTTTGTCGATTTGGTGGCGCAAAACAGACGCTTAAATGCTGCTGCAATTCGTGACACAAAAGCAGAAACTTTTATAGGCACCCAAGCGATCACGCTTGGATTAGCAGATGCGCAGGGCACCCTTGCGCAAGCTTTGGAAGCCTTAACGGATTCCATATCACAAAACCCAACATCAACAGAAAAAGAAGGACAAAACACATGGCACGCACACAATACCGCGCTGAAGAAGAGGATGACGAAAAGATCGTCGACATCATCAATGACGAGGAAGAGGACGAAGACGATAGTGACATCGACAAAAACGCCGAAATCTTTGACGACGAAGAAAACGAAGATGAAGATGAAGACAATGAGGACAAGCAGGAAAACATAAAAGCTGCTCTTGAAAAAGAAAGAAAGCGCGCAAAAGCACTAACAACCCTTGAAAGGCAAGCAAAGCACTTAGGCGTTTCTTTTGACGCAGCAAAAGCTATTCAAAACGGTATGAGTGTCGAGAAAGCACGCCAGTGTGTGTTGACGGCTGCTAGCTCTCAAAGCGCGTCTTTAAAAGTCTCGCCTTATACCCCTCATAGTGATGGGACGAGCAAGGCAAAGATTTATGCAAAATGGGAAGCAGCTTGGAGGGCAGTGAAATGACGAATATTATTTATGACGACGTACGCAATGGCGCTTATCTTGGACCCTACGACCCCGATATGTCAAATGAAGAAGTGCTGTTTGCATCAGGAGCATTCATTGAAGCTGGAACTGTCATGGGAAAGATAACCGCAACGGAACACTATGTCCCCCTTAATCCAGCAGCATCAGATGGCAGTCAAACACCGGCAGGGATTTCTTTTGCCACTATTGACGCAACAGAAGCAGATCAACGTGCCGTAATTACAGCACGCTTATGCACTGTAAAAGCTTCTGAACTGCTATGGCCAGATGCCATCACGGATGAGCAAAAGAAAGCAGCCATTCAGTCTTTAGAAGACCATAACAACATTCTATTGCGATAGGAGAATGCACACATGGACATGAATTTTTTTAAACATGATGCTTTCTCAAGCATCACAATGATGAAAGCCATCGAAAACTATGAGTTTCAACCTGGTCTTGTAAGTTCTCTTAATCTTTTTGAGGAAGTGGAAACAAGCACCACAGTGGTTGGTATTGAAAGACGTGACAATACATTGTCCTTGATTCAAACCAGTGAACGTGGCGCCCCCTTGGCAGAAGGGGATAGAGAGGGTCGTAATCTTCGGTTTTTCAAAACAACACGCATTGCCAAAAGTGACACGGTGAAATCAGAAGAAATCCAAAACCGTCGTGAATTTGGGACAGAAGATCAGTTAGAGACAGCAATGAAATATATTGCCAGAAAACAAAAGAAACTGATTTCTGAAATAGAATTGACATGGGAAAATATGCAACTTGGCGCTGTTCAAGGGGTGGTTCTTGATGCCGATGGCTCTGTTATTGTCGATTGGTACAAGGAATGGGAAATCGCACCACCAAAACCGATTGATTTTAAACTAAATAATGAGACAACCAATGTTGCTGACCATGTTGATCAAGTCATTATGAGGATGATTGAAGCTTCAAAAGGAGCGTTTTCTGATCGTTCACGCATTATTGGGCTTTGTGGAAATGAATTCTTTTCCAAGTTGAAAAACCATAAAACAATTCGTGAGACCTATTTAAACACAGCCTTAGCACAGACACTCAATAGCGCCGGAGGTGTTGCAACACCAAGTTCGATTGGCTCTGGGAGCTTTGGTAGTTTTGACTTTGCGGGTGTGACTTTCATTAATTATCGGAGTATCCACAACTATAATGTAAGTGCGAAGGCTGGAACAAAGCGCGCCATAGGCATTAAGCCGGATGAATGTCAATTCTTTCCTGTTGATGCGCCTGGTGTCTTCCAAAAAACCTTTGCTCCTGGTGAAAGCTTGGATTTTGCCAACACGGTTGGAAGACCTCTCTACACGATGCTTATCGTCGACCACGACCGTAATGCATGGGTAAAACCTGAAGTGTATAGCTATCCGCTTTACATTTGCACACGCCCTGAAATGCTGTTTAAAGCAGTGATTGGAGCGAAATAACATGCGGTGGAACGGGCTGCTAAACCAAATGGTTAAAGATGTGCGCAACACTTTTGGGCAGCCCATCATCTACACGCGAAAGGACAACCAGCAATCTTTTCGTATCACAGCGATTTACGGCATTAAACATTCGGAATCGGACGCCGGTGGCAGAATCCCCACCACAATTCCAAGAAAGGAACTTGATCTTTGTATCAATGACATCGGGGGAATACCACCAAAACCTCAAGATAGTATTGTGATCATCTCACCTGAAAATAACAAAGCCCCCTCTTCTCAAGAACACTTCACTGTTACAGATGTCCAAGCCTCTGAATCCGGTATGTATAAGCTTATCTTGCG
>NZ_JBHIPC010000003.1:0-1094 GCF_042195765.1 Bartonella sp. AP3QHHD
CACAATGTGAGTTTTGAGAGCGCTCTTAAACAGGCAGGCTTTCAAACAAAAGTTATCCCTAATCAGGGAGCAGGAGCTGTTAAGATACGTATAGAAACAGTCCGCCGTGTTTTGCCTTCTGTTTGGTTTAATGAAAAGACGACGGTAGCAGGACGTAAGGCGCTGAACTGGTATCACGAGAAATGGGATGAGAAGCGCAATATTGGCTTGGGAGCAGAGCACGATTGGTCCAGTCATGGGGCAGATGCCTTTGGACTGATGTGTATTTCATACAAACCACCAAAAGAAATACAAAAGCGACCAGCTTATAGCGGCAGAACGGAATATGAGAGTACCTCATGGATGGCAGAATGATGTATGATGAAGAGCATTTAGATAAAGAAAGTAACGCATCAGATTTGTCGACAGAAGGCTTATTTCGCAAGCTTGTGAGCTGGTACAAAGAAGATGTGGAGCATGTGAATAAATGGCGTGAACATGCGCGGGAGGATTTTGGTTTTTACAATGGTGATCAATGGAATGAAGAAGATTTATCGGCGTTAAAAAAGCAACGCCGCCCCGTTATGACCTTTAATCGTATTGCCCCATTGGTCAATGCCGTTGTGGGGTCAGAGCGTAATAACAAGCGCGAAGTGCAGTTTATTCCCCGTCAAGTAGGGAAGGCATTGCCTAGTGAATTGCTTACCGGTGCGGCAGAATGGTTTCGGGACATGGCGCATGCCGAATACGCTGATAGTGATGCTTTCCAAGATGCGGTTATCTGCGGCATGGGGTGGACTGATACACGGCTTGATTATGAGAACAGCCTCGATGGTGAACCGGTAATTACGCGTTTAGACCCGTTAAAGATGGTTTGGGATAGTGCAGCGGTGCAACCGAATTTAACCGATGCGCAACGTTTGTGGTATGTAGACCGCAAGCCGTTAGAAGTAGCTAAGCAGATGTTTCCCAAATCTCATTGGACAGAGCTGAGTGCAGATTGGGCAAGGGATGGGAGCTCTCATGAAGGTGTTCACCATAATGATCTTGATTATTACAGTGATGAAGGGAGCATTGATGTTGAAAACGGTCGTCGGATGGTCACGCTTGTTGAA
>NZ_JBHIPC010000004.1:0-3711 GCF_042195765.1 Bartonella sp. AP3QHHD
GTAAAACACAAAACATAACACAACTGGCTTTGCGCTTGCTTATCCTGACAGGCGTTCGTACCAACCCTTTGCGTCATATTCGTGAAGATCAGATTGAAGATGATGTATGGACTATTCCTGCTGAGAATATGAAAGGTTTGCGTGACGCTACAACAGAATTTCGCGTACCTCTATCATCTGAAGCGCTAAAAGTGATTAAACAAGCCCGTTGTATTTCCAAAAGTAATTTCATTCTGTCTTTTTCCGGTCGTGCTCCCCTTGCTGAGAATTGTATGGCAAAATATATGAGAGACAATAAACTTGAAGCCTGCCCGCATGGTTTTCGTTCTAGTTTACGCAATTGGCTTGCTGAAACAACCGATGCTCCCTATGAGGTCGCTGAAACTATTCTAAGTCATACAGTTGGCGGCAAAGTAGAGCGTGCCTATCGTCGTACTGATTATTTAGAACAGCGCCGTGTCTATATGGATAAATGGGCGGCTTATGTCACTGGTCAATCTTAAGATATGGGGTGCATAACCCCATGATCTGTGGATAACTTTCTCTCTCATTCGCTCTCAATTAGACTCATAAATTATCACATCAGAATTTATATGATAAAATATTGTTTTCTATAAATAAAATACCTTCAAAAATAAACCAAAATGTGCTTAATAAATAGTTATGATTTGTTACCATTTTTTGATAGAAAGGATTTTAGTATGACAGAAAATGATATTCTTTTGACAGACCGTGAAAGTGCAAAATTGCTTCATATGAGTGTCTCAACATTCCGCCGTCATGTAACCAATGGCTCTCTCCCAAAACCTTTAAAATTTGGTTTTTTGTCCCGTTGGTTACAATCGGATCTCTTAAATGTAATCGAACAAGCAAAACAGCAACGTTATAACGACGTGGCATAAAAAAGCCTTGTCACGTAAGGACGGACAAGGCTTTCTCAAACTCATCAATCTAGAGATAGCATAATCCGTCCTATGACGCAATGTTATAGGATTTAAAATGATGTGTTCTTTTAAGAATGCGCGGGGTATCACACGTGCCTTGCGCGGGGTTTGGCATGGGCGTTATGGAACAGCCCGTTGCCCTGCTCATGATGATAGGCTGCCTAGTTTATCTATTTCTAATGGAAATGATGGGCGTCTTTTACTCTATTGTTATGCTGGCTGCTCTTTTAGAGAGATCATACAAGCGCTTATTAGAATTGGATTGCTTGGAAAACAAGCTTATGATCACGCTCTTTCTTTATCAAAACAGATTTCTGCTGATCTCAAACGAGCAAAACAGAAAGCAGAGAGAGCAAAAGCAATTTGGCAACAAAGCCAACCAATCAAAAATACTTTAGCAGAAACCTATTTACGTATGCGGGGTATTACATGTGATTTGCCTCCCGATTTACGTTTTCACGACAAATGTTCGCACCCCTCTGGGGTTACACTGCCCGCGTTGGTTGCTCTTGTTAAGGGCGCTGGTTCCTTTGCCATTCATAGAACCTTTTTAAAAGACAATGGCTGCAAAACAGATCAAAAACCAGCAAAAGCCATGTTGGGATCTGTAACGGGTGGTGGGGTGCATTTAAGCCAAGCCAATCCAAAACATCTGGTCATTTGTGAAGGCATTGAAACCGGTCTGGCTCTTTTGTCTGGGTTGTTATCAGAGCCCGTTGATTTATGGGCGTCCCTTTCAACCCTATGAAAATGCAAAATAGATATAAAATATCTATTCTAATAGTACCTATTGAAGAAACAGTAAAAATACATTACATTAGAACTACTTTGTAACACATTAAGTGGTCGTAAAATGGCTGAGACAACATTTACCTTTCGCGTCGATGATGTATTAAAAAATGAATTTTCCAAAGCAGCAAAGGCGTGTGATAGATCTGGTGCACAATTATTGCGCGATTATATGCGCGATATCGTAAAAGAACAAAAAGAAAAAAGTGCATACGATTTATGGTTTCGGGAACAAGTTCAATTAGGGATAAATTCTGCTAATGCAAGTGATATAATGTCTTCTGAAGAAATCGAAGCAGAAGCAAAAGAATGGCGCTTAAAGACACAAAGTAAACTAGATAGATCAACTTTATGAAGCTAATTTGGACACAAGTAGCACACGTTGACCGCAAAAAGATACGTGAATACATATCACAAGATAATCCTTCCGCTGCCTTAAAGTTTGATCAACTTTTATCTGAAAAAGTAGAAAAACTTGTTAAATTTCCTACCCTTGGTCGTTTAGGACGAATTGTAAATACACGTGAACTTATTGTACATCCAAATTATATCATGATTTATGATATTTCAAATGGCGTTGTGCGTATTTTACGTGTGCTCCATACAAAGAAAAAATTTCCTTAATCAACTGTATTTTTATTTATTTTGTAATTGAAGAAAATTATTTTCTACAATACTGCGCTCCGTATCAGTAAATAATGATAAATTATTATTTTTCTAATATTGCGAATATGATTGCATAATGCACTTTGCACACCGCTTAGTTTCTACTCGTAAAAATGAAGATGACACTATTGTCAATGATGTGTCTGTTGAAAAGCTTGGGGAACTCTTAAAAGAAAACCCCCGTGGTCTCTTAATGGTGCGTGATGAATTGGCTGGCTTTTTAGCCAATCTAGAAAGAAAGGAATGTCAATCAGACCGCGCCTTTTATTTAACAGCTTTTAATGGCGATGATCAATTTACTTATGACCGTATAGAGCGTGGAACCATTTTTATCCCTTATGTCACTTTATCCATGATTGGAGGCATTCAACCTTCACGCATTATTCCGCTCATTCAAGCCATACACCGTGGAATAAACGATGACGGTTTATTGCAACGCTTTCAAATGATTGTCTGGCCCGATGACAATAAAGAGTGGCAATTGGTTGATAAACCGCCCAATCAAGAGGTCTGGCAAAAGTATGAAGGGGTATTTCGCTCTTTTCGTGATAAACGCTTAGGTTCTCCAGAACAACCACTGATCATGCGTTTTTCTGCTGAAGCACAAGTGAAGTTTTATGAATGGTTAGAGCATCTTCATAAAGAGGCAAAAGGAGGTAGTTACTCAGAAAGCTTACAATCGCATCTTTTAAAAATGCCAAAGACCATAGCAAGCCTTGCGTTAATTTTTGAACTTCTTGATAGTGGTGGTTTAGAAATTGGTCTCTATGCCATTACAACAGCCTTGCGTTGGGAAAAATATCTGTTAAGTCATGTCAAAAGACTTTATGCGGCGGGGGATACATTAACAGCAGAGCGTGCAAAATTAATTGTTGAACGCTGTGATTGTTTACCCGATGTTTTTATAGCAAGGGATGTTTATAAACGTGATTGGAAATATTTAACAGACAATCAAACCGTTAAGCAAGCTTTAGAGCTTTTATGTCGTTGTAACTATATTCGTGAAATCTCTGGAGAGAATAACTCCCAAGGCGGTCGACCTACCATACGTTATGAATGGCACCCTTTAGTGAAAAGTCATAAGACATCACACTGAGGCAATTTGGAAATCTTATAAAACATTAAACAATATAACAGTGAACCTTTAAAGCACTTCCCATCATTAGTTTTTGGGGGGGTATGGGGGTTTTGGGGGGTCTTTTTACCCCCCCTTATATATATTTTTTAGTCAAAAATAAAAGTTATTATATTTCAATAAGTTAATCTTTCAAATAAACAACCTATATTAAACATAACACATAAATACAATTTT
>NZ_JBHIPC010000005.1:0-6569 GCF_042195765.1 Bartonella sp. AP3QHHD
GGATGCTTTGGACAAGTGTAATCAAGAATTTGACCAAATAGCAGGAAGTCCACAGGTAGAGACTCCCTTTTGGTTTACAGAGTCACATTATACAAAAAAATGCAATAAAGTCAATATGTTGTTTGCAATTATTTTATATGAATCCACTTAAGAATCCATCTTTTTATACGTGATTCATTTGATCATTTTTTATATAAGATTGCCATGTATGAATAGACCATAAAAAGCAAATCATGACGTGAATATTATAACGCATGTGTGTATTCAAATAAAATGAAAAGCCGATATCATTCATAACAGTTTATAAATTTTATGATATGTTTTTATCACTCAAAATCGCATTGTTTAAAATTTAGTTGTTTGGAATTATCGATAACATACGTTTAAAGATCACATCTTGTTTTAATGATTGGATTGTTAATCGCATGATAAAAACATAAAATTACAGTTTTCAAAATTGAGAAGCGTAAAATCTAAAAATGCTATAGCAATATCTTATTACCTATAGAGGGTAATCGTTTGAAACTGTTATAAGATAAATTGTACCAAAAGATACGCATTTATAGAAAATAGAGATCATATAATTTTTCCCAAAATTGGGAAAAACCTCTAAAATGGCATTAAAGAAATTAACTGTTTGAACCTGTCATAAGCTTATAGGTTTAATTTAAAAAATTGCATAAAAGGATTAAGGATAAAATCGCTTTTAAAACGCTTACTAAAAGTTAAAAAAACGATAAAGAGGTATTTTATATCTTATGAAATGAAAAGCCTTTTAATGAATAGATTGCAGACTAGTTTTTAAGAACGGAATTATTCGCTTCCACAAAAAAATGGAGGCGGGTAATACCATAGCAGTAAAATACTATTTTACCTTAGATATGGTACTAAAAAACGTTTTAAAAGTTACCATTTAAAAGTACAGAGCACAAATATAGAGCGATTAATTTGCAAAGAAGTTCTGTTTAAAAGAAACTTATGAAAGCCTTTCTAAATGAACGTTTAAACATTTGAAACAGATGTTTATAACAGTTTTTAAAGCCTTGCGTTTGATAAAAGCGGTTATTTATTTGTCTTATGAGAGATTGTTTTGAAAACCAATACTCGTAAATGTAAAAAACGAGTTTTGTTAAAGCTAACAAGCGTTTTGATTTTATAGAATGCGTTATGTGAATTCACTCAGCTCGATTTTGAGCTTAGTATATTGAAACGTTTTAAAAGAAGCATCATGATCATGGGCTTTGTTTTCAATGAATCTCTTTAAAAGATAAAGACGTTATGATTAATACGTTTGAGAGAAACAAAAAGCATTTATAGGCTCTCCCATTCAAAAGAGTGATTAAAGATCATACGCATCATTTACATTCCTTTTGATAAGTTTTCATATCTCAATAGAGCGCTTGCAATATAATACGTTTTGTATATATGCATTCATTACTCCATTGTGGATGATTATTTTTCTATCATTATAATCGTTATTTGAAAGCCGCGTCATATCACTTGACACGGCTTTTTTTTATGAATGCTATCTTTTATGAGATGTTTATAGCAATGCGTTTTATATGCGTTTATACACCATAAAGAAGGCACGTCCCCCACGCCGTTCTTTATTCTGTTTTATCAGTTATACTGACAACATTATCCCTTTCATACACCTCACAATTTTTTGGAACCAACCTTACTTTGCTTTTTTTATTGATTTTTGCATTGCCATAAACACGCCCCCAGATCGTTGCACAATATGAGATTTTAGCATTGCCATAAACAGAGCCATAAATCTCACAAGAGCCACTCACACAAGCATTTCCATAAACCTTGCCATAAATCTTTGCACGACCATTAATAACAGCATAATTATAAATTTTTGCATGGCTATAAATACAAGCCAAGCCAGAAACCTTGGCATGACCATAAACGCGTGCATAACTAAAAACCGTAGCATCATAAGAAACATGCGCATGATCATAAATATGAGCATCAGCAAGAATGCGGGCACTACCATTCACATGAGCATTACCATAAATATTGCCATAAACATGAGCATTGCCATAGACAAAAGCATGGTCATAAACTTTAGCATATTGAGAGATAAAAGCTTTTCCATAGACTTCAGCATTGCCATAAACTTGACCACAGACTTGAGAAAAATGGCGTATTTTTGCATTGTCATACACTCTTGCATGACCATAGACACAAGCCTCATCATACACCCAGCAATTACCATCATGGGATAGGTTAACTTCCTTTTCAATAAAGCCGCCTAAAGACCCCGCCTTTATATCATCAAAATCTTTTAAAGCCCGAATGCGATAAAGGTTTATAATATTTCGAGTAAGAGCATGTTTGATTTTTTTGATTTCACTGGTTAATTCGTATTTTTTGCACATAGAGATACCCTCACAATTTAATGTGATAAACATTTGATAAAATTTGGAATGGGAAAATTTGAAAGAGGGGCGCCCCCGCCGCGCCCGCGCGTCTTTACGCAGCGTTATTTTCAATAATCTTTACAACGGTATCGTTTTCATAAATTTCACAATCCTCAGGAATCCCATATGCATAGTAAACGTTTTGTTCAACATATGAATAACCATCTCTTTTTAACCTTGCATTGCCATGTACCAAACCTCTAATGGTGTGATAACCAGTCACTTTTGCATTCCCATAAACAGAACCATAGACCTTAACATACCCACCCACGCTAGCATTCCCATAAACCTTGCCATAAATTTTAGCAGCGCCACTAACAACAGCATGATCATAAACTACCGCCTTGCTATGAATACGTGCACTTCCTGATAATTTTGCATTGCCATAAACCCGCGCCTGATGATAAACCCAAGCATTATAAGAAAGATGCGCATTGTCATAAACATGAGCATTTGCATAAACGCGGGCACAATCACATACATGAGCATTGCCATAAACAAAGCCCATTATAATAGCCTTATTAAAAACCTTGGCATTTTCATAAATATGGGCAGGATTTAAAACAAGAGCATTATCATAGACCCAGCAATTGCCATCATGCGAGAGGTTGTTTTCACTTTCAATAAAGCCCCCTAAATCACCAGCCTTGACATCATCAAAATCTATTAAAGCCCGAATGCGATAAAGAGTTTGATTATTAAATACACGTGTCTCATTTGTGAGTGCAAACTTTTTTTGCATAGCACAATTCCTTTATAAATAGATTTGAATTTTAGAATGAAATGTTTAAAGAGGGGCGCCCCCGCCGCGCCCGCGCGTCATTTACACAGTTGTAAAAACAATATCACCAGTGATAACGGGTTCTTTATAATTGCCACCAATTTTGGTATCACCACCAATCTCAGTATAGCCAATTACCTTGGCATTGCCATAGACATGAGCATCACCATGGACCTTGCCATAAATTTTTGCATTGTCATAAATGCGAGCATCATCATAAACCTCGGCATTATCAGAAATTAAAGCATTATTGGAAACCCAAGCACCACCATAAACCTTGCCATAAACCTTGGCATTGTCATAAACGCAGCTCCTATCATAAACATGGGCATAACCAGTCACTATAGCATTCCCATAAACCTTGGCTTCTCTATTGACCATAGCAGCGCCACAAACATGGGCATTATCGCAAACCCTAGCATTATCAAAAACTATAGCATTTTCATAAACATGGGCATTATCATAAACCTGAGAGGTTCCTAAAACACGTGCTTTATCATAAACCTCAGCATTGCCATAAATTCTAGTTTTATCAAGAAACTTGCCATAAATAGTGTCATAAATTTTTGCATTTCCATACACTTTAGCATGTCCAAAAATATCACCATAAACCAATGCGTTCTCATATACTTGCGCATTGCCATAAACCTCAGCTCTAATATGCACGCTAGCATTGCCATAGACCCTTGCATTTTCATAAATTTTTGCAGATCCAGTAATTTTTGCATTATCCGAAACATGGGCATTATCGTAAATACGAGCATCACCATAAACCATGGCATTGCCACCGACCCAACAATCACCATTATGAGCTAAATTTGCAACCTTATGTATAAAGCCGCCTAGATCACCAGCTTTTATATTAGCAAAATCCCTTAAAGCCCGAATGCGATAAAGAGTATAATCACCAACCTCTATTGTCTCTCCTGTAAATTCGTATTTTTTTGCAGGCTCTTGTTGATTAGCAAGCGCAGTTTCATTTGAAATATTAGAGATAACGGGGGTGTTTTTTGAGATATTTGTCATAATTAAAACCTATCTGTTTAAAAGTTTTCAATTGACACCCTATAAGGGTATCGGGTGTTGAAAACACGGCAGATAGTCCGTTGCTATGCTTTTCCCTCGCGAAGGGTATTGTATAGCATAGCTACACCCGACAAAATCATCATATATGCTAATTAGAGCATAAAAGATAGTCAGTTTTAATAGGATTAGGTTTATCGCAACCTCTTCGCTATCTGTTTAGTGTTTTCATCACTTGAGTATTTATATAACAAAATACGTATTTATTGTCAAACAATATTTTATCTTTTTTGATATTTTTTCTTATTTTTTAAATACGTTGTGTGTTGATAATGTCTTATGCCTATTAATTGCTTCTTTTATATTTATATGCTTTTAAAGCTATATTATTGGCTTTCTTAAAAGATTGCGTTATTTTCTGAATCTATACATTTATAATATTTAGAAACGCTCTCATAATGCGTATTTTAAACTTTATAACCTATCAATTTTGTTACTAAATGAATTTTAAATTTTTTGTGAATTTTGTTTATAAGGGGCTTTAATTTAAACGACCTTAATAGCACCGCGCTCTTATAACAAATGCTTTCATTTGCATTTTTGCTTTCTCTATAGCTGTTATGTTCTTTATAGCCATGGCATCATTTTTCATGTTCATAAGAGAAATGATAAATAGGATAATTGCGATTTATTGTCTGTTATGAAAACATCTAAAGAGAGAATGATAATTATAGAGATGAGCAAAATCCCTTTTAATAAACTTTTGTCATTTTTGTCAGTTCTTTTTAGAACCTATATCATTTTTTTTAAATGAGAGAAAATTAAAATCATTATATTTCAATAAGTTAAGTTTTATCAATTTTTCAAAATACAACTTATTAAAACAGCCATAACAAATAAATACAACTGTAAATATATATTTGTCAGTTTATGTCAGTACATTGAATCGACAAAAGTGATCATTTAGTGAATGATTAAAACATGTCTTATGAAAAGCATGTGATCCTTTAAAGCCTTTCAAAAGATGGTTTATAACTCATAAGAAATGCTATCAAGACCATTATGGTTATGAGTTTTGAAGGGGTTTTGAGTTTTGAGGGTTGCCCCTTTTAGATAAAAAAACGATAAAAAGTAAAAACGTTATTTTTCAATAGGTTAAGATTTTACAGATCTTAAAAAAACAACTCATATTGATAACACAACCTATAAATTCAACTAATAATATACGTTTTGAAGGGGTTTTGACGGTTTTTACACCTTCAAAACCTATAAGTAAAATGAATATACATAACTCTCTTTAAACAAAGCTTTTGAAAACAATAAAGCACTCATTTTAGATTACGGTATAATCTTTTAAAGGCAATGTAAAAAAATTTAATTCATTTTAAGAGTGGGTTTCTTAAAAGTCTTAAAGCAATCCAAATAAGAGTATTTAAAAGTGCAAATGATTTCTTTTTAGAATAACGCATATAAACACTCTTTTTAAAGATTGTATGTAATCAACTTAACAAGAGAGGTATAGATTATGGTTATAAGCTCTATACCCCTTGTAAGGTTATCACTCTCATTATGTGAGCATGCTTTATAAGTTATTCGGTTTCTCTTATTTCTAATTTTGGTAGGTTCTTAACAATTTTCATTGTTTCTAAACTTACGGTAATAACCCTCTGCAATAACTCTAGAGGGTAGGCAGGGTTGCCAATGGTTTCAACAGCATAGTGATTAGCATCATTAACAATACCACTCTTTTTATCTGTCTTAACGCATTGACGCCCCATAAACCATTCAAGAGCAGGCTTGCCATTGACGATATACTCATAAGCTTACTTAGGGAGATCTGTCATGATGATATTGCTATTATAAGTAACTGTTGATTTATTCTTTTCCTTACTATCCTTAATTTTTGCGAATTTCATTTCTGTCACGTAATAAAACTTTTCTGGATTAGGGATGTCAGTTAATTTTGGATTACCCTTTTTAAAGGTCACAGGATAAGGTTCTACATCTTCATAATTCACATGCAAATGACCCAATTCACGCCCTGCTGTTACAAATTTTCAAAAATCATCAGCACTCTTTACACAAGGGATACGAGGTAATTCTTTGCATAAATTATCAGCATAACGAGAGCGATAATCTTCTGAATGCAAGAGTCCATAACCGTAAAAAAGATATCATCTTTAGTAATTTTTTCATTGGGATAAACGGCTTTTAAATATGCTAATTCTTCATCAGTTATGGCATTACGCATTTTCTTTTTTTCTTATTTTAGTAAATAAGCGATTGTCATGCTATTTTTCTTATCAAGCGATAATAATGGAGTGTTTCTTGTTGTC
>NZ_JBHIPC010000006.1:0-1192 GCF_042195765.1 Bartonella sp. AP3QHHD
ATGATTGTTAATATTGACAATGGTGCTGCCTTCTTCACGCCCTGGAAGAAGTTCGCTTTGAGCGTGCGCTGAACTCAAACGGTTGATCTGATCAAGCCCCTGTTCAATATCGCGCATATTCAGAACATGACCTTGAAGCCCAGGAAAAGCACTCCATACAACATTGTTATAACGAGACGTCGGTGAACCATTATAGTAAATCTCTGAAAGTTTCCCCTCAACGACAACAAATTTGAGCGTCTTGCTGTTTTTGATATCTTGATCAGGAATATAAAAACGCGCCGTTACATAGCCTTGATCCAAATAAACTTTGGTTAACTTCTTGATTAAGAGCTGAATATCAAAAAGACCGATACATCTTCCAACATAAGGCTCTGTTACGGCTGATATAGAGCGCTTTTTGACATGGTGCACTCCCTCAACAACAACAGCATGAATGGGAAAACATTGCTTCCCACCCAAAAGCATTTCTGGATTTTGCTCTGAAGGCGTCTTGATCCTTTTAGGCGTTAAAGACCGTAAATTCTCAATTCTTTCTAATTGCTGCTTCTCAGATTGTTGGCGAGAAAAATTATCTGTTGGGGAATGAAAAATAGCTGAGGAGCGCGCATAAACATTTACACCTGTAAACAAGCCAAAGAAAACAAAAATGGCACGAAAAATTCTCAAANTTAACAAAAGCACATGCCTTTGTGACCAAAAAAGTGACACCCAAAAACTGCTTTATTTTAACTGCTGAAGATCTCTCCCCCACATTTCTATGGAAAAACCTCTAAACAAAACTGTTTAGCCCGTCAATGGTTAATACATTAATATCCCCAGTTTAATGCTACAATATATTTATCAATAATTAGAGATAAATTCACTCTCCAGCTCCTCTAAACCACTCAACACGCATATAAACGAGACATCGTGCTATCAAGCACATTCTGTCGTCAAAAACCATCATAGAAAACAATAAGAAATCTCTTTTGAAGTCTTTAAGATAACCACGCAAAACTCTTTTTATGGCATTCTCATCAAGGAACTTTTTTCCAAAAGCAAATGATCTGAGTGACCTTATCAGAAGAGTTTTGTCAGTCTTGTCAGTTCATTCTAGCTCCTATATTATTTTTTTTAAATGAGAGAAAATTAAAAACATTATATTTCAATATGTTAGTATTTTAATGATACAACCTATATCGACAATACA
>NZ_JBHIPC010000007.1:0-7792 GCF_042195765.1 Bartonella sp. AP3QHHD
TCGGACTGACTATTTAGAACAGCGCCGCGTTTATATGGATAAATGGGCGGCTTATGTCACGGGTCAATCTTAAGATATGGGATGAATAACCCCATGATCTGTGGATAACTTTAGCTCTCTTTTCTCTCATTCTTTCTCAATAAGAGTCATAAATTATCACATCAGAAAAACTATGATAAAATATTGTTTTCTATAAATAAAATACCTTCAAAAATGAACCAAAATGTGGTTAATAAATAGTTATGATTTGTTCTCATTTTTTTACTTTTGAAAGGATTTTAGTATGACAGAAAATGATATTCTTTTAACAGACCGTGAAAGTGCAAAACTGCTTCATATGAGTGTCTCAACATTCCGCCGTCATGTGACCAATGGCTCTCTCCCAAAACCTTTAAAATTTGGTTTTTTATCGCGTTGGTTACAATCGGATCTTTTGAATGTCATCGAGCAAGCAAAACAGCAACGTTATAACGACGCGGCATAAAAAGAAAACCTTGTCACGTAAGGACGGACAAGGCTTTCTCAAACTCATCAACCTGGTGCTTTATTTGGTGTAAATTCAAGGCTTTCTCTACTGAAGCAAGACTTAAGGCTGGCATTCAGGTGCATTTTTATACTTTTTACAAAAAGGGCTGTTCAAACGCTTCTTGACACTGCGCTGTGGTATGACAGCACCTGGACGACAAATGGGAAGGTTTTCAGCTCTAAAAGTATAACACCAATATGGTCCTCCCCATTTGTAGCGGAATCCTGCTTGAATCATGCAAGCATCGATGGAAGCCTCTGCATTGATGCTTAGCTTTCTATTTTCTGGAAAAACATCATAAGGGGTTGGCATACCACATTCTAACAATGCTTTTCCTACCTCAGTAAAATCTGCTCCTGGTTTCTCCCATGCACTCAAAACTCCTGGTGGAGGCTTGTCGATGTTACATCCAGCAATATTTAACAGAATGAGACCACTTAATAATTTCAAGATTTGTTTCATTTTTTTCTTCCTGAATATTTTGAATAAATTGGCGTACGATTAGGTAATCCATAAGCCTGTCGACATATTGAACCTGCATTACCATAACAAGCATGGACACTGGGGTAGCCCTTAAATATTTGCCATGCTTCTTTCCAAGGACCACTTCCAGGAGGTATTTGCCCAAAAGTGTAAGGATTTTTGCCAATCTTTGTACCAACAAAGTCATTTTTATGATTTTCCAAGTTTACGTAATCCTGCTTTCCATCACTTAAGATATATAACGTATCTGCCATGTTTTGAGTATTATAAGCTGGTCCAAAGAAATTAATCGTTGTTTTCTTTGCTATACCATGAACACCATGCTTTTCTAAATCATGCGATCCATTGCCCGCTGTCATACTGCCACGGCTATGCGCATCAGTATGCAATCCTATATTGCCAAGGCTATACAACAGATTCTGGTACTTCTTCGTCGAATTGGTCAAAATACCCAACTTACCTTCTAGAGCATACTGATACCCTGCAATGAACAACTCTACCAAGAACGAATCGCTATGAGGGAACATCAGAAAATAGTGTGGATCATTCTTGTTATCAGCCAACTGAACCGCATTATGGGCTGCGTCATCTGGTGTTGTAAAAATACCATTGAGAAAAACATGAACCTTGCCATCAGAACCTTTTTGTAAATTCTGTTGTTCTTCAGGCGTTAAATAATGATATTGCGGCTGCGGGTTTCCATGACTGTCTCTTATAGGATTTCCATTTTCATCTTTTGCATAGATCACATTGCCATTTTCATCGTGATCCACAGTAGCCAGATAATGCTCTTTGATAAACATGTTTACAAAGCTCTGTTCAAAGATATTAGATTCTTCATCCGATAAATCATTGATCATATCTACGCGATTATGTACTATCCCCTCAAGCGATGCGACATCTAGCTGTTCTACTGCTTGGTGGGCTGTAGCGGTGTTGCGGTTGAGAGAGCCAATGATTTGTCCAGCATCTTGCCCCATCGCCCTTTGTCCAGTTGTATCAGTAAGGATGATAGTCCCATCACTGATAGCAGATTTGGTTTCTCCTTCTGCTGCATCCTTGGCTTTGCCGTGATTTAAAACATTCTTGGCAATGTTTTTTATCGTGTCGTTCCCAGAAATGCTAAACCCATGGCTGCTGGCTTTAGCATGGGCACTGTTGCTGATATCACTGGTGCTAATGCTTCCTGTGGTCAGGCTGTTTTTATCTGCCGGCGCGGTGCTTTCAATAATACCTCCGGTCAGCGTTGTTTTATCTTTAACAATGATATTAAAGCCGCCATCACCAGCTTTGATGCCTGATTGTTCCACAACACTATGATAATCGCTGGAGGATTTATCGTTTTGGAAAGAGGCGCTCATGGAGCCCCCACCACCCGTTTGTCCAGCACCAAACCCAACAGAAACAGAGTTTTGCTTGCTGGAAGTTTGTCCCGTATCACTGCGGCTGGTAATGGCAAAATCACCCCCTACTTCCATTTCTACACGCTCTCCAGAAACCACGGCGCCTGCCAATGTGGTGTTTGCCTGACTTATGGTATGAACAGTGCCGGTGCCTATAATATGGCTGTTTTTGTGTTGAACTTCCTCACTGGAACCTTCCCCTTGACTAAAAGCAGCACTGCCCGTTGCCCCTGCGCCACCCGTGCCATAACCGGTGCCAACACTCATTGAAGCACTTTCACTGCTGTTTTGTGTGCTTTGCGTGTTTTGTGCACTTTCAAAGATGATATCTTTACCTGCTTCCATGGTGATCTTTCCGCTCTGTGCATCATTTTCCAGCACATAGATTGGATTGGTACCAGCGATAATATCAGCGCCAACACCATGAATGCTGCCTTTGTGGGCTTGCATGTTAACAGCGCGTCCGCCTTCTATGCTATCTGTCACCGCTGTGGAGACTTGAGAAGAGGCTTCTGTTTTCTCAGTTTTAAAGCCCACGGTTACACTGCCAGATGCGCCAGCCATATTGGCAAGAGCATCCTTGGTGGAGCCCCCCACCCCTCCTAATGAGCTACTCAGTCCTTTGGTTGTGTTCCCCTTTTCCCCCGTATTGCCAGTCAGCCAATCAACAAAATTCTTGCCTTTGTTAAAGAGGTGATTGATTTTCATGCCGGTCAGTATGCCATTAATAACGGTGTTATTGCCATCCTTATTGTTCATACGGTCCGCTGAATCTTTTAGTCCTTGTACCGTGCCAAGGACACCGATATCAACGGAAGTTGTCACACCAGCAAAAGACTTTTCATGTGTCTCTTTGCCGTTAGAGGTATCATAGCTTTCTGATAGGGTGATATTATTGCCGGCATCAATGTTGACATCACGATCCGCCGAAACAATGGCTGCTTGTAAATTCACATCATTGTCAGCAGTAATCTGCACATCTTGGCGTGCCGTGATGTGTGATTGTGTGGAAGTGGTTTCCCATTGATCGCCCGTATCTTTGGCGCTTGCAATTCCAACACCTACAGAAGCACCGCTGTTGCTCTTTTCAAACTGAAAGCCAAAGCCTTCCCGTTCTTCTACAGAGTTTGACTTATGGCTATTATGACCAACAAGCACATTGACATCACGAGCTGCGGTAAGATTAACATTTTCCCCTGCAAGATCAGAGCCAACAATTGTCACATCTTTTTTCTTGGCAGTGATGGTGATCGTACCATCCGCATTGAGAGAAGAACCTTGATGCTCAAAACTCTCTTCATTTTCTGTCTTTCCCTCACTCCCGTATATCGACACAAAGCCCTTACCTGATCCCACACCAAAACCTGTTTCATGCTCCTCTGAATGGCTTTTATGGTGATCTGTCATGCCATCAATCGTCACATTTTCTCCGCTCACATTGATATCTTGACCGGAAAGCAGATGAGAAGCCGTGATTGTGGTCTCTTTGTCTGATTGCGTGATAATGTTTCCCGTCGCCCCAAGGATAGAGGAGACCGTTGTGGTATGCGATTGAGATGTATCAGACGATTTCTCATGCAAAAAGCCACTTGATGACGATTGCGCTTGCTGATCCAAGTGTTCTTGGGCGCCTTTGATGACAATCTTTCCCCCAGAGTGAATGGTAATATCCGCTTGTTTTTGATCTCCTGGTGCTTTCTCTCCTGACGTTTCCTCTGCCTTACCGGCTATGAGCGTCGAGGCGACAACTTCCGTGTTGTTTCCTGAGTCAATGGTAATGCCTTCACCCCCTGTTATGCTTGACCCCACAACTTGGCGCACATCCATCTTGTTATGCTCAGATTTGCTGCTACTAAATGCTCCACCCTCTTTATGGTACGACATCTCATACTGTAAGCTATCCTCTGCATTATTGATGAGAATATCGTTGCTGGCTTTCAGCCCCACCTTGCCATCAGCCGCAATGGAACTACCTGTAATGCTAAGATCATGCGGTTTGCCATCCTGCCCTGCAATGACAGTGGTGTCACCTCCCGATTTTATCGAAGAGCCAACGGCATGAGAGGCTTGCATATCCACTTTCGTGTTTTTGGTGCGAAGATGATACTCCATCTCATCGTTTCTCACCCCTATTGTTACCTCCCCTTGGGCGCCAAGAGCAACATTACCCTTGGCATCTATATCGGAAGCAGCAATATGGATATCTTTTCCAGAGAGAACAGTGGTCTCTTTTCCAGAACTTAAATGAGAGCCATTGTGTAAAGCAACATGAGATGTTTCACTCCCACTCTGATTGTCCATGCTGTTGCGTGTGGCATCAATCGAAACATTCCTCTCAGCTTGCAAGAGAAGTTTATCCTTTGTTTGAACATCAGAGCCTAAAATATTCAAATCTTTTCCAGAGGAAAGCGTTGTTGAGCCTCCAGAGTTGACTTCTGATTTATGATGCATGGTGGCATCACCCTGCTCATCATGGTAATGGGTTTCTGCTGAACCGATCGTCAAGTTGCCTTGTTCTGTAGCCATGGCAAGATCACCTCCGGTAGTGATCCCCACCCCTGAGGCGGTGATATCTTGCTTGGCAATCACGCTCGCATTGCCACCAGCAGAAAGTGCCTCGGTGTTTAATACGGTCTCCACGCCGTCAACCGTTGTGCGCCCTGCATCCAAACGAATATTCTTCTCTGCAAGGATAACAGCATCACCACCCGCCGCAAAATGCCCTCCTTGACTAAAGATATCCCCGCCATGCACATGCAATTGGTGATTTGCCGCAATACGCCCTGAATTGGTTATTGTGGAATTGCTTGTATTTTGGCTGGTGATATTGACATCATCGCCCATGATCAAAGCCCCAGCAGAAACAAAGGAGGCTCTGTCTTTTTCAGGGATATAAAGCACCGGTGCATAAACATCCATGCCCTTGACCTGTTGGCGTACATAAATCACCATCGGGGCTTCTAGGGACGCCAATTGTTCTTCACTCAAAGCCTCACCAAAGGGGAGATTGTGGGCTTTTGCATATTCTGCCCCGACATCCAGCAAGGTTTTGACTTGTTCAATGGCATCACTTCCAGGAATAAAGGAGCCTTTGCCCAAACCTTGACCAACCAGATCACGCATTTGTTTCTCAATCAGCTGCTTTTCGAAATAAGCATCGCCTAAGAAAAAAATCTCCCGATCAGGATTGTAGCCAATTCTGTTCAAATAATAAGCTGAGCCATAAAACTTGCCGACATCAAGGAATTCTGCCCGCGTTTCATAAATGAAATTCTGGTTGGGCAGCGTGCCACCAACCCCACCCGATTGGGGCTTTGGTAAAGGGAGCCCCTCAGAAAGTTCCCCTGCATTATTGAGATCGACTTTTGGTGTAAAGAGAGCATCAACCCCGGTTAAACCACTTAAGGACTCCAGTGGATTGCCTTCAACTGCTTGTGCTTTAAAATGCGCATCCCCTGTAATCGAACCTTCCGCTGCCGTGTTATTGAGTTGATCGACCACCAAATTCAACGTGCCACCCGCTTGGACAAGACCAGGAACGCTCTCCAAAGCTTCTGAACCAATCTGGCGATCCTTGCCATTGGCTATATCTAAAGAAACATCGCGGCTTCCATCAGCTTTATAGCCATAACAACTGTCTGTATTAGCCTGACAACCAAGATAAGTGTTTTTATAAGCCGTTGCCCCCAAATTGGTCAGCACATTGGCGTGGATATCGGCATTTCCCCCTGCTCTCATAGAGCTATAATGGTTATCAATGGTATCAGCATTAATAATAAGATTGCCACTAGATTGTATTACCCCCGAAACAGTTGGTTTATGCGAAAATGCTTGTGTGACAGTCTTTTCTGTCATGTGTGACCAGTCTTCGTTTATTGACCCTAACCATCCTCCCTTCCGCCGAGAACCATTCCATACAAACTCTTCTATGTCTCCTTTTCGAGCATTATGTTTCCAAGTAAACGCCTTATAGACTGTCCCATCTTTTAAAGTTGCCGTGCCATAGGTTCCTTCTTTGTTATTCCAAAGTTGTTGCTCAAATATAAAGTGTTTTGGACCTACTGCCCCATGCTTTCTCTTAGAAAGTTTTCCTTTTCCCCAACGATCCCAGTCTATATCATGATATAAAGGTCTGCCATCGAGAAAATTATATTTGTCTGGTCTTTGGAAAGAAATATCGCTATATTCCGTTTTTTCCGTGATGACAGGCGTGCTATCAGCTTCGTTTTTCAGGGTGTTGGTTTGGATATTTAAGTTTCCACCAGCTTGAATCAAGCCTGCTTTATTGACAAGCGAAAGGCTTTTTCCGCTGCCAGCCGCATTGGTGAAACCCAAATCACCCTCTGCCATTATGGTGCCAAAATCATTCAACAAAGCCCCATCAACTTGTAAAGCACCATTGCCCTTCACATAAATTAAGCCCGTTTTGTTGTTGGTCACATTGCCCGTCACGCTAAAGACTAAATCCTGCCCCGATGCCAATTGACCACTATTGTGAATCTCCCCTGTTTTGATCACGAAATCTCGTGCTGCTAAAACCGACGTTGTCTCATCAACCATAACGCTTGGAGCAACAAAAAGAATATCTCCAGTCCCACCGCCATCTCTTACGGCTTGTAGCCGCGCATTGTGAATATCAAGGGCATTGGTGCTTTGAAAGTCTAAACCGCCATAAGTCAATTCGCTCTCTGAGACATCAATATGATCTGCAATTAAATACAGCGTTTGCGGCGTGTAAATATGAGAACGATTATTGCTTAAATCGAGAGTGTTTGCTGTCAATCTCACATCCCCCTCAGCAGACAGCACATTCTCAACACTGATCTCCCCTGATACAGAGGTTAGAGTTGCGCTGCCATAGCCCATGACCTGATCATAATAGATGTCGTTGCCTGCAAAAATTTCAATATTGCCACCACTGGCAATCTGACCAACCTTCACCCCTTCTTTTGCTGTAATCAAAAGAAAGCCGTTTTTATCTAAAATAAGATCCCCTGAACCGCCCGTAGAAACGACACCTGTCATCAGTGTGCCTGCATCAAGGCTGCCAACCTTTAAAACAGCTTCTTCACCCGTCATCAGCGAAGAAAAGTCAACCGCCCCACCCTCAATATTTGCCTTGCCATAGGCTAAAAGTTGTCTAAAATGAACGGGAGCATTTGTTTCTGGTTGTGCTTGAATGGCAACATTTTGATGCGACAGAATTGTTTGAGAAACAGAAAGCCCGTTATGAGAAACCAGGGTGATATCTCCTGCCCCATAAACACTTTCAGCAACAATCGCACCTTGACTGCTCTGAAGATCAACATCCCCTTGGGTGCCAAGAACAACAACACCAGCAGCACCCGTTGCCGCCATATCAACCCCACCGGCTAAAAAA
>NZ_JBHIPC010000008.1:0-1005 GCF_042195765.1 Bartonella sp. AP3QHHD
GACAGACTTTTGGCATGAACAGCGTACCGATTGGCTCTCGAGTATCACCAATCAAATCATTATGGGAAAACATCGCGGCAGAACTATCCGTAACACAGAAGTGCGTGATGACTTGGTCAATGCACATCAAGAACAAACCGACTTTTTAAGACAAATTACCCTTCACTTTAAAATTGAAGGTTTTGGCAGTAGCGAAATCTTGGAAAGTCTTACCTTTGATGGTGTGAATGTTTTACCAAAGAGTCTCCTTATTGCCGATAGCAAGGGCACCCTTGAGGGCGCTTTCACGATTCCACAAAATATTACGGCTGGCACAAAAAACGTTGTGGCAAGGGGAAAAGGTGGAACCATTGCAACGGGGCTTTTTACCGGTCAAGGTCTGATTGATGTGAAAGTGATGCGGCGCACCACAACAGTGAAGATATGGACGCAATTTGACCCACAAGCGCAAGTCTTTACCCCCGATGAAACACGGCAAATAACGGGGATTGACTTTCATCTTTGCAAAATCGGTAATGAGAACCATGATTTGGTGATTGATTTGGTCACTACAGAAAACGGTTATCCGACCGCCGATATTCAAGCACAAAGCTTTTATTCTATGAAGGGTGCAAAGCTAGGGTGGGCAGAGGCACGCTATGATGTACCACTCCTTGTCCCCGATGACCGCTTAACGGCTTTCGTTATCAAGACAGATGATGCTGATCATTCTGTCTCACTAGCAAAGCTTGGGGATTTTGATGCAGAACACCAGAGATACGTCTCGAGTCACCCTTACGTGACCGGTCCACGCTTTTCTTCTGTTAACGCACAAAGTTGGACAGCCCATCAAGATGAAGCCTTAGCCTTTCGAGTGCTGGCGGCACGCTACACACAAACAGAAAAAACCATTGATCTTGGCACTTTTGACCTTGTTGACTGCTCTGATTTACAAATACGCGCAGCCATTGAATTGCCTTCAAGCGATTGTTCTGTCATCTTTGAAATTGAAAGAAACAATGGCAC
>NZ_JBHIPC010000009.1:0-1954 GCF_042195765.1 Bartonella sp. AP3QHHD
AATCACTGAATCTACAGTGTGAATCCCATTTTTATTTTACTTAACAGCTTGCTTTTTGATACGTTTTGTGCAATAAAGAGACGTTCTTTTATATTTCGGTTATTTCTTTTAATCGTTTATTTAGATCGCTAGCTGTTTTGATAATAAAAGCCGTGTCTTAAAGGACGCGGCTTTTTTGCTATAAAGCAGCCCCCCGCCCCGTTATGTTATTTACGCTGCTTTTTCACTAATTTTTACAACGGTATCGTTTTCATAAATTTCACAATCTTCAGGAATTCCNGTTATTTACGCTGCTTTTTCACTAATTTTTACAACGGTATCGTTTTCATAAATTTCACAATCTTCAGGAATTCCATATGCATAATAAGGGTTTTGTTCTGTATATGAATACTCATTTCTTTTTAATCTTGCATTGCCATGTACCAAACCTCTAATGGTGTGATAACCAGTCACTTTAGCATTGCCATAAACAGAACCATAGACCTTAACATACCCACCCACGCTAGCATTGCCATAAACCTTGCCATAAATTTTTGAAGAGCTACTTACAACAGCATGATCATAAACCTCAGCCTTGCTATAAATGCGTGCACTTCCTGTTAATTTTGCATTCCCATAAACCCTTGCATATTGATAAACCCACACCTTATCAGAAAGATGCGCATTATCATAAACATGAGCTCCAAAATACACGCGGGTTTTATCATATACATGCGCATTGCCATAAACAAAACCACCAATGACAGCGTTGCCATATACTCTTGCATTTTCATAAACACGACCAGATTTTACAACACAAGCATTATCATAAACCCAGCAATTGCCATCATGAGAAAGGTTATCTTCCTTTTCAATAAAGCCGCCTAAATCACCAGCTTTAACATCAGCAAAGTCTTTTAAAGCACGAATGCGGTATAAAGTAATCCCTTTAACGTGACTTTCATTTATAAGCTCATATTTTTTAGATACATTTTTAGTGGTCATAGGTAGCTCCCTAATCTAATATTCAAACAAATTTTTAAATGAAATGGTTATAAGGAGGCGCCCCCGCCGCGCCCGCGCCGTTATTTAAGCTGTTTTCCTATGAGGACGACACATAACAAAGCAAATTTCACCATAAGGAGAAAGGCGTTCTGTATAAACATTATTCATTGTGTCACCACAAATATTCTTAGTAACAATAGCCATGCCACATGCATTGGCATTTTCATAAACATGCACTTTACTTACAATTTTTGCACTATCGAAAACATGGGCATTATCATACACATGGGCATTGGCAAAAACCTTTGCTGAATCGTAGACGCGAGCATTACCATATACAAAACCACCAACACCTGCATTGCCATAAACCTGCGCATTTTCGTAAACACGACCAGGGCTCACAACAATGGCCTGATCACCAACCCAGCAATTACCATCATGGGAAAGATTTTCTTCAGATTCAATATAGCCACCAAGTTGACCAGCTTTAACATCACCAAAATCTCTTAACGCCTTAATGCGATAAAGTTTTTTACCTTCGCGAAGAATTGTTTGATTGGTGAGTTGATATTTTTTTACAGAATTCTGCATAATAATTACCTCGTATTTTAACATTTTCATTGACACCCCTAAGGGCGCCGGGCGCTGAAAAACACGGATACGAGACCGTCGTTACACTTTCCCCTATGAAGGGTATTGTATAGTATAACCACACCCGGCAAAATCGTTATATGCCAATAAGAGCACAAAAGAAAGCCAGTATATTTTAAAAACATGGGAAGAGGTCGTTTCGTAACCTATCCGCTCGTATTACAGTGTTTTTCAAGCACTTGCCGACCTTAATAAACGAGCTTTTCTTTAAAGTCAATACGTATTTTTTATTTTTTTCAATTTTTTTCATTTTGATACCTACCTAATTGAATACCAAGTGCTTTCTCTAGCTCGTTGTCTATATCATCATAAGTTTTCA
>NZ_JBHIPC010000010.1:0-2010 GCF_042195765.1 Bartonella sp. AP3QHHD
TTTAAAGGGCTTTAAAAGGGCTTAAAATCATACAAGCCAGCTTATACAACAGCTATCAATTTGACTTGCGCTATTTTTGGTTTTGTATTTAATCTTTCCATAACCTTATAAGAACAGCGCCATCAGCTCCAGCGCCGCTTGGAGAGGAATCTCCATGAGAGCCAGCACCACCACCACCAAAACCACGCCCTGCTTTTCCTGAACTATAGGAACCTTGTCCTATCCCTCCAGCGCCACCTCTTGATGTATCACCCCCAGCATCACCTCCGTTACCGCTTGTCTTACTCGTAATTCCGCTTGTTCCAGCATAACCATTCCCGCCTTTAGCAAGTCCTAGGTGCTCATCCGTTGCCAAGCCAAAGTTTCCACCTGTTCCTCCAGCACCGCCACCGCCTGAATAGTAGGTAGTCGTACCACCACCAAATCCCGTGTGAGATTGATAGGCAGAAGCACCCCCACCACCATGTCCTCCTGTCGCCGTAATAAAATTCTTTCCAACAGCTGTTGTTCCTCCAGAATTTCCTGTCGCACTGCGTGATGCAACAGAAGCGCCTCCTTTACCAATTGTGATATCTTCATGACCATTTAAACTGGCTTTATAGCCATACCAGACTGAACAACCGCCACCGCCGCCACCTCCTCCTAATCTTGGCGTATCCGCTCCGCCACCACTACCACCGCCACCCCAAGCTTGGATCTCAACTTTGGTTTTATCGGTGACCCAGACGGGCCATTGAATTTTCCCATCTTGCGTATACAGCAATTCAGCATCGGCAAGAGCCGGCCAATTCGTGATTTTATCGGTCAAATCTTTTTTAAGACTCTTTATTTGTGACAAAATGGCGGCATCCACTTGCGCTTTCGTATAAACAAGATCTCCATCCACTTTTAAAGGTCCTTTAAGCAAGCTTCCGGTTGTGCTTAGACTGCTAACGACTTTGTTGTTATGGATAAGGTTAAACGACGAATTACCCAACAGTTCTAAGCCACCACTCATAGTGACTTTGCTGGTAAATTTATTATAATTCTGCCATTCATTTGGGCTGGCTAAGCGTCCATAGCTTGTGAGATCTTCATTGATCTTGGCTCTAAAATCGTCAAGACCCACGATATCTTCTGTTTTATGTTGATGTGCGCCTAACAATGATATTGCACTGCCAAAAGTGAAGTTATTATTGCTTGATTTATAGAGAACATAATTGTTGGCGGCATCTTTTGCCCCCTCGATATCGCTTAAATCAGCAAATGAGAAGGTTTTATCCGCTGCCATTTTGCCATTGAGGGCTGTTTCAAGATCTGCAACATCACTTATGGTATGCGTGTGTTGTAAAGGTGCTTTTTGGTCTACCTTGTCCTCAACAGCCAAAAGAGCTTGATCAATTTTCGTCAAGTTTTCCCGCAAGATTGGGAATTCAGAACTGATAAAGCGTCCTTCTTTAGGCAATTCCATGTCGAGTTTTTTGGTTTTGGTCATCTCTGTTCTCCCATCACAATATACCGGCACCAAAATCACACACCATTGACCGTGCCGCCGGTCCACCGGTAAGGGTCAATTTCAAGCGCGCTTGTTTGGCGCCTTTGTCGCTGCTCACAAATTTGCGCTCTGTCCAAAGGGGCTCGGATAACTGCTCTGTTTCCTCTAATGTGAGAGGGGTGAAACCATCATCATCCAGTTGCATCTCCAGTGTAAAGGTTGCACCGCCTGGTAAAAATGTTTTGATATAACTGGTTAACCTTGCTTTTTCCCCAAAGGCAAAAGCACGGGTGACATAAGTGGCTGTTTTATGAATCTTCCCCGCAATCAATTGAACAGGCGCAAACAAGACGGGTGAGAGCTTTTCGGTGCCTTTGAGAATAGCGCGGAGCTTTACCTTTTCACTGATATATTCAGTAAGACTGAGTAATTGAAAGGGAAGGAGTTGATAAACCGTGCCATTGTTTCTTTCAATTTCAAAGATGACAGAACAATCGCTTGAAGGCAATTCAATGGCTGCGCGTATTTGTAAATCA
>NZ_JBHIPC010000011.1:0-1528 GCF_042195765.1 Bartonella sp. AP3QHHD
AGCAGCAGCAATGATGTTTTTCCATTTGGTGATGGTGGTGGGTTCAGCACCAAAAAAGCGCATGACGGCTTCAAAGGCACGCCCAAAAGCCCGAGATACCCCCCGTGCAAAGCCCTTCATAAAAGAAGAAAAACGATCCCAATATTTCCACAAAGCAAAACCAGCAGCCAGTATGACCGCCACAACAGCAGCAACCACAGGCCCCTATTGGGGTAAAAATAGCCCCCGCAACAGAGGCAATACCAGCTCCAACCACTTCGATCACTGTCCCGATCCAACCAAAAGAAGCAGCAAATGCACTTCCTGAGACAGCAATCCCCCGTAAAGCCCCGACCAACAAGGTCATGGGGCGTAAGAGTCGGAGTGAACTTGCCCCAAGACCCGCGGTTAGCAAGCCCAGCGAGCGCCCTGCGGCTGCTAAGCCCCGCCAGCTTGCAGAAAGACCACGACTAACAGCACCCATCTTGATAAAAGAGCCCATCAATTGAAGAAGCCCAAGACGTGTGCCAGCAAGAGTAAAGCGCAAAACCCGTAGAGCAATATTAAAAGCCATAAGCGCAGCAATGGTTTTGATGATGGCGCTTGTTAAAGTTGGGTGCGCATTCGCCCACGCCATAAGCCCATTGGTAAAATTGCCAACACTTTCCATCAAACTGTTGAGGGGGGGCAGAAGCACTTCACCAATGCTAATCCCTAAAGCCACAATGCGGTTTTGTAAGAGTTCAAATTGCCGCATGGCACCGGTTGCTTGTTTGTCTGCTTCTTGTTCTACCGAACCTTTAAAGACTTGTGGATCTTTCACATACTCTAAAGCTTGCCCTAACAATTCGGGATTGCCCACCAATTTGGCAAAATCACCAGTAAAATCACGCCCCGCAATGGCAATCAGCGAGCGCATGCCCTGTTCGGATTTACCCAACACATTAAAAAAGCGTACCAAGGTACCTGTGGCATCTTTGTCCAGATCTTGCATGAATTTTTCGCGAGAAAGCCCGATATTAGCAAAAGCATCTTCAATATGTTTGCCCCCTGCCTGAATACGGGCACTCATGGCATTAAAGCCACGCGCGGCACTCTCTGGAACAATCCCAGCAGAAATCATCGCCGTACCAAATGCCGCAGTTTCGCGCGCGGTGAGCTTAAACATGGTTGCCGCACCGGTGGCACGATTGGTAAAATCAGACACTTCACTGGCCTTTGCCGCCATGTGGTTCGAGAGATGATTGATCGCATCCCCTAAATCTTCAATGCCTGCCTGATTAAGCTTAAAGACATTGCGCAATTTGGCAAAACGCTCCCCAATCTGATCCCCCGTCATATCAAAAGCAACAGCTGCTTTAGCGGCATAAATGCTAAAAGCCTCTAAGCCTTGTTCACCAATGCCTGCTTGGCTGGCACTGGTCATCAGTTCCAAAACTTCACGCGCCGCTAACGGAATCTTGGTGGAGGTTTCAAGCGCAAAACGGCGCAATTCCTTTAAGCGATCAAGGGGGGCATCGAGAACCTTTTCTAGTCCCTTCATCGATTG
>NZ_JBHIPC010000012.1:0-124849 GCF_042195765.1 Bartonella sp. AP3QHHD
AGCGTCCTATTTAGGAGGAGGAGCGGGCTATAAGGATGGGAAATGGAGTGCACCGGAATTCAAGGTTGCACAATTTAAGAGTGACGGTAGTTCAGATGAGAAGACGAGCTATGATAATGTTGCGGCTGCGTTTGATGGTGTGAATACAGGTATGACCAATATCAACAATCGTATTCATGATGTTGAGAAGAATGTTGCGTCCAATGGTTTAAATTGGAATGAAACTGAAGGAGCGTACGACGCGAAGCATGATGACAAGTCGAGCAAGATTAAGAATGTCTTAGCTGGTAAAGTTGAAGAGAATTCACAAGAAGTTGTGAATGGAGGTCAGCTATGGGAGACGAATGAGAAAGTGAAAGAGGTTGAAAAGAAAGTAGATACGATTGATCAACATGTAAAAGATATTACAACAACGGTTATGGATGGAGCGGTTAAATATGACAAAGATGATGATGGTAAAAAGACGAATAAGGTTACGTTAGTAGGAGGCAATGACAGCGAACCTGTTATGATAGATAATGTAGCGGATGGAAAGATTGAAACAGGTTCTCAGCAAGCTGTTAATGGTGGTCAGTTGCATGATTATACTGAAGAGCAGATGAAGATAGTTCTTGAAGATGCCAATAAGTATACGGATGAGAAAGTTTCTCATATTGTAAAAGATGGAGTTAATGAGGCTAATTCGTATACGGATATGAAGTTTGAGACATTGAATTATGCTATTGAGGATGTTCGCAAGGAAGCAAGACAAGCTGCTGCTATTGGTCTAGCGGTGTCCAACTTACGTTACTATGATATACCAGGATCTTTAAGTGTTTCATTTGGGAGTGGTTTATGGCGCAGTCAATCTGCATTTGCTATTGGTGCTGGTTATACATCTGAAGATGGAAATATTCGCTCGAATGTATCTGTGACAAGTGCTGGAGGTCATTGGGGAATAGGCGCTGGAATTACTCTGAGGTTGAGATGATAATAGAAAAAATAGCTGTTATTGTAAAAACGAGAAGTATGTTAGTAAAGGTTCTGTTTGCTCTTGCCTTAATAGGCAAGAGCGAAAGCTTTGCCAACGAGAACAATAATATTTATACAGTGCATCCACCGCGCTTATCGATACCTAAGGGAGAACCTGGCGAAACACGTCGAATTATTATGCAGTTTTATGATTGGACTTTGATTTGTGACGAAAAACAAAAGCTGAAACATAAGCAAGGTATATGTAATGTGACACAGACGGTTCATGATCAAGAAGGAAATACCATTTTTAGTTGGTCTCTTGTTTCTACGACAAGTGGTCAAGCAGTGATGCTTTTTCGAACATTGCCAAATTCTGATATAAATGTTCCGATTCAAATGTTTGTAAAAGATGTCAAAAAACCTGTTCTTATTCATTATACGCAATGTAATGAAACGGTTTGTTTGGCACAATCACCTGTAGGTCCGGTTTTGACTAGACAAATAGAGCAGAACAATAAGGTACGTATTTCCTATAAAATTAAAGAAGGAAAGGTATTTTCTTTTACTGTACCATTTAAAGGGTTAAATGCGGCACTTAATTCTTTACGTCCTTAGAATCCATCGAGTCTTTTTAATAAGATTCATTTTTTCATAAATCGTTGTATTATATTTTTGAGTGTAAATTATAAGGTCAAATAAGTAATAATTTTTATATAATATGATATCGAGGTGACTTATTGGAAAGAGTGAGAGTTTTATGAATGTAAAGATACAATAGGTTCTTTATATGTAATAGAAAATCAAGTTAGTATTTTCCATAAAGCTTAAAGAGTTATTTCGTTATTTATTAAAAGTAAAAAAGATTAGAAATACTCGATTTATTCCTTACAATAATGAGTAGACTAAATTCTTTTTTTAAGCTTCAAATGGATTTTTAAAGCGGTCTGATTATGCATTAATATTTTTCAGATAAATTTATAATTCTAGAGATTTTTTTGAACGATAGTTTTTATTGGTATTCACAAAATAACAGCTATTGTAATTGCAGTTTGTGGTACTACAGAACTTTTATTTCAGCATAATCAAAGCCATTTCATTGCATATAACAAACGAGGCTCGTGTGTGGATAACGAGATTAAAAAAATTTTTCTTATAAACCGTACTAATGTATAGGTTGTTGTAACCTTAAGAGTCAGTAAATAGTATGATAGTGTAGGTTTGTTACAATAGAGGTGTGCTCCGTGTAAATGGTATAAAGAAAAGAGCATAATTTATAAAAATTGATGTGAACGTAAACGATTAATTTATAGTTTTAAGTTCATAAAGAGAAACATGATTTTACGGAAACAACCAAAAGATTATATAAAAATCTGAATGATGCTAGTGTAGAAAATTTTAATGATAGGAAAAGAAAGAGTGATTTCTTGTATTTATCATTTGATGCTGCATTATTGCTTTATTTAGAAATGAGCAGAAGAGTTTTCGCGTTTATTTATTGGGGGAAACGCTCAAGGGATAAGGGAAATGACCCCGTTAAATTATGGTTCAAAAGAATTGAAACGAGGAGAAATATACGATACCAAAGCAGATCAGTTGTATGATCAGTGCGGTAGTAATACAAATAATCATTCTGCATTGTCACGAACAGAGGCATACTCTATCCTTGTTGATATAAAGAGACAACAGAGAAAAAAACATTATGAACAGAAACAGATTTTTGTTCAATCTGAGGCAGCTTTTGAGTTTCATAGTCAGATAATGATAGGTGCTCAAAAAACAAAAAAACTCAAAGCACCTTTTCTTCGACGGTTCCATCCAGTAAAATCTCCACCTCTTTATGCGGCACTTGATCTCGGAACAAATAATTGTCGTCTTCTTATCGCATCTCCCAGTAAACCTGGATATTTTCGTGTTGTTGATGCTTTTTCTCGTATTGTACGATTGGGAGAAGGTTTAATAAATAACGGTTTTCTTAATACACAAGCTATGGATCGTGCGATTGAAGCATTAAAGATTTGTCATTTAAAGCTAAAACAAAGGCATATTAAGCGTTATCGCTTGATTGCAACGGAAGCTTGTCGTTCTGCAGAAAATGGTAGACATTTTATTCAGCGTGTTTTGGAGGAGACAGGTCTTGAATTGGAAATTGTTGATCAGCAAACAGAAGCGCGTTTTGCTGTTACAGGGTGTAGTACACTTGTTGAACCAAATACTGACGCAATTGTGCTTTTTGATATTGGAGGAGGATCATCAGAAATTGTGCTACTTGATGTTTCTCAAAAGCGTTCTTTTCGTTTAGCTCGACAAATTATCGCTTGGACTTCTCTTCCTGTTGGTGTTGTTACGCTTGCTGAACGTTTTGGAGGGAATGATATTAGCTTAGACGATTTTGAAAAAATGAAAAGTTATGTGCGAGGGTTATTAAATAATTTTTCAGATCGTCATAAATTAGGAGAGTTAGCACAAGGTTCGAAGTTTCATCTTTTGGGAACCTCCGGTACGGTTACAACTTTAGCAGGAATGTATCTTAATTTAGAGCGTTATGATAGGAAAAAAGTGGATGGCATTTGGATGAATGATGCAGACATTACACTTATGACACAACGCCTATTATCATGGGATATAGAAAAACGTGTCATAAGTCCTTTTATTGGACGCGAGAGAGCAGATTTAGTTTTAGCTGGTTGTGCAATTTTAGATGTTATTCGGGAAGTTTGGCCAAGTCAGCGTTTAAGAGTTGCTGATCGTGGATTAAGGGAAGGAATTTTGATAGAGCTGATGTTACGCGATGGAGTATGGTGTCGTCATAGAAAGAGCAGAGATTTCAAGCGTTAGAGAATTAAATATGGAGACAATGAATAACGATGAAAAAAATAACAAAAACACCGAGAGGTGGCTATGGAGGCTCAGGGTCACATGAATTATATCAGCGCGTAAAAAAGAAAGCAGGAACCATTAAAGCTTCATCACGACGATGGTTAGAGAGGCATCTGAATGATCCTTATGTCCATCAATCAAAAGTAGATGGTTATCGTTCGCGTGCGGCTTATAAACTCATTGAAATTAATGAGCGCTATAGGTTTTTGAAAAAAGGTCAAAAGGTTATTGATCTAGGAGCAGCACCTGGGGGGTGGTGTCAGGTGGCTGAGCGTATAGTAGGGTCAAGTGATGAAGATCCTAGCGTTGTTGGTATTGATTATTTACATGTTGATCCATTACCTAGAGTTGCCATGTTGGAAATGGATTTTTTGCATACAGATGCACAGCAGAAATTAATTGAAACTTTAGGGACAAAACCGGATGTGGTTCTTTCTGATATGGCAGCGCCAACAACAGGTCATCGTCAGACGGATCATTTAAGAACGATTTATTTATGTGAAGTTGCGGCTGATTTTGCTCTTTCGGTTCTCAAGCCTGGGGGATATTTTTTAGTAAAGGCTTTTCAAGGGGGAGCAGAAAACACTCTTCTTGCAAGATTAAAACAGCATTTTAAAAAAGTCTACCATGTTAAACCACCCGCAAGCCGATCAGAATCAGTAGAGCTTTATCTTCTAGCGCTTGAATTTAAGGGAAAAAATACAAGAATAGCACCTTCTTTTAAGAAGATTTAACTTTACTTAACCTATTTAAATGTGATGATTTTTTTCTCAAAGAGTTATCAGCGATAGCGACAGTTTTTCTGTTATCAATGATGAAAAACTGGTAAAATTAATGTATTGCCTATAGAGGTAGAGAGATTGATTCCTCAGTGAGTGTTTCCAATGAAATTTCTTGATCAAGCTAAAGTTTATATTCGTTCTGGTAATGGAGGTTCTGGAGCAGTATCATTTCGCCGTGAAAAATTCATAGAATTTGGGGGGACTGATGGAGGGAATGGAGGACGGGGTGGTGATGTCTGGGCTCTTGTTGTTGATGGGCTTAACACGCTGATTGATTATCGCTACCAACAGCATTTTAAAGCAAAAACAGGGGGACATGGCAAGGGGCGTAATATGACGGGTGAGAAGGGTGATGATGTCATCCTTAAAGTTCCGGTTGGGACGCAAATTTTTGAAGAAGATAATACAACGTTAATATGTGATTTAACGGAAGTGGGACAGCGCTATCGCCTTGCAAAAGGAGGGAATGGCGGTTTTGGCAATCTTCACTTTACAACATCGACAAATCGGGCACCGCGTCGTGCAAATCCAGGTTTGGCTGGAGAAGAGCGTGCAATATGGCTTCGTTTGAAGTTAATTGCTGATGCGGGGCTTGTTGGTTTACCAAATGCCGGAAAATCAACTTTTTTAGCTTCTGTAACGGCGGCAAAGCCAAAAGTTGCAGATTATCCTTTTACTACTCTACATCCTCATCTTGGTGTTGTACGAATTGATGGTCGTGAATTTGTTTTGGCTGATATTCCGGGGTTAATCGAAGGAGCCCATGAAGGGGTGGGAATTGGAGACCGTTTTTTAGGACATGTGGAACGTTGTCGTGTCCTCCTTCATTTGATTTCTGCTCAAGAAGAAGATGTTGCAAAAGCATATCAAATTGTGCGTCGTGAACTTGAGGCATATGGAAATAATCTAAGTGATAAAACTGAAATTATTGCTTTAAGCCAGATAGATACGCTAACGATTGAAGAGCGTAAAACGAAACAGGAAGCTTTGCAAAGAGCTGCGGATCAACCTGTTATGATGTTTTCTGCCGTTAGCCGCGAAGGTTTAGAAAATGTGCTGCGTGCTGGTGCACATATTATTGAAATGTCACGCAAAGAGGAGATTAGTGGGGATAGCAAGGTTGATTGAGATGGCTGTTGGATCGCAAAAACTTACACACTATAAACGTATTGTGGTCAAGATTGGATCTGCCCTTTTGGTTGATCCTCAGGCAGGTTTACGGGTTGAATGGCTTAAAAGCTTGATTAGTGATGTTGTTGAATTGCACAAAAAAGGTGTAGAGATATTGTTGGTGTCTTCAGGTGCTATTGCTTTAGGAAGGACATTGCTACAGCTTCCTAAGGGGGCTTTGAAATTGGAAGAAAGCCAGGCATGTGCTGCTTTGGGGCAAATTGAGTTAGCTAAAACCTATGGTGATGCGCTTGCTCAACATGGGCTCAAAACAGGCCAAATTTTGCTCACTTTATTTGATACGGAAGAGCGAAGGCGTTATCTCAATGCACGTGCAACGATTAATGTACTTTTACGTTTTAGAGCAGTACCTGTTATTAATGAGAATGATACTGTTGCGACAAATGAAATTCGTTATGGTGATAATGATCGTTTAGCTGCACGTGTGGCAACAATGATGGGGGCAGATCTTTTAATACTTTTATCTGATATTGATGGTCTTTATACAAAGTCTCCCCATAGTGATCCTACGGCTGAATTTATACCTTTTGTTGCATCCATTACGCATGATATCGAAAAAATGGCAGATGTTGCTGCTTCAGAGTTTTCACGGGGAGGAATGAAGACTAAGCTTGAAGCCGGAAAAATAGCTAATGCTGCTGGAACGGCAATGATTATCACCTCAGGCAAGCGTATGAATCCCCTTGCTGCAATTGACAAAGGTGAACGCAAGAGTTTTTTTGCGGCAAGTAAGAAATCTGTCAATGCTTGGAAAACATGGATTTCTGGTCATTTAGATCCATCTGGTGTTTTGACGATTGATCAAGGAGCCATTAGGGCTCTTGAAACAGGAAAATCGTTATTAGCAGCAGGGGTTATTGGCGTTGAGGGAAATTTCCAGCGTGGGGATACGGTTGCAATTGTTGGTACAGATGGGGTTGAGATTGCGCGTGGACTTGTAAGCTATGACAAAGATGAGGCTGTACGCATTATAGGACATAAAAGTGAAGAAATTGAAGCTATTCTTGGGTATGAGGCGCGCTCTGCTATGGTGCATCGTAATGATATGATTGTACGTTGCTTGATCAATTCTGTTTAAAAAAGTTACTTTTGTTTTTATTGTTTTCGCAGAGTGGATAATACGATGACTTTAGAAGAACAAATGAAAGATATGGGACAAAAAGCACGCTATGCCGCTGCAGCGTTGGCCGTTGCTTCTTCTGAGCAAAAGAATAATGCATTAGAAATGATCGCTTTAAGTCTAGAGGCTCAGTCAGATAAAATTTTACGGGCGAATTGTCAAGATTTAGAGAATGCTGCTCAGAATAATTTGAAAGCTGCAATGATTGATCGGCTAAAATTAGATGACTTGCGTTTACGTGCAATGATAGACAGTGTTCGTCAAGTTGCTCGTTTATCTGATCCTGTTGGACAGGTTATGAGTGCGTGGAAACGTCCAAATGGGCTTCATATAAGTCGTGTACGAACACCTCTTGGTGTGATTGGCATTATTTATGAAAGTCGTCCCAATGTTACAGTTGATGCGAGTTCTTTGTGCTTAAAAGCAGGTAATGCTGCGATTTTGCGCGGTGGTTCGGATAGCTTTCATTCTTCTCATGCTCTTCATTTAGCTTTGGTACAAGGTTTAGAGCGCTCTGGTTTACCCAAAGATGCTATCCAAATGGTTGGAACGACAGATCGTGCTGCCGTTGGGGAAATGCTCAAAGGATTGGATGGAGCGATTGATGTGATCGTACCACGTGGTGGAAAGAGCCTTGTTGCCCGCGTTCAGTCTGATGCACGTGTTCCAATTTTTGCTCATTTGGAGGGACTTTGTCATATTTATATTGATAAATCGGCAGATTTAGATATGGCACGCAATATTGTTTTAAATGCAAAGCTGCGGCGAACAGGGATATGCGGTGCTGTTGAGACAGTTCTCATTGACAGCCAAGCATTAAAAAAGTTTCTTCCTGTTTTAACTGCTTTACAGGAGAAGGGATGTGAAATTCGCGCCACAGAAGATATTGTTTTTCTTATACCAGATGTCAAATTAGCTTCTGAAGAAGATTGGTCGCATGAATATCTTGATGCTATTCTTTCTGTTAAAACAGTTGAGGGTGTTGAGGGAGCCATTGCTCATATCAAGCGTTATTCATCAGGACATACGGAATCGATTATTGCTGAGGATTTGGAAGTGGTGAAGAATTTTTTTAATCATTTAGATTCAGCTATTTTGCTGCACAATGCATCTACACAATTTGCTGATGGAGGTGAATTTGGTTTTGGAATGGAAATTGGTATCGCAACAGGAAAAATGCATGCACGTGGTCCCATAGGTGTTGAACAGCTAACATCATTTCAATATCACGTTAAAGGAAATGGTCAGGTTAGAGCTTGAGAACATTATTTTTTCCATGGAAAAATTGTATGCCACATGTTGAAAGATCTAATGTTGTGGGTCTTTTTGGTGGTTCCTTTAATCCACCGCATGCGGGGCATCTTCTTGTTGCAAAAATTGCCATTCGGCGTTTGCATCTTGATCAGTTATGGTGGATGATCACTCCAGGAAATCCTTTAAAGGATTGTACACAGTTGCTCTCTTTAGAGGAGAGAATGCAATTAAGTTTTAAACTTATTGACCATCCAAAAATTCGCTTAACAGGTTTTGAACAGGCTATAGGGAGCAAAGTATCAGTAGATACGATTTTTCATATTCTTACCCATTACAGTGGCGTAAATTTTGTATGGATTATGGGGGCAGATAGTTTTGCGACGATACATCATTGGTATCGATGGCATGATATCGTCTCTATGCTTCCTATTGCGATTATTGATCGTCCTTTAGGAAATCGGTCAGCACTTTCTTCTCCTATGGCACATATTTATCGCCGTTTTCGTTTGGATGAGAGAGAAAGTAAGCGATTACCTTTTATCAAGCCACCAGTTTGGACTTATTTGCATGGACCTTTATCTTTTCAGTCTTCAACAAACCTTCGTTTGAAGAAGAATGATTTTTCTTGAACATTTCATAAGATTCTGCTTCTCTTTAGAGAAGTCTCTTTTTTAGATTCCACAACGATAAGAAAGGATATTGATCTGAAAAACGTTGCACACAAACACTCTTACAATATTATGCCTTCAAAAGAAAAAAAAGTTTTTTCTGTGAGTGAGAGTCTTGAAGTTATTCTCAAGAGTTTAGAAGATACAAAAGCAGAAGATATTGTTGCTATTGATATTCGAGGGAAGTCATCTTTGGCTGATTATATAGTCATAGCTTCAGCAAATTCGCAGCGTCATGTATCGTCTGTTGCTGATCATTTATTACATACTTGGAAAGATAGTGGGCAGGGGCTTGCGCGTGTAGAAGGGCTTGCTGGAGGTGACTGGGTATTGATTGATACAGGTGATATTATCATTCATCTTTTTCGTCCAGAAATTCGTCTTTTTTATAATTTAGAAAAAATATGGATGACGCCGGATTTAAACGATACGGCTTTGCTTCTCTTCGGAGATCATTAAAATGCAAATTTCTGTTTTTGCGGTTGGTCGTATGAAAAGTGGGGCGGAGCAAAAATTAGTTCAGCATTATTTGGATCGTTTTTCTAAAATTTCTGGAGATGTAGGCTTGCATTTAAAAAAGTTACAAGAGATACCAGAAAGTCGTGCTCAAACAGTTTGTCAACGTATGGAGGAAGAGGGGAGAAAACTTATTGAATTTTTACCTGAAAAATGTCGATTAATTGTGTTAGATGAGCGTGGAGAATCGATTTCTTCAACTTCTTTTTCTGAAAAATTGAGGTGTTATCGTGATGAGGGCATTCGAGATGTCGTCATCGCTTTGGGAGGACCTGATGGGCATAATGAACAAATAAGGAAGCGTGCTGATTTTCTTTTATCTTTTGGTTTGATGACGTGGCCACATCAAATTGCACGTATTCTTCTTACAGAACAACTTTACCGCGCTGTAACAATTGAAAATAATCATCCGTATCATCGTTTTTAATATTTTTGTTCAATTTTTAGCACTTATTTATATGTTTATTAATATTGTTTTAGCTGACACCATTTAAAGCATCTCTAATGTATACGATGAGGTGTCATGGTTTTTGCAAATGAAAAAGCTTCTTCATAGAAAGATGCTATATTTATATGAGGAGTGCGTCATATTTGTCATTCTGCTCTTGAGTATGTTTTTTTGCTTTTCTGTATCGCATGCGGAAGAAATGAGGAGTACGGAAGTACATAAAGAATTGGGAGAAATTCGCCAAAATATTTCACTTTCGCGTGAGCGTGTTACTTTTCTTATGCATCAAGTTGAGCATTTAAAAAAAGATCAACGTGTTTTGAGTGATGCACTCATAAAGGCGGCTAAAGAAGAACGTATAGTAGCAGATGATATTGCTAAAAGGGAAGAAAAGCTTAAAAAAATGATAGAAAAGCGGGTACAAGTCTATCAAAGTTTAAAAAATCGTCGTGCTGAATTTGCGGAAGTTCTTGCAATTTTGGAACGTATGGGATTGAATCCGCCTCCTGCTCTTATGATACAGCCAGAAGACGCGTTGGCTTCTATACGTAGTTCTGTTTTATTAGGTACTGTTATTCCTCAGATGCAAGAGAAAACACGAGATTTAAAAGGGGAACTCAAGGAGTTGACCAATTTGAGTAATTCCATTACTACGGAATATACGGCATTAAAGACAAAACTGCAAAATCAAGCAGAGCAGCGAAAACGTCTAGAGCTTTTATTAGACCAAAAAAACAAACTACAAAAAAAATCAGAAAAAGAACTTACAGAACAGCAACAAAAAAATATTGCTCTTGCTAAAAAAGCGCAGTCTTTGGAAGAATTGATTTTAGAGCTCGATCGTCAGTCAAAACTTAGCTCTGATGCATCAGTACAGGTACGGAAAAGTTTACAATTGTTAGAACAGTCCAATTTTGAAAGCCGAAAAGGTTCTTTACTTTTTCCTGTTTCAGGAAAAAGAATACATCACTCTAACAAAAGTTCGCAGATTACGCGCTTTGGTGAAACGATAGAAACAGAGTCAGGAGCTGTTGTTATTTCACCTGTGGATGCTTTTGTTGCTTTTGCTGGGCCATTTCGTTCTTACGGACATTTAATCATTCTCAATGTTGGAAATGGTTATCATATCATTTTTACTGGAATGTCGAGAATTAATGTAAAACAGGGGCAGTTTGTTCTTTCAGGTGAGCCTCTGGGTATAATGGAGATGCAATTTATTTCAAACAGTGTTGCATTGGATATAGGAAAAACTTCTCCAATGCTTTACATTGAGTTTAGAAAGCAGGGAAAACCTGTAAATCCAACTCCTTGGTGGCAGACTGAAAAAATAAGAAGGAGCCAAAATGATTCGTAAAGTTATTCTTTTGGTCGCTGGGGTATTGCTCGGCGCCTGTTCAATGATTATGGTGCAGTCTGTTGCTGCGAATAATGAAGATAATGCATATAAAAAGCTAGCTATATTTGGCGATGTTTTTGAGCGTGTGCGTATGCAATACGTTACAGTTCCAGATGATAAAAAGCTTATTGAAAATGCTATCAATGGCATGCTCACATCACTGGACCCTCATTCATCTTATTTGAATGCTGAAGAAGCCAAGGATATGCGGGATTCTACGAAAGGAGAGTTCGGAGGTCTTGGTATTGAGGTCACTATGGAAAAAAACTTAATTAAAGTTGTTTCACCAATGGATGATACTCCCGCTTCAAAAGCAGGTATTCTAGCAGGAGACCTTATTTCAAAAATTGATGATGTACAAACGAATGGTCAAACATTGAATGAAGCTGTTAATAAGATGCGAGGTGCTCCTGGAACACCAATTACCTTAACAATTATTCGTTCTGGCGTTGATAAGCCATTTGAAGTGAAGATTGTTCGTGATATTATCAAAGTAAAAGCGGTGAAATATCGGGTTGAGGGTGATATTGGATATTTAAGAGTTATCCAGTTTTCTGAACAGACATTAAATAATCTTCTAGCGGCAATTAAAGATATCCAATCTAAAATTCCTGAAGATAAGCTAAAAGGTTACGTCCTTGATTTGCGGCTTAATCCGGGTGGGCTTTTAGATCAAGCTGTTAATGTTTCGAGTGCTTTTCTCAATAAAGGTGAAATTGTGTCGACTCGTGGGCGCAAAAAGAGTGATGTGACAAGATTTGATGCGAAGCCAGGTGATGTCATCAATGGAAAACCGCTCATTGTTCTTATTAATGGTGGTTCAGCAAGTGCTTCTGAAATTGTTGCGGGTGCATTGCAAGATCATCGTCGTGCAACAATTTTAGGGACGCAGTCTTTTGGTAAAGGATCTGTTCAAACAATTATTCCTTTGGGTGAAAATGGGGCTTTACGCTTAACAACAGCACTTTATTACACGCCATCAGGCACTTCTATTCAAGGAACAGGGATTACGCCTGATATTATTGTAGAGCAACCACTTCCTGAAAAATATAAAGGTTATGATGTAAAAGTTGGTGAGTCTGCATTAAAAGGACATATCAAAGGAAAACGAGAAAGTAATAAAGGATCTGGTTCAGCTGCTTTTGTTCCCAAAGACCCTAAAGATGATATTCAATTGAATGAGGCCTATAAACTGTTACGAGGTGAAATGGCAAATGCAGCATTTCCACCAGATCCCAATAAGGATGTGTTAAAGTGAGAATTGATATCTATAGCTTGCGATTTTGAGGAATATTAAATGGATGCAGATATTAATTTGAAGATTCTTCCATATCGCAAATGTGTTGGGATTGTTGTCTTTAATCATGAGGGGAAAGTGTGGGTTGGGCGTCGTTTAATGATGCCCATTCATGCAGATGCAGATATTGACATATCTCATCGTTGGCAGCTTCCTCAAGGAGGGATTGATGAAGATGAAAAACCATTAGATGCGGCATATCGTGAACTTTATGAAGAAACGGGTATTCGATCTGTAAAGTTGATTAAAGAAGCACAAAATTGGTTCCATTATGATTTTCCACAAGAACTTATTGGGTGCACATTAACAAATAAATATCGTGGGCAAATACAAAAATGGTTTGCTTTCCAGTTTACAGGAAAGCTTTCTGAAATTGCGATTAATCCGCCACCAGATGGCAATAAAGCAGAATTCGATCAATGGAAATGGATTGATCTAGAAACCCTTCCGTTGATTGCTGTTTCTTTTAAAAAGCACGTTTATACGAAAATTGTCAGCGAATTTCGAGGTAGCCTTAGACCATTATAAAAGCTATATGATTATGAGAAAGCTTTTTTTATTAAGATGCTTTATATTATAATAAATAATAAACATGTTTATCTTTTATGTAAAGAACAGGAATATAAAATGAAAAAGTTATTTAATTTACTTATAGTTTTTACTCTCTTGAGTATTTCATCTGTTGCATTTGCAACAAGTTCAAAGCCTCCTGCATCAAAAGATGCGGCAGCGACATTGCCAAATGGAGCTTCTTCTTTGACTGAAACCTACGGTTTGTGGACTATTAACTGTGGTATACAAGAAGGGAAAAGAATTTGTTTTATGCACCGTCAAGAAGTGAATGAGCAGGGGCGTGTTGTTGTGGCTATGGGACTTACTCTCGATGCTGAGGGTGTTGTATCTGGTAATTTAACAGTTCCTTTTGGCATTTTGGTTTCTAAGCCTGTTCGTTTACAAGTTGATGAGGGAAAAGCTGTTATCGAAACCGGTATCCGGACTTGTGTACCAGCAGGTTGTGTAGTTCCTGTCGTTTTTGACAAAAATCACGTAGCAGCTTTACGTTCTGGAAAAAAGTTAAAGTTGGCGATGACAATTGCTGCTGCAGGTGAACCAGCTTTGAATGATTTATTTGTTCAGCTAGATGGTTTTAGCAGTGCTCTTAATCGTTTGACTGCTTTGCAGAAATAATTTTAAAACTAAAAGCGGACTTTAAAAGGCCGCTTTTAGTTTGTTTGTTTTTTATAATTAATAATTAAAACGATGAGATTTAAGATTAATCCTATTAAGGAATATTCAGATTTTTTGCTGTTTCTTCTATTTTATGTGCTATTTTTAATTTTGATATTTGTTTTCTAACTGCATCGTCATTAAATAGAGAGATGAAGAATTTAGATGTCTGGTTTTTATTCAAGAAAAAAGAGTATTGAAATATAAAACCATTTTTTGATACACAGACCTGCTTTAATGAAGGTTTTCTATACGCTCTTCTGTTTCCTTGATTGAAAGGGATGACGCATGATTTATGCATTGCTTCGAACGATTGATTTGATTTTTGAGATTTATATTGATATTTTAATCGCTAGTGTCATTTTTTCTTGGCTTTATGTCTTTAATATCATAAATTCGCGCAATCGCTTTGTTGTTTTGATAGGAAGCTTTCTATATCGTCTTACAAATCCCATTCTAAGCCGTATCCGGCAAATTTTACCAAATTTTGGAACAATTGATATTTCACCTATTATAGTTTTTATTATTATTTATTTTATTCGTACTTTCATGTGGCGCGTTTACGCAAACATGTATTTATAGAAATATTACTTGAGGCGAATACATGTTTTATCAAGTTGATGAAAATAACTTGATTTTGTTTGTATATCTCATTCCTAAATCATCCGTTGACAAAATAATAGGGGTTGAATGTAGGGATGGTGAAAAACAATATCTGGTTATACGCCTTCGGGCTGTTCCTGAAGATGGAAAAGCGAATAAAGCTCTCATTAAATTTCTTGCGAAGCAGTGGAAAATCCCATCTTCTTCTATTTCTCTGAAAAGCGGCGCAATATCTCGCTACAAACAACTTTACTTTTCAACACATTTAGAAGAGCTAAAGCAGATATGGCAATCCTTTAGAGATTACATCTCGTAGAAAAAATAAATAACAAAGCCTATTTTTTTATAGGCTTTATTTTATTAAAATCGTTATACTTTTTTATTGCGCTCAACAGCTTGCTTAATTAATTCATGAGCAAAGTTTTTATCACGCCATCCTTCAATTTTAGCCCATTTTCCAGGTTCCAGATCTTTGTAATGCTTGAAGAAATGTTCAATTTGTTTGAGTGTAATCTCGGGCAGATCTGTATAGTCATGAATATTGATATAGCGTTTTGTTAATTTTGTAGTGGGAATGGCAATAATTTTTTCATCTTTACCACCATCATCTTCCATCATTAGAGCTCCGATGGGGCGAACATTGATAACACAACCAGGCATAAGTGGACGGGTATTACAGATAAGAACATCAATAGGATCACCATCATCTGAAAGCGTATGAGGGACAAAACCGTAATTTCCAGGATAAACCATTGATGTATGAAGAAAACGGTCAACAAATAATGCACCCGACTTTTTATCCATCTCATATTTTATTGGTTGACCACCAAGGGAGACTTCCACAATAACGTTAATATCTTCTGGTGGATTTTTGCCTACGGGTATTTCCTTAATATTCATAGAGACATCCTTTCTGGAATATAGTGAGGCTCAATACAATTAAATATTTTATAAATATTTTACCAAAGAGATTATGAAATTAACTTGAAATTGATGCACGTGCTTTTTCAAAACGTTTACGTTCATTAGGATCAAGATAGAGTTTGCGGAGACGAATATTTTTAGGGGTTACTTCCACAAGTTCATCATCTTGTATCCACGATAAGGCGCGTTCTAACGTCATTTTAATGGGAGGCGTTAGCTTTACGGCTTCATCTTTTCCGGAAGCGCGCATATTGGTGAGTTTTTTCCCTTTTAACACATTAACTTCTAAGTCATTATCTCGTGAGTGGATGCCAATAATCATACCTTGATAGACTTTCACACCCGCATCGATGATCATAGGTCCACGATCTTCAAGATTAAAAAGAGCATAAGCGACAGATTCACCGTTGTCATTTGAAATCATAACACCATTAACACGACCAGCAATGTCTCCTTTATAAGGTTCATAAGCATGGAAAAGGCGATTCATAATTGCTGTACCACGTGTGTCCGTTAAAAGTTCAGATTGATAACCAATGAGTCCTCGGGTTGGTGCATAAAAGACAAGGCGGACACGATTACCTCCAGAAGGACGTAATTCCACCATTTCGCCTTTACGTTCAGACATTTTTTGTACAACAGTACCGGAATATTCTTCATCAACATCGATAACAACTTCTTCGATTGGCTCAAGAGTTATTCCATTTTCATCTTTTTGCATAACAACACGTGGACGTGAAACACTAAGCTCAAATCCTTCACGGCGCATATTTTCAATAAGAACTGCAAGCTGTAATTCTCCTCGTCCTGAAACGTAGAAAGAATCTTTATCGGCTGATTCTTCAATTTTAAGAGCAACATTGCCTTCTGCTTCTTTTAACAATCGGTCACGAATGACACGACTAGTTACTTTATCGCCTTCAGTTCCAGCAAGGGGACTATCGTTGACGAGAAAACTCATAGTAACAGTAGGAGGATCAATTGGTTGGGCAGTAAGAGGTTCATTGACAGTAGGGTCACAGAAAGTATCAGCAACGGTACCTTTTTGTAGACCTGCAATCGCAACAATATCACCAGCACTTCCTTCTTCAATAGGTTGCCGTTCTAAGCCACGAAATGCTAAAATTTTTGAAATACGCCCAGTTTCTAAAAGTTTTCCATCTTGTCCAAGAACCTTGACATTTTGATTGGGTTTCAAAGAGCCAGAATGAATCCGTCCTGTAATAATTCGTCCCAAAAACGGATCCGCTTCAAGAATAGTTCCAATCATGCGAAACGGTCCTTCTGCTACACTAGGAGAAGGGACATGCTGCGTCACAAGATCAAATAAAGGACCTAATCCCTGATCTTTTGGTCCTTCAGAGGCTTCAGCCATCCATCCATCGCGTCCAGATCCATAAAGAATAGGAAAATCAAGCTGTTCATCGGTTGCATCAAGAGCAGCGAAAAGGTCAAAAACCTCATTGATGACTTCATCAACGCGTGCATCCGGTCGGTCAATTTTATTAATAGCAACAATAGGGCGCAATCCTACTTTCAATGCTTTGCCAACAACAAATTTTGTTTGTGGCATTGGTCCTTCAGCAGCATCAACAAGTACAATGGCTCCATCAACCATATTGAGGATGCGTTCAACTTCTCCACCAAAGTCGGCGTGTCCTGGTGTATCAACAATATTAATTCGAGTATCTTTCCAAACAACAGATGTCACTTTCGCTAGGATTGTAATTCCGCGTTCTTTCTCAATATCGTTTGAATCCATCATACGTTCGCTTGTACGCTGATTATCACGGAAGTTTCCTGATTGCTTGAGAAGCCCGTCTACAAGCGTTGTTTTCCCATGGTCAACGTGGGCAATGATGGCAATGTTACGCAATTGCATAAATTTTCTTCTTTTCGTTTAATGAAATTTCATTTGAGGCAAAGTCTTTACATTCTTTGCCTGACTATTAGAAAATCTTTTACATGTTTTTTTATAATTTTGGAAGATGGAGGCAATATTTTTATGGCAAAACTATTTATCCAAGTCTTTAAGGCTCTATTGAGCTTCAATTTCTGAAGCTTCGTAAAAGTTTTTTATAGTACGTATGTTCTATTCTCGAGCTAAGAATTATCTCAAAAATCACAGTCAATTTGATTTTTATCAATATGACACAAGAAATTTATATGAATTCTTGTAAGAGTAAGTAAGTATAAAGCTAGCGGTATTGTTGTTGTTGTTTTGCAAAGAGATTGATAAAAATCCGGAATATCTCTCAATCCATAGCCAATTTATTGACAACTTTACAACATTTTTATTCTAAATAAAGCTTTTTCTTATTCCATAACTTGTCAATCAAAATACAGATCTAATGCAATCGTGTATTTGAGGTAAATATTGAGACGATTAAGAATTTTATAAGAAGTTCTAGCTTTTGTATGCCAGATTAGGGCAAGAGTTATATCTGTTTGATTTATTTATGAACCCGGCATACAGTCTTATTTAGAAAGAATATGAAGGCATCCAAAGAAAATTCCCATCTTTGCTGTTAATCCAATTTATGATTTCAAAAGCATCTAAAGTAATATCTTTTAAACCATGGAGATAGTGCATTGCCTTACACTTTTGTTAATTGCACTCTCTAATAGGAGTATGCTTTTTATGCCAAACAGAACACTTTAAACAGAGTATACTTTTTGTTGCATATTCATGTACTTAAGAGAGATTTCTTAACGTACACTACATCCATTCCATGATAGGGCTCATAAATGATATAACATACGCGAATAGTATACTATTAACGCCTTTGTGAAGAAATATAAAGCCTGTTGAGTATCATCATTATTATTTTTTCTCAGCTGTCAATATTGCGCCAGTTTTTGATACGAGAGAGAGGATATAAGAAGTATTTTATTTTTTCTTGAATAGTTTTTAGCCATACACCGATCTCGTTTGTGACTGGCAAGAAGATGACTTTAATCGATTTAATATGAGAAGCTTTATGATGAGGTAAAATTACGTTATCCGGAGCTGTTATTCAAAAAAATAATAAATTATCTATAGAGCGGTGCGCTAGAAAATAAATAATAAAGCTTATTCTCTTATGGAAAGAATCTTAGGTTACATGACGAGATTTTTCCATAAGTAAGAGTTTTTACTTTACATGTTTAAAGAAGAGTTCCTGACAAAATGAGAGAAGCTACAGAAAAATAGATTATAATGCCCATGACATCTACTAAAGTTGCCACAAAAGGAGCAGAAGCACTTGCTGGATCAAATTTTAAACCTTTAAGAATAAAAGGCAACATAGATCCAGAAAGAGAACCAAAGGTAACGATTCCAACTAAAGCTGTACCCACTGTTGTCGAAATAGCAATCCAATGTTGGCCATAGTCGTAGATACCCAGTTTTTGCCAAAGAGCAATGCGCGTAACACCAATAATTCCTAGTAAGAGACCAAGGGATAGTCCTGTTGGAATTTCACGAATGATCACTTTCCACCAGTCTTTCAACGTGAGTTCACGTAAAGCCAATGCACGGATAATAAGGGATGTAGCCTGTGAGCCGGAATTTCCTCCTGAGCTCATAATGAGAGGTATGAACAGTGTAAGAATAATCGCTTTTTCGAGTTCTGTTTCGAAATGTTGCATAGCGCTTGCTGTCAGCATTTCACCGATAAAGAGTAAAGCGAGCCAGCCTCCGCGTTTTTTCATCATTTCAGGAAACTTAATTTGCATATAGGGCTTATTAAGTGCTTCCATACCCCCAAATTTATAGGCATCTTCATTCATTTCATCGACCATAGTATCAAGCACGTCATCAACGGTTACAATGCCAATGACATGGTTACTTTCATCAACTACAGGCACAGAGAGAAGATCATGGCGCTGGAAAAGGCGTGCGATATCTTCATGATGTGTGAAAGGTGATATTGTAATGGGCGAGTCATGGGTAGGGACATTAAGAATTTGTTCATCAGGTGAGGCAAGAATAAGGTTACGCAGGGAAACAGCTTTGAGAAGAGTACCTGTTTTGGGGTCAATTACATAGCTGGTATAAACTGTTTCACGTGTTCGCTCGACCTCACGAATGTGATCCAAAGTTTTTTGTATGGTCCAGTTTGAAGGAACGGCTATAAACTCTGTTGTCATCAGTGCTCCTGCTGTATGATCAGGATAACTGATGAGTTTTTTAAGTTCAGCGCGCGTTAAGGGGTTAAGCAAGGCATAAAGTCGTGTACGGGTTTCCTTATCCATTTCTTGAAAGACGTCTGCAGCAGCATCGGCAGACATGCCATCAAGAATTTCAACAGCACGATTTATAGGGAGAAGTTCTAGGATGGCAGCAGGTTGCTCAAGCTCTGGTTTATCAAAAAGTTCGATAACATAATCAAGAGGCAGAAGACTAAGAATAGTTACACGTTCCATGATATCGAGCTCATTGATGATATCAATAGAGTCTGCAAAATGCTGGTTCTTTAACTTTTCAGCGAGAGCTTCAGGAGAAAAATTTTTGAAGTCGAAGGCCGTTTTGATTTCAGTCATGATAAAGTACCTCCTGAAGAGTTGGAGAGTTGTAAATCTAGATAATAGATGAGATAAAAACAAAAGTTTATGGAAGATTTAAAAAAACTCCCCAACTATATTCCCAATTGTTAATATTTGAAGTAAAGTCAAGGATAAATTATAAGTTATAAACAAGTTTCTGAATCACTAAAACGAGAATACAGCTTAATTTGAGGATAATATAAAAACGTAAATGTAAAAATCAGTTCTGATTTTACCATCATTTCTTTAATGCAGTTTGCGATTTTCAAAATAATCTACAGCAATATTTTATAAAGAGTGGAGATTATGCTTTTCTCCAAGTGTTTTTGTTAATATGTAATTCTATTGTGATGTGCGAGCGAATAATCTTTATTGCTTCAATATAATATGGTTTGAATGAAAGAATTTTACGATTTTCAGGTTTTTTATTCAATAGCGTTTTGAAAGGTAGTTTTGAAACTCACGAAATAGTTTTAGTATGTTATCAATTTGTGTCGTAAAGATAATTGTTACAGTTTAAATTTATAATGGAGACATAAAGTATTATGACAAAAGCAGCAGTGCTGGACTGGAAGGGATTTTCAGGTCTTCCTGATTTTTCTTCTATAAGTGACGAAGATTTTAAACCCGCTTTTGAACAGGCACTTCAAGAAGCAGAAGAAGAACTAGAAGCAATTGCGATGGTGCAAGAACCACCAACGCTTGAGAATTTTTTGCAGCCTTTTGAGCTTTGCGGCAAAGCGCTTGATCGTGTCTGTTCAATATTTTTCTTACGCACCAGTGCTCATACGAATGTATTAATTCAACAGCTAGAGCAAGAGTTCGTTGTAAAACTTTCTCGTTATTCTTCAAAAATGATGATGGATGCACGGATATTTGCGAAAATAGATATGCTTTATAAACAGTCGCAGTTGGGCACATTTGAGAGTGAAACAACACGTGTTCTGGAATTATGGTGGAAAAAGTTTGTTTGTCATGGGGCAAAACTCGATGAAAAAGCTAAGAAACGGCTTTTGGAAATTAATGAAAGACTTGCTTTTTTAAATGCTACTTTTGGACAAAATGTCTTAAATGATGAAGCTGAATGGATTCTGTTTTTAAAACAAACAGACTTATCTGGTTTACCGCAAGATCTCATTGCTTCAATGAAGGAAATTGCGTGTGAAAGAGGCAATGAAAAAGCGTATGCATTAACACTAGCACGTTCGATTGTTGAACCTTTTTTAAAATTCTCTGATCGTCGTGATTTGCGTGAGGTTGCATTCCAAGCTTGGGCTAAACGTGGTGAAAATAATAACAAGAATGATAATAAAACAATTATTGTAGAGATTGTTGCGCTTCGAGATGAGCAGGCTAAATTATTGGGATATAAATCTTTCGCAGATTTGAAGCTCGATAATACTATGGCTAAAAGTGTTGATTCCGTTATGGATTTGCTTATGCCTGTATGGGAGCGCGCAAGAGCGAAAGCTTCTACTGAGCAAATTGACTTACAAAATTTTGCCAACAATCAGGGCAGCAATGAATCTTTAGCTGCTTGGGATTGGCGTTATTATGCTGAAAGACTTCGCACTGAAAAACTTTCTTTCGATAGCGCTGAGATTAAATATTATTTTCAGCTTGATCTTATGATTAAAGCGGCTTTTGGGGTAGCCGAAAAACTCTTTAGCATTACATTTGAAGAAAAAAACGCTGTTACACTTTGGCATCCTGATGCACGTTTGTGGGAAGTAAAAAAGTCTGATGGAAGTCTACTTGGGCATTTTATTGGTGATTATTTTGCGCGTTCTTCAAAACGCTCCGGTGCGTGGATGAGTAGTTTGCAATCACAACATAAATTGGATGGCGGACAAAAGCCTATTATCTACAATGTTTGTAATTTTGCTAAACCACCTAAAGGGGAAGTTGCTCTTTTATCACTTGATGATGCACGTACGCTTTTCCACGAATTTGGACATGCATTGCATGGTTTGCTTTCTGATGTCACATGGCCATCTGTGTCGGGAACATCTGTTTCACGTGATTTTGTTGAGCTACCTTCTCAACTTTACGAACATTGGTTAACAGTACCAGAGATATTAAAATCTTATGCTATACATACAAAAACAGGTCATCCTATGCCACAAGAGTTGATAGATAAAGTCTTAGTAGCACAGACATTTAATGCAGGATTTTCTGCCGTTGAATTTATCTCATCAGCTTTAGTGGATATGGCTTTTCATCAAGGCGAAACAGTCACTGATCCAACAGTGTTTGAACGCCAAGAATTAGAAAAGCTGCAAATGCCTGATACAATTATTATGCGTCATCGTCCCCCACATTTTATGCACGTGTTTGCGGGGGATGGTTATGCATCTGGTTACTATTCTTATATGTGGTCGGAAGTCCTTGATGCTGATGCTTTTCAAGCTTTTGAAGAAACGGGAGATGTTTTTAATTCAGAGCTTGCTGATAAGTTGAAACGTTTTATTTACTCCGCTGGAGGAAGTCGTGATCCAGAGGAGCTTTATAAAGCTTTTCGGGGACGAATGCCTTTACCAGAGGCAATGATTAACAAACGTGGACTATAAGATATAACGGTATGGTTAACACCATGCCGTTTTCATATTATTCGAAAGGTGCAGTTGCGATTTATGCAAATTTTTTCTTCATTATAGCTCTGTAAACAGAGTTTTTTTATCGTATTCGCTTTTTGTTTATAGAGGAAAATAGATTTTGTATTTTAAATAGACATTATGGGAAAGAAAAATTATCAGCTCGATCTTTTTGATGCCCATTTGGTGGAAACCATGATTTTTTTATAAAACTTGACTTTCTTTTGCCTAAAAGGTGAGTGTTTTTTTGTACCATATCATCGAGGCTCATTGGAAGCTGACGCATAATTTTACTCCGCTCTTGATTCTCTGATTCTTGTATAAGTTTTTGAATAGCTTTATCGGTTGAGTATGAATTTTCATGAGAAAAGGCGTGAAAATTTAAAATATTTTTCAATGGTTTTTCTAAATAAGAGGCAAGTTTTTTCTTTCCTTCAGGGGTGAAATGCATGCCATTATTGGTGCGTAATTTGGTTGTTTTTCCATTAATATCATAGCCTGAAAAAGAAAAAATTCCTTCTTCATCACTAAAGCCGCTCCAGATATCGAGAAAATACCCTCCTGCTGTTTCTGTTTCTTGTTTATAGAGCGCATTAAAAATTTTCATTTTTTGTGTCAAAAGGTCATTTCCAAAAGAAGGTTGACCTATCCATATCCATGATTTTCCAGAGGCGTGAAGACTTTCAGTAATTTCGATAATTCTTTGTTTGTAGATGCGTATCCATTCTGACTGATCTGTGTTAATCATGTTATGAGAGTCTGTGATGGGTTGATTATCATTTGCACCGATCATCATGATAATAACATCGGGGCTATTTTGGTCAATGAGTTTAGAAATATTGCTTTGCCAAGAATAATAATCCGTTCGAACTAAGCCGGAAGCTGGTATTGTGTTGTTCATGATAACGATATCGCTATTATTTATAAAAAACTTTTTAAGTGCATCGGCAACAGCGGAGGCTGCAAAATCCCCTACAACAAGAATGCGTTTTGCATTCTCATTTTTTAGCTTTTGTATGTTTTTTTGTGTTACGATCTTTTTTTGCGGCTTGTCTATTTTTTGTTCTATAATTTGCGGTGGCTGCTGTGTCTGTTTGTTTTGTTGTGATAACCATTTGAAGAAGTTCGTTGCTTTACTTGGGGATGGCTGTAAGATCCCCACAATAGAAAGTGAAAACAGCAATAATGTCAAGTATATCAGGCGAAAAGAAGACAAAACCTTAGTCTCCATTATTGTTTGCGAAGGAGAAAAAGCACTTGAGATGATGGATATCCATTTTCTTTTAGACCGTAATGCAGCTGAAAAGCTTTGATTGCTTTGCGAGAGGCGGTTCCGATTTGTCCATCAATATCTCCTTTATAATATCCCAATGCACTTAAGCGAGATTGCAGTTCTTTGCACTCTTGGAAGGTAATAGGCTGAAAAGGTCTTTGCCAATCATGCACTAATCCAAGATGTCCAGCAATACGATCAGCAAGAAGGGAAACAGCAAACGCATAACGATCTGCATTATTATAATGTTTCAGAACAAAGAAATTTTTTGTGACTAAAAATATAGGTCCTTTTGCTCCATCTGGATATTTTAATATTGCTTGTTCAGCTGATGTAGGAAGAGGGTGCCCATTTGCGTGTTTTACACCTAATTTTTTCCATTGATCAAAGGAATACCAGCCTTCAGGAAGGTTTTTCCCCTGCGGCACTTTTACCTCTACTCCCCAAATAAGATTAGGTTGCCAGCCATTTTTGTGGAGAAGGTTAGCAGCAGTAGCCAGAGCATCTGGAACAAAGTTCCAGATATCACGCCGTCCATCTTGATTTATATCAACAGCATAGGCGAGATAACTGCTTGGAATAAATTGTGTATGCCCCAATGCACCGGCCCAAGATCCTGTGAGTTGAGAGCGTTTAATTTCGCCACTTTGTAGAATTTTCATAGCAGCAATCAGCTGTGTATATGCATATTTTGCACGTTTTTTATCAGCATAGGCTAAAGTTGCAAGAGAGCGAATGGTATCACGCATTACACTTTTATTGGCTAAAATTTTCCCATAATTGCTTTCCATTGACCAAATAGCAAGCAGAATATTACGGTCAACACCAAAACGTTCTTCAATTTGAAGAAGCCATTTGTTCCATTTTTTTGCTTGGCGCCGTCCTTCCACAATTGCGATATCATGGACACGATTATCAAAATAGTTCCAGGAAGGAGCAACAAATTCCGGTTGGTATGCGGCGCTTTTTAGAACTTCAGGATCAATGGCATTAACACTTTTAAACGCCATATGAAACGTAGAAGGGGTAATATTGTGAGCAATAGCTATTTTTTTAAATTCTTTAATCCAGTGTTTAAATCCGCTATCAGCATATGAAAGGGATATAAAAAACATAAAAAAAGCAGAAAAAATAACGGCAGAGACAGTGAAAAGAGTTCTCCAAGCTATTGACTTCTCTAAAAAAGAGAAAGTCTTCAATTCTGTTTTTTGCATTTTGAAATCCCCATTAATATTCAATTTATTAGATGTGCAATAACTTTATTTTGTATTTAGTTTAATCGATAATATGATCAAGAAGAGGAAAAAACTGAAATAAATAATTCGTTTAATCCTTTCAATAAATTCTCAGACTCTTTTTACATTTTTGATTGCCCATTATAATGATAATCAAAACAATAAGATATCTTTTTTACCATTTCGTAAAAACATATGATAAATAAAACAAAAAAGTTATATGAATTCATTGAGGAGGGTGAGTGTGCGTAAAATCCGGAAAGCAGTATTCCCAGTAGCAGGTCTTGGTACGCGTTTCCTTCCTGCGACAAAAACGATTCCTAAAGAAATGTTAACAGTTGTTGATAAACCTGTTATTCAATATGTTGTGGATGAGGCGAGGGAAGCTGGTATTGAGCATTTTATTTTTGTGACTGGACGTAACAAAGCAGTCATTGAGGATTATTTTGATGCGCAAGTTGAATTATACACGACACTTGCTGAATGTGGAAAGAAAGAAGATCTTGCACACTTATACCGTTTACAGCCATTACCAGGGTCAACTTCTTTCACTCGGCAACAGCAACCTTTGGGATTAGGGCATGCTCTTTGGTGCGCGCGTGAATTAGTTGCAGGGGAACCTTTTGCTTTATTATTACCCGATATGTTGATACAGGCGAAAAAGGGCTGTCTTTCTGAAATGATGAGCCTTTATGAAAAGGTGGGTGGGGGAAATATTATAGCAGTTCAGGAATGCGATCCTAGAGAAACACATAAATATGGTATTGTTGGGAAAGGCAAACAGATTGCAAATGGTTTTGAAATCACAAAAATGGTAGAGAAACCGGCACAAGGAACGGCACCATCAAATTTGTACATCAATGGACGTTATATTTTGCAGCCAGAAATTTTTAATATTCTTTCCACTCAAGAACGGGGAACAGGAAATGAAATTCAATTAACAGATGCTATGATACGGCTTTCAAATGAGCAAGATTTTTGGGGTTTGCAAGTAAAAGGGCGCACTTTTGATTGCGGTTCTAAAGCTGGTTTTATTGAAGCCAACGTTGCATTTTCTTTGGCACGCGCTGATATGCACAGCCACGTTTCTACTTCATTGAAAAATTTACTAGAAACCATTAATGTTGAAAAGTGATATAGATCTCTCACTTAATTTTATTGATCGAATTTGATTATGACAATACCGTCTCCTCATATGGCTTTGCAAGGTGCAGTTGCATCAGCGCTTAAAACACTTGCTAGTGAAAAGCAGGGGCTTGAAGCCCTTGAAAAAGCTCTTCTGGAAAGTCTTTCTTCTTCTTTTGAAGCGGCTGTTCAAACTATTAGAAATGCTCGTGGACATGTGGTCATTACTGGTCTTGGAAAAAGTGGTCATATAGGGACAAAAATTGCAGCAACCTTAGCCTCAACTGGAACACCTGCCTTTTTTGTGCACGCTGCAGAAGCCAATCATGGTGATCTTGGTATGATTGGTTCTGATGACGTTATTCTTGCTTTATCATGGTCTGGTGAAACTCAAGAGTTAAGTGGTATTATGAGTTATGCGGCGCGTTTTCGTATTCCTCTTATTGCGATGACATCAAGTAAGCACTCTGTGTTAGGACGACAAGCTGATATTGTGCTATTATTACCAAAGATAGAAGAGGCTTGCCCCTATGGTTTAGCCCCTACAACTTCAACAATTATGCAATTGGCAATGGGAGATGCATTAGCGGTTTCTCTTTTAGAAATGCGTGGTTTTACCGCAACGGATTTCAAAATATATCATCCTGGTGGCTCTCTTGGTGCAAGCCTTAAATACGTGTGTGATATTATGCATGAGGGTGATAATATTCCTTTGGTTATGCAGGGAACAGCTATGACTGAAGCGATGAATGTTTTGGTGGAAAAACATTTTGGTTGTGTTGGTGTTGTGAATCAAGAAGGTGAACTAATCGGAATTGTAACTGATGGCGATCTTGCACGTAACATTCATTTTAATTTATCAAAATTTAATGTTGACGAGGTGATGACCAAAGCTCCTAAAGTTGTAAAGCCAAATACACTTGTTGGTGCAGCAACAGCTTTTATTAATGATCATCAGATTGGTGCATTTTTTGTGGTTGAAGATAAAAAACCGATAGGAATTGTTCATTTTCATGATCTTTTGCGCATTGGCGCTGCTTAGATTAAGCTTCCCTATCAAATAAAATGTTATAGGTTGAAATAGATTGAATGATACAAAGTTACAATTTTATTGTGAGGTGGCTTTATTGATATTTTGTGGAAGAAAATGATTATTTTACGCATTTCATAATGTTTAAAAAATTCTCAGGGGCTAGATTATACTAGCCTCTTTGCGTATTTTAGAGAGGATTTTCTATCAGGAGGAGAAAGGATATCGCCTTCTGCTTAATGTATGTGCTCCCTCTGTTCTTAAGAGAGGTTTCCCTTGTACTTTGTTAAGATTTCCGCTTAAGGAAAAACTGTGCTCCTGTATGCGAGGTGCAGAGAAGTTGTGTGGCGTCATATGACATTGTACAATTGACTCTAGAAATTGTTCCACGGAGAATAGAGCGTATTTCAATTTCTATATTTTGGGCATTGAGATAATTATATGCTCCTTCTGATAGTTTTTCTTCTGTATCTGCTGCACGCGTTTCAAAAACACCATTGTGGAAAGAAGAAATAATACCATTCTCATCAACCCATTTTCCATCAATTCCAGTTGGCATATTTGAGTTATAATATCGCGAAAAGTTACAGGCACTTAACAGCAAGGCGGTAATTGTAAGACATAAAATATGATAGGGATGTTTCATTTATTGCACTCTATTTAGATTATTTTGCTCTCTAGTTTCTATAACATTATTAAATTACCCCATGAGTCAATATGAAAAATTTGATAAAAATCAATGAAAAAGCAAAAAAATGGAAAAAAATGCCTTAATGTTGTATTTAATTGACAGCTTGATGAAGTTCGTAAGTGAAACACAAGAGGTAAAATATTTCTTATGGTTTACAACAATTTTTATATTAAGCTGCTAAGTAGTCTCAAAGGAGATTATTGACATTATGGTTGGTCCCATTCTTGTTGCGAGTGAAGATTATGGAAGACGTATAGAACTTTCTTCTATGCTGCGAGGTTTTGGTTATCGTGTCATTGAAGCAGAAAATGGTCTCCGTACGATTGATCTTTTACACAGGCGTAAAAACATTGTGCTTGCACTCCTTGATGTTGTTATGAGTGATTTGAGTGTGAGCGATTTGATTAAAATGATTAGAGTTGCTGGTGTTTCTGTTCCTATTGTCGTTATAGCACAACAAGAGAATCAGCATTTACTCCAGAAAGCTTTAACAGCTGGAGCTATTGATTATTGGATCCATCCAGTAACATTATTACGCGTAAGAGTTACTTTGGATATCCTTGCTCTTATTTCTGCCTTGGAGCATGAGGTTCGAGATATTCGGCGAAAAAAAGAGAATCATTTACGGTTTTCTGATCTTTGCGTAAAAAGTAGAGCTATGCAGATAGTGTTAGAACAATCGAGACAAGCAGCAACTTCTTTACAGAATCTTTTGATAGAGGGGGAAGCTGGAACAGGACGTGAGACATTAGCTCGGATTATTCATCATGAGGGATTATTTTCGGAGGGTGTTTTTGTTCGCTTTCAATGTTCAGCCATCGTTGATCCAGAAGAAGAAAATCAGCAGTGGTTTAAAGAATTCCTACCATTGGTTTCTTCTCTTGAAAAAGGGACACTTTGCCTTTGTGATATTGATCGACTTGAGCCCATACAGCAAAAACGGTTTGCTCATTACCTTAAAGAAAGGGAAAGGGATAAAAAAGGAGATTTTTTTCCTTTTCGGATCATCGCTATTTCAACATCGCGTTTAAAGGACTTGGTTAATGAGAACTTTTTTTTGCATAGTTTGTTTGAACAATTTTCTCACTTGTCTATTAGCGTCCCTGCTTTACGAGAATTAAGGGATGATTTTCCAGAGATCACACAACGTTTGATTGATCGCATTATCACAGAAACAGGGCGATCACATGTCCATGGTTTAGCAGGCTCTGCTCTTTCCTTGCTTATGCAGTATGATTGGCCTGGCAATAGAAATGAGCTTGAAACCTTTTTATTTCGTGCGATTTTACTCAGTGAAGGACCGTTATTAACTGTTCGAGATTTTCCGCAATTAATGGGAAATTCATTAATGAATGTTCCCAATATCATTGAGGGTAATATGCAAGAAGATAATGAGCAAGAATCGATAAAATTTTTGAATACTGATGGGCATGTACGTACTTTTGCAGAGATGGAACATGATATTATAGAGAAAGCGATTAAACATTATAAAGGACATATGAGTGAGATTGCGCGCCGCCTTCATATTGGTCGCTCTACACTTTATAGAAAAATGGAAGAATTGAGAGCAATAAGAAATCAAGAACGAAAGTAAAATTCATAACAAATTTCTCTTCATGACAAGCATGCGTTTCAAAAAAATAGAGTGGATTTTGATAAAGTCCGTGGAGGAAGCTTAAGAAAACAATCATTTATTGTAAAATTTATCTATAGAGGATGATTTTGTAGATTTAAATCAAATATAAATTTTATGTGACTATTTTAATCGTTTGTTTCAATTTATACAATTTTAGTTAAGTTTACATTTATTAAAAAAGAGAAGCATTTTTAAAAACTTTTAAATACTACCGCTAAAATTTTTGTATCATCAATATTAAATTTATACTCTCTTAAGCAAGAAGTGGCATTTTATTTGCTATACGATTAAGATAAAGTGATTAGTGTTATCGTTTGCATTACTGATGATGTGATAGTTTAAAATAGAAAGTTTACCCTCTTTGACTCTTTTACAGATTGTTATTGGTTTTGTCCTCTTTTTTTTTATTGCATCTATGTTGGCAATCTACACCTATGGGCGTTTTGTGAAAAATGCTAGGGGGCAATGTTCTTATGCGTTACCTATTCAGAAAGATGAAACTAAGCTTGATCGTATCGTCAGTCAATTAGCTGAGGAAGAAAATGGATTGGGGATTGATAAAGATGCCCTTTCCCTCATTATCAGCAATTTGGATGCGTTTTGTGTTCGTGCAATAGGAGCTGCAGAGGCTGGGCGTAGCCTTGATCTGATGTATTATATTTGGGATGATGATTTAACGGGGCGTCTATTATTAAGTGAAATAGTTGAGGCAGCTGATCGAGGGGTTCGGGTACGGCTTCTTTTGGATGATATTAATGCTCAGGCACGTGATCCAGCTTATATTGCGCTAGATAGACATCCTCATATTGAGGTGAGAATGTTTAATCCAGGGCGATCGCGTAAAGGTGGTTTACGCCGTGGTTTAGAAATTATATTACGGGCAATTACTGTAACACGTAGAATGCATAATAAAGCTTTTATTGTTGATGGCAGGGTCGCTTTTGTAGGAGGACGTAATCTTGCAGATTCTTATTTTGATGCTGGTAAAGAATCCCATTTTCGAGATTTAGATTTGATGTTAATCGGTCCTTCTGTTAAAAAGGTAGAAAGTATCTTTGATGATTTTTGGAATAGTGCTGTTGTTTTGCCAATTCATACTTTGGTTGTTCCTAAAAGCGCAAGTGATCTTAGCTATTGGAAAGATAAATTACGAAAGTTTCGTGATTCCAAGGTTGCAAAAGTTTATTTAGATTATGTCAAAGAGCACATTAACTTTAATTGTTTTATCCAAACAGGAAAGCGGTTATTTTTAGCAGACAAAGTTGTTGTTCTTTCTGACCCTCCAGAAAAAGCATTGCGTAAAAAAGCAAGCAATTGGCTTATGAAGGCACTTTCAAAGGTTATTGGAAATGCCAAAAAAACGGTTCAGATTACGTCACCTTATTTTGTTCCTGGTAAGGTTGGCACGCAGAATTTTAGTAATTTGGTTTCAAAGGGTGTTGATGTCAAAATTCTGACAAATTCTTTAGCTGCTACTGATGTAGCATTAGTGCATGGTGGTTATGTACCTTATCGTAAGGCATTGTTGAAAAGTGGTGTTAATCTTTATGAATTAAAAGCGGAAGGCAATACTCATGGGTTGCGATTGTTTCGATCGAGTAAGGCAAGTTTACATGCTAAAGCTTTTTTAATTGATCGTAAAACAGCTTTTATTGGATCTTTAAATTTTGATCCAAGATCAGCATCATTAAATACAGAAATGGGCATTCTTTTTGAATGTGCTCCCATTACAGCAAGATTAGATTTGTTGTTTTCTGAAGAAACCACAGGGGAAATGAGCTATCATCTGCGTCTTGGTGATAATAATCGTATTTATTGGGATTTTATTGAAAATGAAAAAAAATATAGCATTGACTATGAGCCAGAAAGTAATTTTTGGCGTCGCGCATTTGCAAAAATAATAAGTTGGTTACCTATTGAATCACAATTGTAAATTTTTATAAACCACACTTAAAAAAATATTTATTTTTCTTTTCATTTTGTTTGTAGCATGGCATAATTTTTTGCCAATCTACCATGTATGAGAACCGCAGTTGTATTTTAAAGCTTCTTGCGGTGTTTTATTATAAAAGGAATTTTGATATGGCAAAGATTGTTGAAACGGGGACAGGTGCATTGGCACTGACTTTTGATGATGTACTTTTACAACCCGGTCATTCTCTTGTTATGCCTAGTCAAGTGGATCTCAGTACGCGCATTGCAGCGGATATTAAGCTCAATTTGCCATTGCTTTCTGCGGCAATGGATACGGTAACAGAATCGCGTTTGGCAATTGCTATGGCTCAAGCTGGTGGTCTTGGGGTTATTCATCGTAATATGTCTCCTGCAGAGCAGGCAGAAGAAGTTCGCCAAGTAAAAAAGTTTGAATCTGGTATGGTTGTTAATCCAGTCACCATTGGACCAGATGCAACACTTGAAGAAGCAAAATCTTTGATGCGCTCTCATGGTATTTCCGGTATTCCGGTTGTTGAAAATGGTGCTAAAGGTGAAACTGCTGGACGGCTTGTTGGCATTTTGACAAATAGGGATGTGCGTTTTGCAACGGATCCCAAACAAAAAATTTATGAATTAATGACGCATGAAAATTTAATCACAGTGCGTGAAAATGTTCAACTCAATGAAGCGAAGTATCTTTTACACCATCATCGTATTGAAAAATTATTAGTTGTGGATGAACAGAATCGTTGTGTCGGACTGATAACAGTTAAGGATATTGAAAAAGCAAAATTAAATCCAAACGCTGCCAAAGATTCACAAGGTCGCTTGCGTGTTGCAGCTGCAAGTAGTGTAGGGAACGATGGGTTTGAGCGGGCTGAACAATTAATTGATGCAGGCGTTGATATTCTAGTAATTGATACTGCACATGGACATTCTCAGCGTGTATTAGACACTGTTGAGCGTATTAAAAAAATGACGTTTTCTCCAGCTATTATTGCTGGTAATGTGGCGACTGCTCAAGCAACACAGGCTTTGATTGACAGTGGTGCGGATGCTATAAAAGTTGGGATTGGTCCTGGTTCTATTTGCACAACGCGAATTGTTGCAGGTGTTGGTGTTCCTCAGCTTGCAGCCATTATGAATGCTGCAGAAGTTGCTGAAAAAGCGGGCATTCCCGTTATTGCTGATGGGGGGATAAAAGCTTCCGGTGATTTTGCTAAAGCCTTAGCAGGTGGGGCTTGTGCTGCTATGATTGGCTCTCTTTTAGCGGGTACAGAAGAAAGTCCTGGCGAAGTTTATCTTTATCAAGGACGATCCTTTAAAGCTTATCGCGGCATGGGATCTGTTGGTGCTATGGCACGAGGATCGGCAGATCGCTATTTTCAAGATGATGTTCGTGATGAACTTAAGTTAGTTCCTGAAGGTGTGGAGGGGCAGGTTGCTTATAAAGGTCCTATAGCATCAGTTCTACATCAGCTTGCTGGTGGACTTCGTGCTTCGATGGGGTATGTTGGAGCAAAAGATCTCGTAGAGTTTCGTGAAAAAGCAACGTTTGTACGTATTACGAATGCGGGACTCCATGAAAGTCATACGCATGATGTTTCTATCACACGAGAGAGTCCAAATTATCGTGGACCAGTTTAAAGATACAAGATCCTAATATCATATTGCATAAATATAAAATTTTCCGAGAACAAGAAAGAGAGACTGCGCTTTTTTCTGTTTGTAATTTGGTGTAATAATCCCAAAAAGGAAAGAATTAGAGGTTAAAACTCTAATTCTTTCTGTTAAGACTATATGAAATAAGTTATATAAAATTAGAATTAACTTTTTGTTGTCTTCCGTCCAGTCTTTGACGCACGTTGGCGAGTGTTTGTCTGATCACTTTGGACGGATTTCTTTCCGTTGTTTGAGGGCATTGTATTATGACGGCTTTTAGACGAAGTTGTTTTTCCATTATTATAAGTCATTATTTTCTCCTTTAAAATTGTCTGGCAGTTGCCATTAGAGTAAAAACGGTCATGCCAAATAGTGGTTCCAAGCATTTTCTAAAAAGTTAATTTTTTGTTGAACGTAAGATGAACTTGTTTAATTTTATGAGAAGATTTTTTCTATTTTTTCAGAAGGATAGCCATATAAAGATGGGAGATATTTGATTTTTTTCTATTGTTCAGACAATCCTCGTAAATTTTATTTTACGCAAATAAATTAAAGAGTTTGGTTTTTTCGTAATGCATGGCGGAAATAAGTTCTTTATGGATGGCTACGTATCTTTTAGCATAAGAGGTAGAAGGATAAAAAGCGAATGGGCAGAAGATGAAAGGAAAAATTTAAATACTCTAAATTGGATCTTATAAAAAAGTATGATCAGATCATTTTAATATTGAATGTAAATTTTTTATGGCTTTGAGAAGGTTTCATTGGCAAAAAGGCGATAATATTATTTTTTTAGATGATTTAAAATTTTATTATTTTAATGGGAGAAATGAATGCGATTAGGTGGGCGTTTGCAAGCAGCAATAGATGTTCTCACAGAGATAGAAGTGAAGCATCGCCCAGTAGGAGAAGCTTTAAAGGATTGGGGTCTTTCTCATCGCTTTGCTGGAGCAGGTGATCGTGCAGCTATTGGTACAATCGTTTATGATGTTTTAAGACGACGTTATTCTTTACAATGGCGTATGGAGAGTGATGATATCCGAGATATCGTTTTTGGTGCCTTATTAGATTCTGAAAAAATGACGCTGGAGCAAATTGACGGTGAATTGGCAGAAGATCGGTTTGCACCGCAGTTATTAGGGGCTAAACAGCGTAAATCGTGGCAAGGTCAGCAATTAGTGGATGCTCCAGACTATATTCGTGGTGATATTCCGCAATGGTGTCAAGCGCATCTGCGTCCTTTATTTGGTGATAATTGGATCACTGAAGCGGCTGCGTTAGCAACGCGTCCTTCTTTAGACCTACGGGTAAATAACCTAAAGGCAACACCAGAAAAGGTGCTGAAAGAATTAGCAAAAACCAAACTTAAATCTTTTCCATGGTTTGGGCAAGCTTTAAGAATTGCACCGATTGAAAAGTTTAATCGTCATCCCAATGTTCAAGTGGAACCAGCTTTTCAAAAAGGACACTTTGAAATACAGGATTTAGGATCTCAAATTGTTGCTCACCTTGTGGAAGCGCAAGAGAGCATGCAGGTATTAGATTATTGTGCAGGTGCTGGGGGCAAAACATTAGCTTTAGCTTCCGATATGAACAATCGTGGGCAAATTTATGCTTATGATTTTGATAAAGCGCGCTTAGCTCCTATTTTTGATCGTCTTCGACGCGCTGGTGTTCGTAATGTACAAACACGAGCACAAAAAGAAGAATTGAAGCCATTAATAGGCCAGATGGATAGAGTTCTACTAGATGCACCATGTAGTGGGACAGGAACATGGCGTCGTCGTCCAGATGCGAAATGGCGTTTAACATTAGTACAGGTGAAACAACGCCAAACAGAACAGAGGGATATTTTGAATGAAGCGATAGCTTATCTTAAGCCAAATGGGCGCCTAATCTATATTACCTGTTCTCTTTTTACAGATGAAAATGAGGAACAAATTTCCCATTTCCTTCAACAACATTCTCATTTTTCTCCAATAGATATGACAGCGCTTTGGCAGAAACATTTTAGTTTTTCTCCTGTGCAACCAGTTTTTTCAAATTATGGACTTACTTTGTCGCCGGCCACAACACAAACAGATGGGTTCTTTTTATCTGTGTTGCAAAAAAAACATTGATCCATATTCTTACACTTTTTATCATAAACTTTACGAGAATAATCTTTTTCTTAAGAAAACAGGCTTGTGAAAAGAGAAAGATTGAATCATAACTCTCATGAGTTTTCTTTTACAATTGTTGATTGGTTTTCTATGAGCATATCACATCCAGACACTGTTCTTATTATTGACTTTGGTTCACAAGTTACACAACTTATTGCACGACGGGTACGAGCAATGGGAGTGTATTGTGAAATTACTCCTTTTCAATTGGCTTTAGAAGCTGTGCGCCGCATAAATCCTAAAGCTATTATTTTATCAGGGAGTCCTTATTCCGTTATTGATGAGGGCTCTCCGCGTGCTCCAATGGAAATTTTTGAGGCGGGTGTTCCGATTTTGGGCATTTGCTATGGTGAACAAGTCATGTGTGTTCAGCTTGGAGGAAAGGTTGAAGCTGGACATGAGCGTGAATTTGGGCGTGCTTTTTTGGAAGTTCAAGAAGAGAGTGCCCTTTTTGATGGAGTGTGGGAAAAAGGTTCTCGTTATCAAGTATGGATGAGCCATGGTGACCGTGTGGCAGCTTTACCAGAAGGTTTTCGTGTCATAGGAACCTCAAAAGGAGCTCCCTATGCGGCTATTGCTGATGAGAAAAGATATTTTTATGCGGTACAGTTTCATCCTGAAGTTATCCATACACCGGATGGTACAAAACTTTTGCAAAATTTTGTTCATAAGATCTCTGCTATTAAAGGCAATTGGTCAATGGCTTCTTATCGTGAGCAGGCAATTGCTACGATACGACAAAAAGTTGGGAAAAGTCGTGTGATTTGTGGTCTTTCAGGGGGAGTGGATTCATCTGTTGTAGCGGTACTCCTTCATGAAGCCATAGGAGATCAACTGACATGCATTTTGGTAGACCATGGGCTGATGCGCAAGAATGAAGCTGAAGAAGTTCTCACGCTCTTTCGTGATCATTATAATATAGAGCTTATTCACGTTAATGCTGCCGATATATTTCTTAATGCTTTAGAAGGTGAGACAGATCCAGAAAAAAAGCGCAAAACGATTGGTCGCCTTTTTATTGAAGTTTTCGAAGAAGAAACTAAAAAAATAGGAGGTGCAGAGTTTTTAGCACAAGGAACACTTTATCCAGATGTTATTGAGAGTGTGTCCGCTATTGGTGAAACGGTAACCATTAAAAGCCATCATAATGTGGGGGGGCTACCAGAACAGATGAATATGAAACTTGTAGAACCGTTGCGTGAGCTCTTTAAGGATGAGGTTCGCTTGCTAGGGCGAGAGTTAGGATTACCGGAGCAGTTTATTGGTCGCCATCCTTTTCCAGGTCCCGGTCTTGCAATTCGCTGTCCAGGTACTGTGACCCGTGAAAAATTAGAAATTTTACGTGAAGCAGATGCTATCTACCTTGAGGAAATCCATAAAGCTGGTCTTTATGACGAAATTTGGCAAGCTTTTGCTGTTCTTCTTCCTGTTCAAACTGTTGGCGTGATGGGGGATGATCGCACTTATGAATTTGTTTGTGCTCTTCGCGCCGTCACATCTGTAGATGGAATGACTGCTGATTTTTATCCCTATGATATGGCGTTTTTAAGTAAGACAGCAGCACGTATTATTAACGAAGTTAGAGGGATTAATCGTGTTGTATATGATGTAACCTCAAAACCTCCTAGTACTATTGAATGGGAATAATTAAAATGAAGGATAAGTTTTTTAAGAATAAAATATGACTGAGGGTTTGATATTCGAGAAGTGTAGAAAAAATCATTTAAAAATGATTGTGTATTTTCATATGATATAAGCCTTTATCTGACAATCTGTACGTCAATATCGTTTAAAATTGAGAAGTGTGGGATTTTGCATGTCTGAGAAAAAAATTGTTGCACACCGTGGAGGAGCTCATCTTTATCCTGAAAATACCCTTTCGGCATTTAATAATGCTATAGCGTTAGGTGTTGATGAAGTTGAATGCGACGTTCATTTGCTAAAAAGCGGTGAAGTGGTTGTCTTTCACGACTTCCGTCTAGACCAATTGGTTGGAAAAAAGGGGTATATTCATGACATTGATAATGAAACACGCAAACAACTCTGCGTAAAAGGAAGCCAAGAAGCACCTCCCTTATTAGAAGAAGTGCTTGATCTTTTAGCACCAACGAATGTTGCATTGCATCTTGAAATCAAGACATGCGGTGAAGTGGAGCGCGAAACAATATTATCCCAAAAAGCGCTTGCGCTAATAAAAAGCCGAAATTTATCAGAACGGGTTTCTGCAATTAGTTTTGATCCTTTTATCCTTCGTCCTTTTATTGAAGCAGGAATACCATCTGGTCCATGTGTTGATAATTTTGAAGGTGATATGTACCGTCATTTTTCTGAATGGAAGCAATTAGGTTATTCTGACCTAAGTTTAGATGGCTCTATTGTTTCACAGAACTTTATTGAATCAGCTCTTGAGGCTGGTTTTACTGTAGGGGTATGGACAATTAATGGAAAAGCTCGGTTATCATATTGGCTTGATATGCCTGTACATTATATTACGACAGATCAACCTGATCTCGCATTGCAATTGTGTGCACAAAGGTAAAAATACATCAACACAAAAGGAACTATATATCTTCATAAAGTTAGCGTAATGAAAGAAGAAAAATTATCTAATATATAACAATAATACATTGATTTATAATGATAATTAATATTTTACTCATGTGAGTAAGAGACCTTAATACGTAAGATTCTCTTATTTCAAATATTTTTACAATGAATCAATCAAAATCATTTGTTTGAACATTACAAGTAGGGTTGGTGTGTGGATAAAAAATAATTGAGAAAAGAATAAAAATATTCATTTAACGTATTTCAAATGCAAGGCTTATTAAGCATTAGGGTCTCATATGATGATGTCGTTTTGCACTTTTATGAAGTGTAAAAATGATGGCATACAAAAAGTCTTATATACTTTAATGGAGAGGCTTTATGTCTTATTTTACAGGTTCTATCATGAAATGTAGATGTATTGAAAGATTTTTTAACAGCATGGAAATTGGTCATACAGTGTCATTTTGTTTTGCATGAGGGGTGTGATCTTGTTACAGGGAAAGAGACTATTAAGCGCTTCAAAATGATTTTCTTAATTTTAAAAAAATTCTATTTGTCTCTTCTTTAAATTCAGTAGCAACATCGTGTTAAAGTTATAAGCCGAAAGTTATAAGACAAATAATAAAAGAATAAACAATTCTTTTTAAAAAAGTAAATCCAGATATTAAAATAGTCATTGAATGATATTTACGATCCATATCTTTTTACCAAGTGGCTTTGCTTATTTAAGCCATCTCACTTTTTTCAGATAGTTACAAACGCGTATTTCGTGAATATATAAGAAAGCTTATAAAAGAAAATAAATAAATTTAAATAAATTCATTTGACCTTTAGGTGGTTCCTGTTTAAATGAGAGAATATGTTTCTGAAATAAAACTGTCATAGCATGTTCATGTGTAATACTATAAATTTAGGGGGTAGTTTGTATTCCATCACTTCAGAAAGGGTGAAGCATGAGTCGTTTTTATCTTTCCATAGCGGCCACGGTTGCTATCATAATGTCCACAGCGGGGATGACAGAAAGTTTTGCACAGACAAAAATCAGCTTTTGGCATTCTATGAGTGGTGAATTAGGAAAGCAAACTGAAAGTCTCATTAACGATTTTAATGCAAGTCAATCTGAGTATAAAGTTGTTTCTTCATTTCGCGGTGAATATGAAGAGGGATTGATTTCACTCATTGCAGCATTTCGTGGAAAGAAACAGCCAGTACTTGCTCAAATTTATGACGTTGGTACTGGAACTATGATGGCTGCAAAAGGCGCAATCTACCCATTTTATCAACTTATGGCTGATACAAAACAAGAATTTGATCCTACAGATTATTTCCCTGTTATTAGTGGTTATTACTCCGATGAACAGGGACGTATCGTCTCTATGCCATTTAATATTTCAACACCCATCCTTTATTATAACAAAGATATCTTTAAAAAAGCAGGGCTTGATCCAGAACAGCCTCCTAGAACGTGGCAAGATATAGAAAACTTTTCCAAGAAAATTCTTGAGACTAAAGCGGCAAATTGTGGTTTTACAATGGCTTATGCCGCTCAATGGATTGGTATAGAAAATTTTTCAGCGTTGCATAATGTTCCTTTTGGAACGAAGGAAAATGGCTTTAAAGGACTTGATTCAGAACTTACATTTAATGGACCTTTACAAGTGCGTATGTGGGCTGACCTGAAAAAGTGGTCTGATCAAGGTATTTTCCGTTATGGTGGTCCAGCAGGTGCATTAGATTCAACACCAATGTTTATGGCACAAAATTGTGCAATTTTTATGCAATCTTCAGGATCACATGCTGGGATTGTTTCTGAAGCTCAGTTTAATGTGGGGGTTGGTATGCTACCGTACTATAAGGATACAGAAGGAGCACCACAAAATTCAGTTATTGGGGGAGCTTCTATTTGGGCGTTTAAGGGCCATACTCCAAAGGAATATGCAGGGGCAGCCGCTTTTCTTAAATTTCTTTCAAAAACAGAAAATCAAGCAAAGTGGCATCAGGAAACAGGTTATCTCCCAACCACAAAAGCGACTTATGAATTGAGCAAAAAACAACATTTCTATGAAAAAACGCCAGGTGCGGATATAGCTATCAAACAGATTAATCTTAATCCACCAACAGTTAACTCAAAAGGGATAAGATTTGGTAATTTACCACAAATTCGTGCCATTCTTGATCAAGAGTTGGAAGCTGTTCTTAGTGGTTCAAAAACGCCGAAAGATGGTTTAGATGAGACCGTTGAACGTGGAAATAAACTCTTGCGTGAATTTGAAAGATCTAATCATTAATTTCGTTTTATTGTTAAACATTAAAGACTCAACAAAAACGGTTGAGTCCTTTTTGTTTACTTTTTTAAAGTCTCTACATTTAAAGAGCCCTACGAATGCAAGAAAAACATGCATATTTTAAAAATAGTCTACTTTCTTACGGACTGCTTTTTCCTCAGCTTCTTGTGACTTTTTTGTTTTTCTTTTGGCCTGCTGCTCAAGCAATAAAATCATCTTTTGAGCGTGAAGACCCTTTTGGCTTTACAACAACCTTTATTGGTTTTGAGAATTATCTAACCGTTCTTTCTGATCCTACATATCGGCAATCGCTTCTTACAACCGCAGTATTTTCCATCTCAGTTACTGTCGCTTCAATGACAATATCACTTCTCTTAGCTGTCTGTGTTGATCGTGTCATCCGTGCAAAAAAGGCTTATACAATGCTTTTGCTCTGGCCCTATGCTGTTGCTCCAGTATTGGCAGGTATATTGTGGCTGTTTATCTTTCATCCCACCATCGGAATTATCCCTTTTTTTCTCGAGAAAATAGGGGTGCTATGGAATTATCGTATTAATGGCACTCAAGCAATGATTCTTATTGTCATTGCGGCTAGTTGGAAACAAATTTCTTACAATTTTCTCTTTTTTCTTACAGGTCTTCAGTCTGTTCCGCGTTCTCAAATAGAAGCAGCCGCCATTGATGGTGCTGGTCCCTTTAAACGATTTTGGACAGTGGTTTTCCCGCAAATTTCACCAACGACGTTTTTCCTTCTTATTGTCAATGTCAATTATGTTATGTTTGATACTTTTGGTATTATTGATAATACAACTTCTGGAGGTCCTGCGCGTGCAACGAGCATCCTCGTCTATAAAGTATATGACGATGGCTTTAGAAATCAAATAATCGGTGCATCAGCAGCACAATCAACAATATTGATGTTGATGGTTATTGTCTTAACGTTTATCCAGTTTCGCTGGATTGAGCGCCGTGTACAATATTAGGAAACAAATTATGGTTGAAAATCGCCCTGTTTTGAAATTTCTAACCCATATTACTCTTATTGTTGGTATTATCATTATTTGCTTTCCAGTTTATGTTGCTATCATTGCATCAACTCATAGTTCAGCAGCATTTAACTCAGGAACACTTCCTCTTTTGCCTGGGAAATATGCTCTGGAAAATTATAAAACAATCTTTGGTGATGGCCTTGCACAGCTGGGTTTGCCCAACCTCTGGCCACTCTTAATGAATTCATTCATTATGGCTCTTGGGATTAGCGTTGGAAAAATTATTATTTCACTTTTGTCTGCTTATGCAATTATTTACATGCGCTTTCCCTTCCGAAAAACTGCTTTTGTTCTTATTTTTGTTACATTGATGCTCCCTGTCGAAGTTCGTATTCTTCCAACCTATGAGATTGTTGCGAAATTGGGGATGGTTAACACCTATAGTGGAATGATTATTCCACTTATTGCATCTGCAACCGCTACATTTTTATTTCGCCAGTTTTTTTTGACTGTTCCAGATGAACTCTTAGAGGCGGCACGTGTTGATGGTGCAGGTCCAGTTAAATTTTTTAAGGATATTCTTCTTCCTCTTAGTAAAAGCAATATCGCTGCTTTATTTATCATTATGTTCATTTATGGATGGATACAATATCTCTGGCCTCTTATCATCACAACGGATCAAAATCATCAAACGATCCTTATTATTTTAAAACAGCTTATTGTCGAATCACTTCAACATGATCCTCAATGGAATATACTCATGGCAGTATCGGTTGTTGCCATGGTTCCCCCTGTTCTTGTTGTTATCTTCATGCAGCGGCTTTTTATCAAAGGCCTTATTGAAACGGAGAAGTAATTGTGGCCATAATCCAGTTATCAAATATAAAAAAACAGTATGACAACGGCATTCTGGTCATTGATGATTTAAATTTAACTGTTGCCGATAAAGAACTTCTTGTTCTTGTCGGTCCTTCAGGGTGCGGAAAATCGACCTTATTACGTATTATAGCAGGACTTGAACAAGTTACTTCAGGTGAATTATGCATTGATAACGAATGTATCAATGATCGTGAACCAGCTGATCGTGATATCGCTATGGTTTTTCAAAATTATGCCCTTTATCCCCATATGACAGTTCGTGGAAACTTAGAATATGGTCTTAAAAATCGTAAAACTCCTAAAGAAGAAATTAAAAAACGTATCGCACATGCTGCAAAGCTTTTGGAGATAGAACCATTTCTTGATCGTAAACCACGACAATTATCAGGAGGACAACGTCAGCGTGTTGCAATGGGGCGTGTGATTGTACGTCAACCCCGTGTTTTTCTCTTTGATGAACCTCTTTCAAATCTTGATGCAAAATTACGGGCGCAAATGTGTATTGAAATAAAAACACTACAGCGTTCATTAGGAACAACGAGCCTCTATGTTACCCATGATCAACTAGAAGCTATGACATTAGCTGATAGAATAGTCGTTTTGAATAAAGGAGCTATCGAGCAAATTGGAACACCAATGGAAATTTACGATACTCCAGCAACAACATTTGTTGCTGATTTTATTGGTTCTCCTCCTATGAATTTTCTTGATCGCCATGTCTTAGAACAACATTTAGGGCATTCATTTTCTTATGGCGAAGAAACTGATCTTTTGGCATTCAGACCTGAAATAATCTTATTGGGACAACATCCAGATAAAGGGCCTGTCTTTCACACAAAAATTGAGCTTATCAAGCTTATTGGAACAGGTTGCCATGTTTTAACGCGTTGGAATGGTATCATCTTTACGATTGAAATAAAAGAACGCTTGACACAAGACTATGGTCAAAAACTAAGTTTCACAGTTGCTCATCAGAATTTTCATACTTTTAATAAAAACACAGGAAAGCGCACAAATAATAAGTAAGCATTACTTGATGTGACACGACTCTCTTTTATGCTGCGTCATGATAATGTTGTGTTTTGACTTTCTCGATTACATTTACAAACTCAGGTTGTAACCGATGGGATTAAAAACAAAATTTTAACAGTTTTGGTAATGATCCATTGTCCCATGGCGCTGAGAATGTCAAAACATTTATATGAAGAAATTTTGCATTTTCACGGTCTGTAAGAAGAATATAATTTTCAAACATCATTTTCATTATAAAAAAATATCAATATAGAATAAATCTTTATTAACCATATTTTTACTCATTTATAATTTTGTTATAAAAAAAACATATTATAATATGTTTCTTGATGTAATAATTTATGTGTATTATAAAAGTAAATGAGAGAAATAGAGAGAAAAAATGAGTCACAGATAAGGGAGGATGCGCCCCATATCTTGGCTTTGACCCCTAACATAAGAAGTCTACTTGATCCACAAAATACGACGCTGTTTTAAATAGTCTGTACGAAAATAGGCGCATTCTATTTTACCGCTGGCCATATGATCTAAAATGGTTTCAGAGCTCCTATAAGAAGCATTTGTTTTTTCTACCAATCACATAAATTAGAGAGAAACCTATGCGCGCATGCTGCAAGTTTATTTTTTTCTCATGTAAATCACTATGCAATTCTCAGCGAGGGTATCTGATAAGTTGCAAAAAAATCACTGAGAGATAGAAGGCGTGCTTGTTTTAGAATTTTCATTACTTTTAACGATAAAAGCAGATGAAACACATCTGTAACATCTCATCGATCTTTTCTATATTCTTGAGTTAAAAATTGCCTATAGATCATCCTCAAACAGATCTTTATGAATATAGCATAAGGGATCGATGCGAACACCTATAAGAATCAGCAGAGACAAAGACAGTTATATTATTGTTTTACAAAGCATTTTATAAAAGCTGGTATATTTTTTCAATATATTACCAGTCTATTAATGGTTTTATGATATTACTTTCTTATAAAGCGCGTGCTTTTTGTTGCTTATAAATCAACCTAAACTTTATACAGCAGTATGTTTGAGACAAATATGAAGACGGTTCAGTGCTGTATTCAGTTTTGTATGCCAGAGTAGAATAAGCTTATCTGCTTGTGTAATTTTTAAAATGAGGAGACAGCTTAATTTAGGGGGGGGAATATGAAAGCATCAAGATAAAAAATAGATTCTGTCTTTAGCATCATCTTTTAATTTAGTATTGCAATTTTCAAAAACATCTGAGCCAGTGTCTCTTACATAATGGCGATTAAGCATTGCCGAACACATTTTTTTACGTTCTTTGAATAGAATTGCATCTCTCATACAAAACAGAATACCTAAACAGAAGGCTATTGGGTTGCCAATTTACGCACTTTTTTTAAAAAATATCTTGCAAGGTTGTTCCAACTATTTATTCACGCAGTCGTTTATAAGTAGTATAACATAAAATCCATTGTGTATCGCCATCTTTATGCTTATAAAAATGCAAGCTGGGGCCATCATCATACTCTCTTTCAGTCTCCAACATTGCAACAATTATTGTGTTGAGACTCTTCATAAGAGGCATTTTTTCTTCAAGTGGTTTTTATTCATACACTAATTCTACTTGCATGTTATAAATGAAGTTGGATAGATAAAAATACTTTAAGAAAAAGACACCAAATTCTTCTTATGAATCGTTTCAAGTGTCGAGAGTTATTGTAAAAGAAGCATTGAAAAATAGAATGCTACTGCTGACAGTTTGGGCACCATGAGGCAATAAATCCACTTACTTTATCTATCTTAGAATCTATAGAGTATAAATTTCTCTGTAAAAGTAACTTTATTTCATATCAATGTTATCAATTATAGCTGTTGGAGCATCATTAGTAACATAATCATAGACCTACGATTTTATGAACTCTTTTTTATCTCTTTTATAGAAGATCTTAATGTTTTGTGATAGCATCAATGATGGTATTCACATTGTGTTCCATCATATCGAGATAAGTTGCTGCAGGGCCATTTTTGTTTGACAATGCATCAGAATAAAGTGTTCCACCAATTGTTAAACCTGTTTCTTTTGCAATCTGTTTTATGAGACGGGGATTAGAGATATTTTCAACGAATAGGGCAGTTGCTTTATTCGCTTTAATTTGTTTTATAAGTTTAGCAACATCGGCTGCGGTTGCTTCAGTTTCTGTTGAAGCACTTTGAGGGGCAAGGATAGTAAAACCATATTCCTTGGCAAAATAGCCAAAGGCATCATGAGATGTGATAATGATACGTTTATCTTTAGGAATGGTAGAAATTTTTGTTTTCAGGGTATCTTGTGCTATTTTAAGTTTTTGGATGTAGGTTTCGGCATTTTTTTTGTAGCTGGTGCAGGATTGTGGATCGATTTTACAAAAAGCAGCAGCGATATTTTTCACATAGATTTTGACATTGGGAATTGTTTGCCAAGCGTGTGGATCAATAACGCTATGGTGGTGATGGGCATTATGTTCTTGATTTTTCATTTTGAGAGAGGGAATGTTAGCGCTAACTTCGACAAGAAGTGCTTTTGTACCGCTTGCTGTAATGAGGCGATCAATGAATCCTTCTAAATGAAGCCCGTTGATGAAAATAATTTGAGCATTTCTAAGCGCTTGAGCATCATGGGGGGTAGGTTCATAAGTGTGGGTATTCGCATTTGGACCTACAAAAGTAGTCATAGAGATATGGTGGTCTCCTACATTTTTTACGAGATCTGCGAGAATAGAAAAGCTCGCAACAACTTTGATTTTATTGTGTGCAGAAGCAGAAAATGGAGAAAGGGCAAGCAATAAGGCTCCAAGAATAACAAATTTTTGAGCAAACTTAGGCACATTTTTTTCCTTAAAGTGAGGAGGTATAAAAGAGGTGGGGAAACCATGTTACAATAAAGCCACGTGGACTTATCAAACAGGAAACGAGATAAATAAATCCTGCGGCAATGATGATAGCAGGGCCGGAGGGAAGTGAAAGATGAAAAGAAAGCAGGAGACCACATACGCTAGAAATGATTCCAAAAAGAGTGGAAAGCGCGCAAATAGGGACTAGCCGTGAAAACCAAAAACGGGCTGTAATGGCTGGAATCATCATAATACCAACGGAAAGTAATGTTCCTAGTGATTGAAAGCCTCCAACCAGATTCAACACCACAAGTCCAAGCAATGAAATATGAATATATTTACTCAATGGAGAGAGTGATTTAAAAAAGAGGGGGTCAAAGCTTTCTAAAACGAGTGCACGCCAAAAAATACAAAGGCTGCATAGTGTAATCAGCATTATAGTAGCGATTAACCAAAGGGCTTGTGCATCAAGTGCAAGAACCGATCCGAATAAGAGATGAAGCAGCTCAATTGTTGAGTCTTTCAGTGAGATAATAATAACACCTGCCGCGAGTGCAATAAGATAAAAGACGGTCATGGATGCATCTTCTTTCTGAAAGCTGTTTCGTGAAATCAAAATGGTTGCTAAAGCAACAATAAGACCAGCGAAGATGCCACCAAGTGTCATAGATATGAGGGAAAAACCACAAATCAGAAAAGCAGTTGCAACACCAGGAAGAATGGCATGAGAAATAGCATCTCCTGTCAAGCTCATTCCACGGAGCATCAAAAACACACCAACAGGACAAGCGCTAATAGACAGAAAAATAGAACCGATAAGGGCGTTTTGCATAAATTGGAAATCAACAAAGGGGGCAAGAAAAAATGCATACACGTCTTATACCTAAGTAAGAAAGAGAGGATCATTGATGGGAAGATTTTGTTTTTGTGCGCTAATAGGGAAAGAATTGGATGTGAGAGGTGGCATAACGTGATGAATGGTGTTGTTTAAAAACTGTGTTGTTTCTCCATAAAAGGCGTTTTGTTGATCAATTTGAATCATTTGGGGGAAAAATTCTTGCACGATGAGAGGATTATGGAGTGCTGTGAGAATTGTGCGTCCTTGCTGTTGCCAGTATGTGATCAGTGCAAGAAGGTCTTTTTGGGTATTATGATCTACACCATTGAAAGGTTCATCAAGTAAAATAATATTGGCATCTTGTATAATGATACGTGCAAAAAGAGCGCGTTGCAATTGCCCGCCTGATAATGTTTCAAGCGAACGGGATGCGAGTTCTGTAAGCCCAACCATTTTAAGAGCATTTTGAATCTTAGAATCATAAGGGCGCTGATTCTTCCATAATCCACAAAAAGACCACAGTCCTGTTTTTACAAGCGTTTTCACATCAATTGGAAATGTTTGATCTATATTACATTGCTGAGCAAGATAAGCAATGCAGCTTTTTTTTGGTTTTGTAATTTTTCCTTTAAGAGGTTTAATCAATCCGGCGATAGCTTTTAGCAGTGTCGATTTTCCAGCGCCATTATCACCTGTTATTGCAACCAATGAACCAGCTTTTAATTTTGCTGAAAAGTTCTTTATTGCTATTCTATTCCTATAGCCTAATGTTGTCTTATTGAAGTGCAGATCCATATTTTTTACCATCGTTGCTTATTATTTTGGAAACTATGTAATAATATAACGTTTGTCAACAAAATGTTATATTATTACATAGTTTTGAGTACTGAAAATTTTAGTGGGAAGATCGTGGAAAATTAAAAATAATAATTGAATTCACCTTGACGAAAGAGAGAGAGTATATACTATATATAGTATCAAAATGATTGGTGATTCTAAATAAGCACAAGAGAGGGTGTTAGTGTGTTTCGTTTGGTATCTAAGTTATTTCCATTATTGTAAAGAGTTTATTGGCCAAAGGTATAGCAGTATTTTTACTGAAGGGTCTCTTTTGGAGGGATTTCCTTTCGTTTTTGTAATTGATTTTTGCCGTAAAAGAGCAAACAGAGCTCTTGAAAAACGGTAGTTTAGAACATTAGTTTTTTAGACAGCAGGAGGGAATTGTAATGCAAGCAAAAGATTGTTTTATAACTAGGGGGCTTTGCCATTTAAGTTGTAGAATAATCGCTTATTCTCATCATAGTTTTTGAAGTTATTTGATGAGGAATTCTGTTATGTTCAGGAAGCTGTGTATTATTTGAAAATAATCACATGTTTTGCGTACAATTTCTGTTTTTTGTTATTCTTGAGTACCTATAAAATTATTAGATTGACCTTTCAGGGTTGATTGTTTGGAATTGTGAAAGTTGAAGAAAATGTCGATCACTATTTATAGCAAACCATCTTGTGTCCAATGTGATGCTACACGCCGCGCTTTTGATGCAAAAGGCATTCATTATCGTGTTGTTGATATTTCCTGTGATGAACAAGCATACAGTTTTGTTCAATCTCTGGGGTATCGTCAGGTTCCTGTCGTTGTTTGTGGTGAAAATCATTGGTCTGGTTTTAGACCAGATATGATTAGTGGTCTTTGTGCTTAATGGGGCTTATTGTTTATTATTCGAGTGCAACGGGTAATACAGAACATTTTGTCTCGCAGCTTGGTCAACGACTCTTCAAAATTGATAAAAGAAAGCCTTCTGCATTGGTTGGTGAACCTTATGTATTGGTTGTTCCTACATATGCAGATGGTGAAGGAAGAGGGGCCGTGCCGAAAGCCGTTGTCCAGTTTCTTAATGAAGCTGAGAACCGAAAATTAATTTGTGGTGTTATTGGCGGTGGGAATCGTAATTTTGGTCGCTATTATAATTTAGCAAGTAAAATTATTGCTGAAAAATGTTGTGTACCTTGCCTTTATCGTTTTGAGCTGCGTGGAACTGATGAAGACGTTATTTATGTAAAAAAGGGATTGGAAAGATTTTGGAAACAATTAGCATAGGACAATCGCAGAAATCGGATCAGATTACTGATTATCATGCGTTGAATGCAATGCTTAATCTTTATGATGAAAATGGTCATATTCAATTTGATATGGATCGGCTTGCTGCGCGGCAATATTTTCTTCAGCATGTTAATCAAAATACAGTTTTTTTTCATAACCTGAAGGAAAAAATAGATTACTTAATAGAAGAAGGTTATTATGAAAAAGCTTTATTTGAGCTTTATGATTTTTCTTTTATTAAAAAGCTTTTTAAACGTGCTTACGCATTTAAGTTTCGTTTTCCTACCTTTTTAGGCGCATTTAAGTATTATACCAGCTATACACTGAAGACTTTTGATGGAAAACGTTATCTTGAACGTTATGAAGATCGTGTCTGTCTTGTAGCTTTATATTTGGCACAAGGGAATAAAGCTCTTGCTGAAAGTTTTGTGGATGAAATTATTACAGGACGTTTTCAACCGGCAACACCGACATTTTTAAATGCTGGGAAAAAACAACGAGGTGAATTGGTTTCGTGTTTTTTGCTACGTGTTGAAGATAATATGGAATCGATAGGTCGTTCGGTTAATTCGGCTTTGCAGCTTTCAAAACGTGGTGGAGGTGTAGCGCTTTGTTTAACGAATTTGCGGGAAGCTGGGGCGCCAATTAAGCAAATAGAAAATCAGTCCTCAGGTGTTTTACCGGTGATGAAACTCTTGGAAGATTCTTTTTCTTACGCCAATCAGCTTGGGGCACGACAGGGGGCTGGAGCTGTTTATTTGCATGCTCATCATTTAGATATTATGAAGTTTTTGGATACAAAGCGTGAAAATGCTGATGAAAAAGTTAGAATCAAAACGCTTTCGCTTGGTGTCGTTATTCCTGATATTACTTTTGAGCTTGCACGGAATAATGAGGATATGTATCTCTTCTCATCGTATGACATCGAGCGTGTGACAGGTAAGCCCTTTAGCGATATTTCTTTAACGGAGCATTATCGTTCTTTTGTTGATAATGCAAAGATTCGTAAAAAGAAAATAAGTGCACGCGTTTTTTTCCAGACATTAGCGGAAATTCAATTCGAGTCGGGTTATCCCTATATTTTATTTGAGGATACTGCTAATCGATCGAATCCGATAGCTGGGCGCATAAGTATGAGCAATTTATGTTCAGAAATTTTGCAGGTGAGTGAGGCGAGTGAACTGGAGACAGATTTAACTTATCGCACGATTGGAAGTGATATATCCTGTAATCTTGGATCCATGAATATTGCCAAAGCAATGGAAAGTCCTGATTTTGGACAGACCGTGGAATCTGCTGTTCGTGCTCTGACTGCTGTTTCGGATATGAGCAATATTGCTTGTGTGCCTTCCATTGCGAAAGGCAATGCTGAAAGTCATGCGATTGGTTTGGGACAAATGAATTTGCATGGGTTTCTAGCGCGTGAGCAGATCTATTATGGGTCTCCAGAAGCGATTGATTTTACCAATATCTATTTTTATATTGTGACATATCACGCCATACGGGCTTCCAATTTAATTGCGCACGAACGTCAAGAAATGTTTGCAGGGTTTGAAAAATCAGCTTATGCAGATGGACGTTTTTTCGAAAAATATATTGAAAAAGAATGGAAACCGCAATTTCCACTTGTGCAAGAGCTTTTTGCACGGAATAATATTGTTATTCCAGATCAAAAGGATTGGCAGGAACTCAAAAAATTAGTTATTGAGTATGGGCTTTATAACCGCAATTTGCAGGCAGTTCCACCTACGGGATCTATTTCCTATATTAATCATGCCACTTCTTCCATTCATCCAATTGCTTCAAAAATTGAAATTCGCAAAGAGGGAAAAATTGGGCGCGTTTATTATCCTGCTCCTTATATGGATAATACGAATTTGAATTTTTACCAAGATGCTTATGAGATTGGTCCTGAAAAAATTATAGATACCTATGCTGCTGCAACACAGCATGTTGATCAAGGTCTTTCATTAACATTATTTTTTCCTGATACAGCGACCACACGTGATATTAACCGCGCACAAATTTATGCTTGGAAAAAGGGAATCAAGAGTATTTACTATGTACGATTACGGCAAGTAGCATTAAGTGGAACAGAAGTTGATGGCTGTGTTTCGTGCAGTTTATAGGAGATCATCATATGACAAAGATTACAACCAAAAATCCTGTTGTGTGCGCTGTTAATTGGAATAGATTACATGATGAGAAAGATCTTGAAGTATGGAACCGCTTAACTGGGAATTTTTGGTTACCTGAGAAGGTTCCACTTTCCAATGACATTCCTTCATGGTCAAGCTTAACGGATGAAGAACGTAAGCTAACGATTCGTGTTTTTACAGGACTAACGCTTCTCGATACAATTCAAAACACTGTAGGAGCCATTTCGCTTCTGGCTGATGCGATAACGGAGCATGAGGAGGCAGTTTTGACGAATATTGCTTTTATGGAAGCTGTTCATGCACGTTCTTATTCCTCTATTTTTTCAACCCTTTGTTCGACGGTAGAAGTTGATGATGCGTTTAGATGGTCAGAAGAAAATATTCATTTGCAGAAAAAGGCTAGATTAGTACTTGAGCGTTATGAAGCAAATGATCCACTTAAGAAAAAAATTGCTTCGACTTTGCTGGAAAGCTTTTTATTTTATTCTGGTTTTTATTTGCCCATGTATTGGGCCAGTCGCGCTAAGTTGACCAATACAGCAGACCTCATTCGACTAATCATTCGTGATGAAGCAGTCCATGGTTATTATATAGGTTATAAATTCCAATTGGGCTTTGCAAAGCTTGATGAAGCCAAAAGACAAGAAATTAAAGATTTTGCTTTTAACCTGCTCTTTGATCTTTATAACATCGAGTGCAAATATACTGAAGATCTTTATGATGCGCTTGGATTGACAGAAGATGTTAAAATTTTTCTTCATTATAATGCTAACAAGGCTTTAATGAATTTAGGTTTTGAAGCTCTTTTCCCCCCTGAGGTTTGTCGTGTTAATCCCGCTATTTTGGCGGCTTTATCACCAAACTCTGACGAAAATCATGACTTTTTTTCAGGAGCAGGTTCTTCTTATGTCATTGGCAAGGCTGTTGCTACTACGGATGATGATTGGGAATTTTAATGTTTGCATGCAAATAGAAGTGCGCGGGGTATTCCACTTAGATCTTTGCGCACTTCTAAACATTGAAAACCATTTTTTTCAAACAAATTGCAGGCTTCATTTTCTTGAGAGAAACCAATTTCAACAGCGACATAGCCGTTTTCTTTTAAGTAATTGGCTGCTTCATGGGCGAGTTTTCGATAAAAATCAAGTCCATCTTCCCCTCCTATCAGAGCGCGCAATGGGTCATGTAAGCGCACTTCTTTTGCAAGTTTTTTGATATCTTTTGCGGGAATATAAGGTGGATTGGAAACAATAAAATCAAAGCGATCTGTGACAGAATCAAACCAGTCGCTAAGAAGAGGTGTGAAGCGGTGTGCTACTTCAGCATTTTTTGCATTTTTTTTCGCTGTTTTAAGGGCATCTTCAGAAATATCGACTGCCACCGCATAGGATTGGGGAATTTGTTTAAGGAGTGCAATAGCAATGGCGCCACTTCCTGTTCCCATATCAAGGAATGTTGTTCTTCTCGAATTTTCGACCTGTTTTTGGAGAAAAGGGAGAACAAGATCTATCAGCGTTTCTGTATCAGGACGAGGTTCTAACGTCTCTTGAGACAATGTAAAAGATATACCATAAAATTCTCGTACTCCTATAATACGGTAAACGGGTTCGCCTGCAATACGCCGTTGTAAAGCCTGTTCTATTTGTATAATATGCTCAGAAGATAGATGCATATCTGGTTTAGAAATTCTTTCAGCAGCATTTATTCCTGTTATCCATTCAACGAGTATTTTCGCATCGAGATCGGCTTCAGCAATCCCTTTCGTGCGCAATTTTTCTTGCATTTGTTGGATAACATTCTTGAAAGAATATTTGCTCAATTATTATCCATTTCCATTAGCAGTGTTGTTTGATGATCTGAGATGAGTGCATGAAGAAGTTCATCAAGATCTCCCTCTAGAATGCGATCAAGCTTATACAAGGTTAAATTAATACGGTGATCCGTGACACGTCCTTGTGGAAAATTATAGGTACGAATACGTTCTGAGCGATCACCAGAACCAACTTGGCTTTTACGAGAAGCTGAACGTTCACTTTCCGCTTTTTGTCGTTCGATATCGAATAAGCGTGCCCGTAAAATTTGAAGGGCTCGTGCTCGGTTCTGATGTTGTGATTTTTCTGCTTGTACGACCATAATTCCTGTTGGAATATGCGTGATACGAACAGCTGAATCCGTTGTATTAACATGCTGTCCTCCTGCTCCGGATGCACGCATTGTGTCGATACGAATATCTTCAGGACGAATATCAATATCAATATCTTCAGCTTCTGGAAGCACAGCAACGGTAGCAGCAGATGTATGGATACGCCCACCTGTCTCTGTTTCAGGGATGCGTTGCACACGATGAACCCCCGATTCATATTTCAATTTAGAAAAGACACCTTTTCCTGAAATGCTAGCAATAATCTCTTTATATCCGCCAACTTCCCCCTCACTAAGTGAAATAACTTCTACTTTCCAATGGTGAGCATGGGCATAACGTTCATACATGCGGAAAAGATCACCGGAAAAAAGTGCTGCTTCTGAGCCACCCGTTCCTGCTCGAATTTCAACAATAGCGTTTTTTTCATCAGCAACATCTTTAGGCAATAACAGAATTTGGAGTTCTTTTTCAAATTGCTCCACTTTTTTATATAACGATGGTAGCTCTTCTTGGGCAAGATTACGCATCTCTATATCTGTTTGTTTATCGTTGATAATCGTTTCTAATTCTGTAATCTCTTCGTAAAGAGCATTTAATGCGCGTATAGAGGTAATAACGGGTTGTAGTTCTGCATATTCAGAAGCTAATTTGACATATGTTTCAGCATTTGGATTCGTCGTCATTTGGCTTTCAATTATTTCAAAGCGTTTTTCAAGCTGTCTCATACGATCTTGTGGCAAAGAAACCATGATAATATTGGCCTAATTTTTCATAATACAATTTTTATAATATTTTGTTGCAATGATTTTTTGTTATAATATTGGCAATGAATTACCGTATAGCATCATACAAAGAGGGGTAATAAAGCAATTCTTTTTTTTTGCCAATGAAAACTATTATATTTTAAAGGTAAATTTTTATAAAATTTGATTTGCCTGAGGTATTTTATCTAATGATATATGATTACTTTTTTAAGAGTTTTTTTTTCCGTAAAGTTCAAGGCGGTGATGAATAATATCATAGCCAAGGGATTTTGCAATTTCCTCTTGCAGCTTTTCAATAACATCAGAATGAAACTCGATAACTTGTCCTGTTTCTATATCAATGAGATGATCATGATGTTGCCCATCTGCTTGCTCAAAACGAGATGGACCACCACTAAAGCTATGGCGATGAATTGTTCCATTTCCTTCTAATATTTTCATGGTTCGATAAACAGTTGAGAGTGAAATATTCGAATCTATTTTGTTTGCACGCTGAAAAATTTCAAATGCATTAGGATGATCATTTGTATCAGTCAAAATATCAAGAATAACTCGTCGTTGACGTGTTACTCTTAAACCAGCTGTGCGCAATTCTTGCTCATAATTTCGCTTTTTATTCATTTGCATAATTTGCTTTTCAAACAAAGGCTCCATGACAGTGTTTGTATTTTTTTTCTGAACCGCAAGGACAACGCTCATTACGTCCAACTTTTCCCCATGTGGTTATATCGTTAGGGTCACGATCTTGTGGATTAACAAATCTATTTTCTTGTGATCGTGCCCATAAGGTGGGAGCATTTTCTTGACTTTGATCATTAAAGACAGAAGAAGCAGCATCAGTTTGCTCAGGCATGGTCGGTTCTGTGGGGTGTTGAATGATTTCAAAGCGCATAAGCTTAGAAGTGACAATTCGGCGCAAATTTTTCAACATACTTTGAAAGAGTTCAAATGATTCTGTCTTATATTCATTGAGCGGATCCCGCTGCGCATAACCACGAAACCCAACAACAGAACGCAAATGGTCTAAACTCATCAGATGTTCACGCCATAACGTGTCAATAGTTTCGAGCAATACTGCTTTGTGAAAATAAGCCATAACTTCTGGAGAATATCGTTCAGTACGCTCATTTTCAAGTTTTGTAACAGCATCTGATACACGCTCTAGAATTTGCTCCTCGGCAATTCCATCTTCTTTTGCCCATTCTTCCACTGGAAGCTCAAGATTAAAGAGTTGTTGAAGCTCTTCTTCGAGAGTTTTTGCATCCCATTTTTCAGAATATGTCCCTGATGGAATATAAGCTTCTACGAGATCCTCTACGACTTCATTGCGCATTTCAAGGATCATTTCTGATAAATCATCTGCGTTCATAACCTCCATACGCTGTTCAAAAATAACCTTGCGTTGATCATTCATTACATCATCATATTTTAGCAGATTTTTACGAATTTCAAAGTTTCGTGCTTCGACCTTTTTTTGCGCTTTTTCAAGGGCTTTATTAATCCATGGATGGATAATAGCTTCATTTTCTTTCAATCCAAGTTTTTGCAGCATACTATCCATACGGTTAGAGCCAAAGATACGCATAAGATCATCTTGAAGAGAGAGAAAGAATTTTGAGCGACCAGGATCGCCTTGGCGACCAGAACGTCCACGAAGCTGGTTATCAATACGACGGCTTTCATGACGTTCAGTAGCGATAACGTAAAGCCCTCCAGCCGCTAAAGCTTTTTCTTTAAGCTTCTGAACATCTTTTTTTATTTCTTCAATTTTAGCTGTCCGCTCTGGACCTTCGGGGATATCCTGTAACTCTTGTCGGATGCGCATTTCAACATTACCACCAAGCTGTATATCCGTACCGCGTCCTGCCATGTTGGTTGCAATAGTGAGAGCTCTAGGAACTCCTGCTTGCGCAATGATATATGCTTCTTGTTCGTGATAGCGAGCATTTAAGACTCTAAAATCGGTAATGCCTTCTTTTCGCAAACGCTCTGCCAATTGTTCTGATTTTTCAATAGAGGTTGTTCCAACAAGAATAGGCTGTTCTTTTTCGTGTGCTTGACGGATATCACGCACAATTGCCCGATATTTCTCTTCTGCTGTTCGATAAATCTCATCATCTTCATCAATACGTTGTATTGGCAAATTGGTAGGGACTTCGACAACGTCAAGACCATAAATATTTCTGAATTCTTCGGCTTCTGTTGTTGCAGTTCCAGTCATGCCAGATAATTTTCTATACATACGGAAGTAATTTTGGAAAGTGATGGAAGCAAGTGTCTGGTTTTCTGGTTGAATAGCAACATGCTCTTTAGCTTCTAACGCTTGATGAAGTCCTTCAGAATAACGCCGCCCAGGCATCATTCGCCCTGTAAATTCGTCAATAATAACGATTTCATCATTGCGAACAATGTAATCTTTATCACGAGCAAACAGTTTATGAGCTTTTAGAGCATTATTGACATGATGAACGATAGCGACATTTTCTATGTCATAAAGACTCTCACCTTTAAGATGCCCAGCTTGTTCGAGCATTTTTTCAATTTTTTCAGTACCAACTTCGGTAAAGGTCGTTGTTTTTTGTTTTTCGTCTATTTCATAGTCTTCTGGAGTTAAGGCGGGAATAAATGTATCAATAAGGTTATAGAAGTCAGTACGATCTTCTAGAGGACCAGAAATAATAAGGGGGGTACGGGCTTCATCAATAAGAATCGAATCAACTTCATCAACAATTGCGTAATGATGTCCACGTTGGACCATTTGACTATGATCGAAGGCCATATTATCACGCAAATAATCAAAACCTAGTTCATTATTTGTGGCATAGGTAATGTCGCATGCATAGGCCTCTCGGCGGGCATCACTATCAAGATCATGAAGAATCACGCCTGTTGTAAGCCCTAGAAAACTAAAAATTTTCCCCATTGTTTCAGCATCACGACTGGCGAGATAATCGTTTACTGTCACAACATGAACGCCTTTACCTTCCAATGCATTGAGATAAATTGGTAGAGTTGCCATTAATGTTTTACCTTCACCAGTACGCATTTCAGCTATGCCACAGTCGTGAAGGACCATTCCACCAATAAGTTGCACGTCAAAAGGACGCATGTCATAAACACGTTTTGCGGCTTCACGAACAGTCGCGAAAGCTTCTGGTAAGAGCAAATTAACACTTTCACCTTCACTAAGACGTTTACGAAAGGCATCTGTTTTTTGGCAAAGCTGCTCATCACTTAATTTTACGAATTGTTCTTCCAAAGCATTAATTTGTGCAACTTTTTGGCGGAGTGCTTTGAGATGTCGCTCATGAGCTGAACCAAAAAACTTACGGGCAAAAACACCTAAACTGACCATCTCTGGCCCTTTCTTTTAATTGTTGTCACTCTTGTTGGGTAATTCATATGCTCTCCCCATACTCTACATTTCCTTCAGGTTGTCTGATATCATTGGAGACATCATGAAATGCAGATGGTACCATTATACTTGCTGGTGTGCAATTTTTCACTCTAATTGTAAAGTAGAGATAAGAGGCTAAGCGCTTTATGTCAACTTTAAGTATGCTATTTAACTGATACAATACAAAGTAATTTAAGATACAATATGTCATTTTTCTCTATTATCATGCTTTTCATCTGCATTAGATAGGATTGGAGAAACTGAGATAAAAGGATAATTTTATACTTTTTTAAAATAAATTACTAATTTATTTCTCTATGTTTAAAGATTAAAGTGTTATGTTAAAGAAAATTGGAATCTTGAACCTGCCTTCATTTTTAAGGAGTATATTTATGAAATTTAACTTTATCGCGCTTTTTTTAGCATCAACTTTATTGGCAAGTACAAGTTTAGGGGTGAGAGCCCAAGAAGGTTTGAATTCATCGTCGAATGATTTAAAGACTTTGGAGAAAGCTTCTGAAAAAGCCGTTTCTCCTTCTCATGTTATGGCGGTTATTGATGGGAAAAATATTACAGCAGGCCAATTGGATGATTTAGCACTTGAAATAAATCCTAATTTAGCACGTTTTCCTGATGAACAACGTCGTATGATGGTTCTAAAAGCTTATTTAGATATGCAGGCACTTGCAAAAGCAGCAAGAAGCAAAGGTCTTGATAAGACAGAAGCTTACGATAAACGTATGGCAGTCATGCGTGACAATGTTCTTCAACAGCTTTATTTTAAACAGGCGATTGTTGACAAAATATCGGATACTGATTTGGAAGCTCTTTATAAGCAAGAAGTTGCTGCTTTACCTAAAGAGGATGAGGTTAAAGCGCGTCATATTTTGGTCAAAACGAGAAAAGAAGCAGAAGCTATCATTAAGCATTTAAATAAAGGCGAAAATTTTGAAGAGATTGCAAAGAAAAGTTCAACAGATGGTTCTGCTGCCGTTGGGGGTGATCTTGGTTATTTTAGCCATGGTCAAATGGTCAAGCCTTTTGAAGATGCTGCATTTGGTTTGAAAGTTGGCGAATACACTAAACAACCCGTTGAAAGTCCTTTTGGTTGGCATATTATTAAATTAGAAGATCGTCGTGTAAAACAACCGCCTGCATTTGATGATGTTAAAGAGATGTTGCGGACACAGCTGATAAAAAAGCGCTATCAAGAACTAATTGTTGATTTACGTAGCAAGATAGATGTGAAATACCCTGATCCTAATGTTACAAAAATCATGGAATCGCTTCATCAAAATGGGACGCTACTTCCCGATGAAACATCTGATGAAGAAGATACGGAATAGCTAGGAAAAATAGGTGGATAGCCTCTTTAATAGATAATTTGCTAGGTTAGTTTTGTTCAAAAAGCCTAGCAGTTTTCTATGAGAGGTTATTGATCTGCAATCGTTTCATTTGTTTTTATAGAAAGCATATTGTGGTTTTGAAAATTTCTCCTTTGTCGCCTCAAAAGATCCAGGAGCTTTCTCCATTATCTGGTGTACGGATAGCAACAGCTGAAGCTGGGATTAAATATAAAGATCGTACAGATCTTCTTTTCATCATATTTGATAAGCCAGTGAGTGTGGCCGGTGTTTTTACTCGTTCAAAATGTCCATCTGCCCCTGTAGAGCATTGTCGTGCATCGCTTCCTCATGGGGTTGCGAGGGGTGTTGTTGTGAATTCTGGAAATGCAAATGCTTTTACAGGAAGCAAAGGAAAGCACACAACCGATGCAATTATTTGTGCAGCAGCGAACGCTTTAAAGGTTAGAGAAGATGAAATTTTTATAGCTTCTACGGGTGTTATTGGTGAGCCAATGGATGCATCGGGTATTGTCAATCTTTTACCAAGTATGACAGAGACAGCAGAAGAGGGAAATTGGTTGGAAGCTGCAAAAGCCATAATGACAACGGACACATTTCCAAAACTTGCGACGCGCACTTTTGACTGTGGGGGAGAGCGTGTTACCATTAATGGAATTGCAAAAGGTGCTGGTATGATTGCACCCGATATGGCGACAATGCTGTCATTTGTGGTTAGTGATGCTACCATTTCTTCGGATGTACTCCAATCCATGTTATCAGAGGCAGTTGAGGGTTCTTTCAATTCAATTACTGTTGATAGCGATACCTCAACTTCAGATACGCTTATGTTGTTTGCGACAGGGAAAGAACATTTTCCATGTCTTACAAGTAAATCTGATCCGCGTTATGGGGTTTTTGTGAAACAATTGAGTGCACTTCTGCATGAACTTGCACTACAAGTTGTTTGTGATGGTGAAGGTGCTCGTCATTTAATTGAGGTTAATGTGGTGGGTGCTACAACAAATAATGCAGCTAAAACTATTGCTTTATCAATTGCAAATTCACCGCTCGTAAAAACGGCTATTGCCGGTGAAGATGCGAATTGGGGGCGGGTCGTTATGGCAGTTGGGAAGGCCGGTGTTGAAGTCGATCGTGATCTATTGACGATTTGGTTTGGTGAGCATCGTGTGGCCGTGAATGGCGTACGAGATCCTGAGTATTGTGAAGAAACAATAGGTACTTATATGCAAGGTAAGCACATCACGATTCGTGTTGATATCGGTTTGGGTAAGAGCACGGCGACGGTTTGGTCTTGCGATTTAACAAAAGAGTACGTTATGATCAATAGCGATTACAGAAGTTAATGGATGCACTTTATATTTAACAGTTTATTATTTTTCAGAGCAAATGGGGTATGTGAGCTCTTTTAGGAGCAGAGGGGATATGATAGAAAAGTCAGTTATCTTTATGTTCCCTATTGGGGAGTGATATGTGTATGAAAAGTTCCATTCTTCTTGTTGTTGCATGCGCACTGTTAGATCAGAATAATCGTGTTTTGCTTACACAGCGTCCTGAAGGAAAATCGCTGGCTGGTTTATGGGAGTTTCCTGGTGGCAAGGTTGAGCAAGGTGAAACTCTGGAAGCATCATTGATTCGTGAACTAGAGGAAGAGCTTGGTATTTATGTTCAACCAAATAATTTACACCCTTTAACATTTGCAAGTCATAGCTATAAAACATTTCATCTCTTAATGCCATTGTATCTTTGTGACCATTATGAGGGCGTTGCGCAAGGACGAGAAGGGCAAAATTTAGAATGGGTTTTTATTAATGATCTTGATAAATACCCTATGCCTGATGCTGATAAACCATTGGTTCAGGTATTGAAAAATCACCTTCTTTAATGTGTCATAAGAAGGAAATATTGTTTAAATATAAATCAATATATTGAGTTATAATAATAATTTATAATTTTTTTTTATGTTGAATGGGGAAGTCCAGGGTCATAAAAAATTTTTTCATTTCAAATCTGTTTTATGTTAAATTAATCAAAATCATTCTTTTGCACGTTCCAAGTGGGGCGGGTCATATGGATAAAATTATTTAAGACAGAAATAAATAAAATACGTGCTGAAAGAACACTCTTCAATAGCCAAGGGTTATCGCAACATTGAGAATTGGCAAAAAGTGTATAATGATGCCTTTGCGCGCTTCATAAGCATAAAAATGGTGGTAGATAATGGATTTATACTTTTCGCGATTATTATTGAGAGATTGTCTTGGATGCATCGAGAGATATTAGGAGTATTTATTTCATAAGATATCGATAATAGGAAAAATTTCAAAAAATGTTGCTTTTGATTAAGAGGGGCATATCCCTTACGTAATATAGAACGCCATTGTGTTGCATATTTACGGGGTTGTTTAAAAGAGACATCTCGCAATATTCCAAAGCCCATTTCGTGCTGGCACTCGTGAATGGTATAATGGTAAAGCCTTATAAGATAAAATCTATTGAGCGCCACTATCTTTACGCTTATGAAGGAGTAAGCTGGTTCCAATGTTAGTTATGATAGCTCTTGGCATTTGAGAGCATTCAGAAGGGATATTTTTTCTTTTCGTAATCATTTTTACTTATACATCAATTTCGCTTGTGATGAACAAGCAAGCGATTTTGATTGATTCAACATAAAAACAGATTTGAAATAAGAGAATTTTACGATATTTAGAATGCTTGATGCAGAGCGAATGATGGATAGTTATCCTTATAAATCAATCTATTGTATAATAAAAACATTCAATTAACTTTTTATAGGAGGCATGTATTAAGTTTCTTGAATTGGACGGCGTTTTGCGATGGGATATTGATTTTTTTTAGCGATACGCGTAATTGTTTTTTCCAATGGCTCAATCATAACGTCCATAGAAAAACCATTTGCGTGAATAATATTTGCGTGATCGACCATAATAGCAACATGATCTTTCCAAAAAATTAAATCACCTCGTTGAAGTTTATCAGTATCTGTAAGAGGACTGCCTATAGTTTTTTGCTGCATATCGGTGTCACGTAAAACTATTTGATCAGTCATCATCATAGAGAGCTGAATGAGTCCCGAACAATCAATTCCAAAACCGCTGACACCACCCCAAAGATAAGGTGTACGGATAAAGGTTTCTGCAACTGTGACATAATCTTCATATACGCGTCCAATGGGGCTGAGATGGCTCGTAATGATTGCTGTTCTATTTTCAAGAATAGAATACATTGTGTCACGGACTTCAATTTCATCAACAACACTGACTTTGCTTCCCATAGATAATGGGGATACTATTGGTCCACGTAAGTCAGCGTGTAAATATTTAAATGTGCGTGGTACTGAAACAACATGGGTTTGTTTTATGGTTGATGTACAAAGAACTTTTGTATCAATATAACCGACATAACCATCTTTGAGTGATTGTCCCCACGACAATGTTTCCCCTTGTTCAAAAATGAGAAGTTCTTCTCCCAATAAGCATTCTGTTTGTCTTTCACTTTTTTTACTATTTTCTTTAAAAAGTTCAGCGACCGCTGTATTAACACGTCTTTTTTCACCTTGAACAAAGCGCTGAGCTGTAATTTCTGTTTCAAGACGTTGATCTGCTAGATCATCTCTGAATGCATGAAGTCTTGGGTCTTTAGAGATCATCTTTTTGCTGTCCATTTTGTTACTCCTTACCTTTAAACAAACTCATGAAAACTGTATTGGTAAGGTTTTTATCCTCAAACAAAACTAAGAACACAGTGTAAGACCAATTATTCTTTAAGCTGCAAAATTGTCCATTTTTGTGGATATTTGTGTCAAAATTCATTTTTAAAAATATTATAAAGGGCACGAATAGTTTGTGCTGATCCACCAATAGGGTATCCTGGTTTTTCTTTTGGAACCCATCCATAAAGGTCAAAATGCGCAAAATGTTCAGCTTTTTCAACAAAAGAATTAAGAAATAAAGCAGCCGTTATAGAACCAGCAAAGCTATTTCCAGTTACATTGTTAAGATCAGCAATTGGTGATGATAACATCTCTTGATAAGGTTTCCAAAGGGGCATTTGCCAAAGAGGATCAAAGACAGCGTGAGCAGATTCAGAAATTTGTTGTGCCCATATTGAATCATTACAATAAAATGCGGGAAGATCTGGTCCTAATGCTATACGCGCTGCCCCTGTTAAAGTAGCCATACAAAGCATGAATTGTGGACTTTCTTCATCACCATAGGCGAGTGCATCGGCAAGGACAATTCGCCCTTCAGCATCTGTATTACCTACTTCAACACTTAAACCTTTACGACTTTTGAGAATATCACCTGGTCGGTAAGCATTCCCAGAAATTGCATTTTCTACAGCTGGAATCAAAACGCGTAAACGGAAAGGCAATTTTGCATCCATGATAAGTTTAGCCAATCCCAAAACGTTTGCTCCACCCCCCATATCTTTTTTCATAAGCAACATGTTATTGGCTGATTTAATATCGAGACCTCCAGTATCAAAAGTTACGCCTTTGCCCACCAACGTTATTTTAGGATGATGTTCTTGCCCCCAGAGTAACTCAATCAGTCGTGGTGCAGTGCTGCCTGCTCGTCCTACAGCATGAATCATCGGAAAGTTATGGATTAAGAGATCGTCTCCACAAATACTTTTGATATGAGCACCGTAGGTTTTTCCTAGTTTTCGAGCTTCTTTTTCGAGAGTATCAGGGTTCATATCATTGGCTGGAATATTAATGAGATCACGGACGAAAAAGACAGCTTCATAAATTCGTTGGAGCTCATTAAGATCAATCGCCTCATTGACATGGATAGATAATGATTTGAAAGAAGAATTTTGACGATAGCGATTAAATTGATAGCTACCAAATGCCAATCCAAGATAGGTATTTATTTCATCAGAGGTTGTACCTTCTAGATGCCATTGACCAGCAGGAAGCTTTTGAGCAAGCAGTCCTGTGATAAAAGGATCGTTACCATTGCCAATTCCAAATAAAACTTTTTTTAAATGTCCCGTTTCGTGAGGAATAAAGAGTATTTGTCCTGCTTTACCAGTAAAGTCATTAACTTTTATCCATGCTGTTGTTGACGCATCAAGTGATAAGTTGGCAAGAGTTCTTTGGTTTACCAAGATGATAGGGCAACTGTTATCGATACGCGTTGAGGTAAAATGAATGTGGTGGTGCTGCATAGTTATGAGATCCTTATAGTCGTCTAAGTGCGACATATTCGACCAAATGATTTTTTCCCTTTCGTAGAATGAGATTGGACCGTGGTCGTGTTGGCAATATATTTTCCTGTAAATTTTTTAAATTAATCGTTTGCCAAAGATCCTCAGCGATTTTTGAAGCTTCTTTTTCATTGAGGTGGGCATAACGATGAAAATAGGATTCAGGATTTTGAAAAGCTGTTTTACGCAAACGTTTAAAGCGCTCTAAATACCAGTGACGAATGACTTCTGTTTCGGCATCGACATAGATTGAAAAATCAAAAAAATCTGATACGAAAGGAATAACTTTCCCATCTTTAGGAAGATCACTGACCTGTAATACATTAATACCTTCAACAATTAAAATATCAGGACGATCAATGGTAATAGTCTGATTTTCTAGAACATCATAGATCATATGTGAGTAAAGCGGGGCACGGACATTTCCGATACCTGCTTTTATCGCCGAAAGAAAGCACAGCAACTTTTTAATGTCATAGGAATCAGGAAATCCTTTGCGATTCATTCGATTTTTTTGCTGTAAGATTGCGTTAGGATAGAGAAAACCATCCGTCGTTATCAGATCAACTTTAAGGCTAGATGTCCATCTTTTCAACAGTTCTTGAAGAATGCGAGCCGTGGTTGATTTTCCTACAGCTACAGAACCAGCAATTCCAATAATAAAGGGCGTTTTTCTACTCTCTTCTTGATGGAGAAACTGCTGACGTTTGTGAAAAAGTTCCTGTACTGCTTCAACATGGCATGATAATAGACGCGATAAAGAAAGATAAATGCGTTGGACTTCTTTAAGATCAATAGGATCATCAATAGAGCGTAAACGCTTAATTTCATCAAAAGTCAAAGTAAGAGGTGTGTCTGCACGAAACTCTGACCATTCTTGTGCAGTAAAAACGCGATAGGGTGAATATCGGTCAGAAACGGATTTGACCAGATTATCTTTCTGATTAATTTTTTGTATAGTCGTATCAATCATTTGTATTGGTCGAGAATTTTTTGCAGCAGCAATTGATTAAGAGCAGACAGATGAGCGGCTTTATTTTCAAGTAAATTTTGTTTTGCATGCTCTCTTCTTTTAAGATAATAGATCATTTTTCATTAACTTATAGTCCAGTCATTCCAGTTTGCACGGATTTGTGCTAATGAGTACCCTTGTGCCCAAAAAGCCCATAAAAGTAGGCGCGCTTTTACGGCTGATAAATAACCAGACATGAGAGCACCAGAAGCAATCATATCGATTTCGGAGCCTTTATAGCCATAAGTTATACGAGTTGTTGAGCCATTACAACAACGACTAGCAATAATGATTGGTATTTTTTGTGCATATTGTTGTACAAGGTCTGCTTCTTGAAAACTACAGTGTCCTGCACCAAAACCAGCAATAACAACTCCAGCATAATACCCACTTTCAAGGCATAGTTTCATTAATTGTGCATCAGATGATAAAGAGGAATAGAGGAGTGCAATTTGATGATCATGGTTTTGGGGAAGATCAAACGTTTTTGGGAAAAATTTTCGATTATTGAAATAAATAAGTTTTCCCTCTAAAATAATTCCTAAAATACCTGCAAGACCTGATTGAAATGTTTCGACTTTGACGGTATGACTTTTATAGAGCCAATAAGGTGAATGAATTGTATCATTTATGACAACAAGAACGCCCCTGTTACGACTTTGTGTGGCTGCTGCGACACGAGTGGCTGCTAAAATGTTGGCGGGGCCATCGGCGCCTGCTTCATGAGGCATGCGCATAGCACCGGTTATGATGAGTGGTTCGGCTTCTTTCCAATAAAGAGAAAGAAAAAAAGCTGTTTCTTCCAGAGTATCAGTCCCTTGTGTTAAAACAATACCTTCTGCACCAGCGTTTATTTGTTGTTTTGCCCACTTAATTATTTCAAAAAGCATTTGAAACGATAAAGATCCACTTGGTATTTGCATTAATGTTTGTGCATTAATATCAGCAACGTTATTTAAATCAGGAACACTTTTTATGAGGTTATCTGAAGTTAAAGTCGGTTGCATGTGACCAAAACTATCAGCAGTCATTGCAATTGTTCCACCTAAGGTCCCTATGGCTATTTTTTTCATAATTTTCCTCTAAAAAGCACAAACTGTTTATATAAAGCTATTTAGCAGTAATTTACATTGACAACAATGATATCATTTTTCCATTTTCAACAAATTGAGTTATGCTGAATCATTGTGTTTTGCTGTATATGTTCTTAAATAGGACAATAGTAATTGAGTTTTACATTGTATGAAAAGAAATCAATATTAAAAAGTAAAGTTAATATTAAGGAGTTTCCTTATGACAGAACATAAGCCAGACATAATGTATGGTACAACAATTATTACGGTACGAAAAGGTGGAAAAGTCGTGATGTCCGGGGATGGTCAGGTCTCTCTTGGACAGACAATTATGAAAGGTAATGCACGTAAAGTGCGTCGTCTTGGAAAGAACGGAGTGGTTATTGCTGGTTTTGCTGGTGCTACGGCAGATGCTTTTACATTACTGGAGAGATTGGAAACAAAGCTTGAGCAATATCCTGATCAGCTTATGCGTGCTTGTGTGGAACTTGCAAAAGATTGGAGAACAGATCGCTATTTGCGTCGTCTCGAAGCAATGATGCTCGTGGCTGATAAGAAAGTAACTTTGGCTCTAACAGGGCTTGGTGATGTCTTAGAACCAGAAGATGGGGTTATGGCAATTGGCTCTGGAGGAAATTTTGCTCTTTCAGCAGCGCGTGCACTCATGGATTTGGATTTGGATGCAGAAACTATTGCTCGTAAAGCTATGGCTATTGCCGCTAAAATTTGTGTTTACACCAATGATCATTTTACGATTGAAACATTGGATGCAGAATTATCTTCTTTAGAGAAAGCTATTTAAATGTGTGTTGTATTTTCCCCTCGTGAAACTGTTTCTGAACTTGATCGTTTTATTATTGGCCAAAATGATGCCAAACGCTCTGTAGCTATTGCACTGCGCAATCGGTGGCGTAGGCAACAGCTTGATGCGCCGATGCGTGAAGAAGTTATGCCAAAAAATATTTTAATGATAGGGCCAACAGGAGTTGGTAAAACTGGTATTGCACGTCGATTAGCAAAACTTTCTGGAGCACCCTTCGTTAAAGTAGAAGCGACTAAATTTACTGAAGTTGGTTATGTGGGACGTGATGTTGAGCAAATTATTCGAGATCTTGTTGAAATTGCCATTTCTCTTGTGCGTGAAAAGAAACGGGATGAAATAAAAGAAAAGGCTCACGTGAATGCTGAAGAGCGCGTTTTAGATGCCCTTGTTGGTAAAACAGCCAGTCCCGCTACCCGTGATAGTTTTCGCAAAAAATTGCGTGGAGGTGAATTGGATGAGAAAGAGATTGAAATTGAAGTAGCCGATAATAATAGCAATAGTGCTTCAACCTTTGATATTCCTGGTATGCCTGGGGCACAAATGGGTATTATGAATTTATCAGATATTTTGGGTAAAATGGGCAGTCGTACAAAAGTTCGTAAGACGACAGTAAGGGATGCTTTTAAGCCGCTCATTGATGATGAATCTGAAAAACTCCTTGATCAGGATCAAATTATTCAAGAAGCGCTTCGTGTTGCTGAAAATGACGGGATTGTTTTTATTGACGAGATTGATAAAATTGCAACTAGGGATGGTGGAGCAAGTGTTGCGGTTTCGCGTGAGGGCGTTCAACGGGATCTTTTGCCTTTGGTTGAAGGAACAACAATTGCTACAAAATATGGGCAAATCAAAACAGATCATATTCTTTTTATTGCCTCAGGTGCATTTCATGTTTCTAAGCCATCTGATTTATTACCGGAACTTCAAGGACGTTTGCCCATCCGTGTGGAGCTAAACCCTTTAACAAGAGAAGATTTACGGCGCATTCTAACGGAACCAGAAGCTAGTTTGATTAAACAATATATTGCTCTTATGGCAACAGAAGAGGTTCATTTAGAAATTACCGATGATGCAATTGATGCTTTAGCAGATATTGCTGTAGATTTAAATGCAAGGATTGAAAATATAGGGGCACGTCGTTTGCAAACAGTGATGGAGCGCGTTTTGGATGAAATTTCTTTCACGGCACCTGATAAAGCTGGAACATCCTTTACAATTGATGCCGCTTATGTGAGAAAATCTATTGGCGAACTTGCTGCTGATATCGATCTTTCACGTTTTATTCTTTAGAGTTATCGCTTGTTTTCTTTATCTGCGCGCTTCGATAATTTTGAAACCATGGGCTTGTTCATGTATCAACACTGTGCGGAAAATATTTTTTAATAATGTTTCATAAGGCAGGTGGCGGTTTGCAACAAAAAGCAGACTGCCGCCTGGTTTTAGGCACTTTGCAGCATTTATAATAAAATTTTTTCCTAATGAAATATCTGTCGTTTGTTGCGTGTGAAACGGTGGGTTTGAAATGATTGTGTCATACAGATTTGTGATAGGTTCATGCACAAGGTCGTGCCAATAAAAATGAATTGAAAAAGGAGCTGTTCTGGATTTAAGGTGCTGTTTTGCTGCTCTCAAAGCGTTGTAGTCTGCTTCATAAAGGTCGAGAGCGGTGAGTTTTTCACTTCTTTCAAGCGCAACGTGAGAAAGATAGCCCCATCCAGCACCAAAATCAGCCATTTTTCCAGAAATAACTTTGGGCATATAAGAAGCAAGTGCAGCGGATCCCGGATCAATACGTCCGTGTGAGAACATACCAGAAGTGGTTTGAAATTTACCAAAAGTGAGCGGTGGTGAGCGCAATTGTGCAATGTTATGTCTCTCAATTTGTTGAGGAACTTGCAACCAAAATACAAGACCATGATTTTTAGACAATTTGTTGGTGATGGGAACAATTGTTTTGACCCACTTCATCATTGAAGCAGCACCAGCAGTTTTATTCCCACTGATTACAATCCATCCATTGGGTTTAACGCATTCTAATAAATCAAGAAAACAATTTTGGTTAAAACCACGATATTTGCTCAAATGTAAAAATGCACCATCATAGCTGAAGGTTTTATCTATTTGGGGAGAGCAGTGAAATTGAGTATCGACAAATTTTAAAAAATCTGGTCGCCAAGGCGTAATAACTTTTAAATTCTGTGCCCATTCTGGAGCTGGGATTTCTGTTAAACCGAAACTTAACCAACATTGGTTTGGATCAGGATATGGGAGTTCATGATTTTCAAAAGGCAAAAATAATAACACATATGACTCTTTCAAAGAAAAATGCCACTCCAATGTTGAGATGGCATTTCATGATACGATAAGAGGAAAAACTTACTCTTCTTTTTTCTTACGTCGGCGCTTATTTTCAGGTTGTTTTTTTTCATCCACGCACTTTTCTTCATTCATCGCTTTATCACCGGTGATTTCCTTTCCGGTTTTTTGATCAACAACCTTCATTGATAACCGAACTTTTCCACGCTCATCAAAGCCCATTAATTTAACCCAAACTTTGTCACCTTCCTTCACAATATCGGTTGTTTTGGTGACGCGTTCTGATGCAAGCTGAGAGATATGAACGAGTCCATCACGAGAACCAAAGAAGTTTATAAATGCACCAAATTCTGCAGTTTTTACAACTGTTCCTTGGTAGACAGCACCAACTTCAGGCTCATCGACAATAGAATGGATCCAGCGTTTTGCTGCTTCAATGGTTTTAGCATCAGCAGAAGCAATTTTAATGGTACCATCATCTTCAATATTAATTTTTGCTCCAGTTTGTTCCACGATTTCCCGAATAACTTTACCACCAGAGCCGATAACATCACGGATTTTATCGACAGAAATATTCATAACTTCGATTCGTGGAGAAAATTCACTCAGCTCAGCACGTGCACTGGTTAAAGCTTTCGCCATCTCATTGAGGATATGGATTCGTCCACCTTTGGCTTGTTCAAGCGCGATTTTCATAATTTCTTCGGTAATACCATCAATTTTGATATCCATTTGCAAGGCAGTAATACCATTTTCTGTTCCTGCGACTTTGAAATCCATATCTCCAAGATGATCTTCATCCCCTAAAATATCAGACAGAACAGCAAAGCGTTCTCCTTCTTTAATCAAGCCCATGGCAATACCAGCAACAGGGCGTGCTAGAGGAACGCCGGCATCCATGAGAGCAAGTGAGGTCCCACAAACCGTTGCCATAGAAGAAGATCCATTGGATTCAGTGATTTCTGAGACAGCACGAATAGTATAAGGGAAAGATTCTTTCGTTGGCAACATGGGGTGAATTGCTCGCCATGCCAATTTGCCATGTCCAATTTCACGACGACCAGGAGAACCAAGGCGTCCCGTTTCACCCACTGAAAATGGTGGAAAATTGTAATGGAGAAGGAATGTTTCCTTATACATTCCCGTTAAGGAATCAACATATTGTTCATCTTCACCAGTTCCTAGTGTTGCAACGACAATAGCTTGTGTTTCTCCGCGGGTAAAGAGTGCTGATCCATGTGTGCGGGGTAAAATACTTACTTCTGATTGGATAGGGCGCACGGTAGAAAGATTGCGTCCATCAATCCGCTTTTGGGTATCAAGAATATTCCCGCGAACAATTTTTGCTTGCAACTGTTTAAATACGGTTGCAATTTGATCTGCACTAAATTGACAGTCTTTTTCTGTTTCTGGCATAAATTTATTGAGGATTTCTGTCTTTAGTGCATCAATTGCAGCATAACGTTCTTGCTTATCAGTAATTGTGTAAGCCTTTCGTATATCCTGTTCTGCCATTTTCTGCACCGCTTTTTCAAGTTCAGAAAGATTTTCAGGAACAAAATCACGAGGATCTTTTGCAGCAACTTCAGCAAGCTTTATAATGGCATCAAGGACAGGTTGAAGGCCTTTGTGACCAAACATCACTGCTCCCAACATGATATCTTCCGATAATTCTTGTGCTTCTGATTCAACCATCAAAACAGCACTTTCTGTTCCAGCAACAACAAGATCAAGTTTTGATTCAGGCATTTCATCAATATGAGGATTAAGAATATATTGTCCATTACAATAGCCAACGCGGGCACCGGCTATAGGCCCCATGAAAGGAACACCTGACAGGGTCAATGCGGCAGAAGATGCAATCATCGCAAGGATATCGGGATTATTTTCGAGATCATGCTGTATAACGGAAACAATCACTTGCGTATCATTTTTATATCCCTCAACGAAAAGGGGACGAATTGGGCGATCAATCAAACGTGAAACCAAAGTTTCATTTTCACTTGGTCGACTTTCACGTTTTAAATAGCCCCCAGGTATTCGACCAACAGCATAGGATTTTTCTTGATAATTAACGGTGAGTGGAAAAAAGTCCTGGTCTGGTTTTGGACTTTTGGCTGATACAACGGTTGCTAAGACAATAGTTTCTCCATAGGTAGCAATCACTGCACCATCAGCTTGACGTGCTATTTTCCCTGTTTCAAGGGTGAGAGGACGCCCAGCCCATTCAATTTCTATCTTGTGCGTTTTGAACATTTTTTATCCTTAATGACCAGTGTTTAAATCTTTGATTGCTCACATTCTGGTTTTGCGTAGCATATTTCCAAGCTCTGGGGTGGACAACATACTTTTTATCTTTGTTACGAGAATAGAGAAGTAAACTGCCTTAAATGCGAAATGATGAGCAGTCCTATCCCATAATAACTTGTCAGTTTTTAAATTTTTTAATTAAAAGCAACACGTTGAAAAAATGGGTGGTTTTTTTTTAAACGCCACCACCATTTTTCTTTTAGCGACGCAAACCTAACTTTTTGATAAGTGTCTGATAACGATTTTGGTCAACTCCTTTAAGATAATCAAGAAGACGCCGACGTTGAGACACCATCTTCAAAAGACCACGACGAGAATGATTATCCTTTTTGTGAGATTTAAAGTGGTTTGTTAAATTAGAAATACGTTCAGAAAGTACAGCAATCTGTACTTCTGGTGATCCTGTATCACCAACTTTATTTGCGTATTCTGCGACAAGAGCTTGTTTACGTTCAGCTGTAATCGACATCGTATTATCCTTTCCAAAAACGAAGAAACATAAAGTCACCCATAGCCGAGATGTCGTTCAGCAAGGGTCTGTGAGGAAACAAGAAGAGTCAAAGACTCTTACCTATTTTCGTCCTTATATAGGAAAGAAGGTTAAAATACTAGTCCTTTACAGCATTTTGAAGTCTTTCTTTAAATAAAAGCTTTTGTTTTGAAATATTGATTTAAATAGAGTTTTATGAGAAGTTTTTTAAAGAATTATGCATCCTTTTGATACAAAGATTATGAGCGTGTGTGTGATAACAAAGATGATAAATACCGATTTGGAGGAAAAAGATGCAGAGCATTTCAACATTAAAACTTTTTCGTAATTCGGTATTTCGAAATCTATGGTCATCTACTCTTATTTCTAATTTAGGGGGGCTGATACAGGCTGTTGGAGCAGGGTGGTTAATGGCGTTGATTAGTTCTTCGCATTCCATGGTTGGGCTTGTTCAAAGTGCCACAACATTACCACTTGTTATGTTTTCTTTGATGGCAGGGGCATTAGCGGATAATTTTAATCGGCGTCAAATTATGTTGTGTGCGCAGATTATGATGATGGTCATATCCATGAGTTTATCTGTTTTAGCCTATATGGGATTTCTAACACCTTGGCTTTTGTTATGTTTTACGTTTTTGATTGGATGTGGCACAGCTTTTTATAATCCTTCTTGGCAAGCAACGATAGGAGATATTGTGAGCAGGGAAAATATTCCTGCTGCTGTTAGTTTGAATAGTGTAGGCTTTAATTTGATGCGGAGTGTTGGTCCTGCTATTGGTGGTGCCATCATTGCAACTTTGGGGGCATCTGCTGCTTTTTTGTTTAATGCTATAAGCTATATTCCTCTTATTGGTGCGTTGTTTTTCTGGAAGTCGAATTATGAAAACAACTCATTACCACGAGAAAGGCTGTTAGGAGCTGTCTCAGATGGTTTGCGTTATGTTGCGATGTCACCTAATCTCCTGAGTATTATGGTTCGAGCGTTCCTTTTTGGTATAGGAGCAATTTCTATTTTAGCACTTTTGCCAATTGTTGCGCATAAAGTTCTTGGAGGAAGTGCCCTTCTTTATGGTACATTGCTCGGTTGTTTTGGGTTAGGAGCCATGACAGCAGGTATTATTAATGCAGTTGTACGGCATCATTTTCGTTCAGAAACAATTATTGCAAGTGCATTTATTGGTTTTGCCTTTTCTTGCTTTTTATTGGGAATAAGCCGTTCACTGATTATAAGCCATATTGCTTTATTTCCTGCAGGGTTATGTTGGGTTTTGGCATTATCATTGTTTAATACATCTGTACAACTCTCTACACCACGCTGGGTTGTTGCACGTTCTTTAGCACTTTATCAAACGGCATCTTATGGGGGGATGGCTATTGGAAGTGCAATCTGGGGAGTTTTGGCTGATGGTTATTCTCCAACAATTGCTTTGAGCGTTTGTTCTCTATTCTTGATTTTTGGTGCTCTTGCGGGGGTAAAATTTAGAATTCAAGAAATTCCTCAGATAGATTTAAATCCTCTTGATCATTTTAGAGAGCCGGAATTATTACTTGACCTCAAAGCAAGAAGTGGACCGATCATGATAATGATCGATTATAAAATTCATGAAAATGATCTTGAAGAGTTTCTCAAAGTGATGACGCGTCGACGCCATATTCGATTACGTGATGGTGCGCGTCAGTGGGTCCTTTTACGAGATCTTGAAAGACCTGAATATTGGACAGAGGCTTATCATATGCCAACATGGGTAGATTATTTACGCCATAATCATCGTCGTACAAAAGCAGATGCAGAAGTCAATAAGCGTCTGCGTCATTTAAATTGTGCTCCTAACGGTATAAGAGTGCACCGCATGATTGAACGCCAAACAATACCTCAAGCCAATGAGATGCTTTTAAAAGTTTCCTCTGATCATCTCCCTTAGGATTAAAACAGTTTTTGTAAATATTAAATATATTAATATTATTTCGATCAATTTGTTAGCATAATCATAAAAAAATTGCTGTTTCAATATTTAATGAATTGATTTATAATGGTTATTTGTTATTTTTCATGTTGAGTGATAGTTCTGAAAATCTTAAGCTTTTCTCGTTTCAAATCTATTTAGAGTAAATCAGTCCATATCTTTGCTTGTACATTATAAACGAGGACTAAAGTATGAGTAAAAAACGATTAAAAAAGAAATAAAAAGCCTCTTATGAATCCTTTAAATGCAAGGATTGTTGCGACATTAAGAGGAAAAAGTGTGTGGTGGTGTTAGCTTATAGCACTGACTTAAATTTTGATATGAATACGGTAAATATAGACAATGAAAAGCACCATATGTTTCTTAATTGATAGAGAAAAATATCTTTCCGCAGAAGGTGGTTGGGAAAAGAATCGATTAAATTGTGAAAATCCTCTTTGGTTTAAATAGACCTTTGTCGAGAGTGCCAATAGCAAGAAGTTGTTCCTTATAGAGGACACAAACTTCCTCTTCATCAAGAGGTACTTTGTGATGATTCAAGAGGATAGAATGGCCTCTTATAATCCTCTGTGCTTGAGTTTCATTAAGGATATAGTGAGGGAGGCAATCCAATGCGGCGCTTGTGTCAATTAAGAGCTCATCAAGTGTTGTGAAGTTTTTTTCAAAAGAACGATTATTTTCATCTGTAGTGTTTTTATTTGGCGGAATGGCTGCTTTTAGTTCCTCCCATGTAATGAGATCTTCTTCATCAAAAGGTGCGACGGCAATACGTCTTAAATCAGCAATATGCCCATAGCAACTGAGATCACGTCCTATATCGCGTGCTAAAGAGCGCACATAAGTTCCTTTTCCGCAGGTTATTTCAAAGACAGAATGCTCTTTGGTAGGCATTTCTAATAACTTGAAAGTTTCTATTTCCACTTCACGGGGCGGAATTTCAACAACTTCCCCTTCACGCGCTAAATCATAGGCACGATTTCCGGCAATTTTGATTGCTGAAAATTGTGGAGGTGTTTGCAAAATAACACCTGTATATTGAGGAAGAAGAGCAAGTATTTCTTCTTGTGTTGGACGTATGAGAGAAGTTTTCGTTATTTCTCCTTCTAAATCATCTGTTGAGCGCTCTTGCCCCCAAGCAATATGAAAACGGTAAGTTTTTTTGCCTTGCATCACGTAAGGGACGGTTTTGGTTGCTTCGCCCAATGCAATGGGAAGGAGACCAGAAGCAAGAGGATCAAGTGTACCCGCATGTCCTGCCTTTTGAGCATGGAAGAGCCATTTGATTTGTGAGACAGCTTCTGTTGATTTCATTCCTTTTGGTTTATCAAATATGACCCAGCCAGAAACAGGACGCCCTTTTTTCTTGTGTTGCCGCGCCATATCTTTAATCCTCATCTGTATCACTATGGTGAAGATCGCGCGCAACCTCAGGCGAGCGAAGGAGGGCATCAATTTTTGAAAAATTATCAAAACTATTATCAATTCGGAAACGCAGTTCTGGCATATATTTCATTTGTCGCAACGCATGACTGATTTCTCCACGGAGAAAACGACTATGTTTATTGAGGGTATCAACAACATCGGTATGAGAAGCATTTTTAAGAGTGCTGAGAGGTGATACAAAGCAAGTAGCAATTTTTAAATCTGGTGACATGCGTACTTCAGAGACAGAAATAACAATATCTTTTAAGATATCATCAAGCAAAATATCACGCTGTAATATATGCGCTATTGCATGACGTACTTGCTCTGCTACTCTAAGTTGCCGTTGTGATGGCCCTGCATTTTTCATCAAAGTTTTATCCTTGCTACAAGATCTCTTTTTTGACCATTTAGATAAGGAAAAAGAGATATTGTGTATAAAACCTAATAACTTTTCTCATTTCACAACAGAGTAAAGTTATTGGATTATTTTATAATGTGCGATTAATATGTTCGATACGGAAGGTCTCAATGATGTCTCCTGCACGCATGTCTTCATAATTTTCAAAGGCTATTCCACATTCTTGACCACTTTGCACTTCATTGACTTCATCCTTAAAGCGTTTGAGTGTTTTCAGCTTTCCTTCGTGAATAACGATATTATCGCGGATAAGGCGAACACCGGCTCCTCGTTCTATTTTACCTTCTGTAACACGACATCCTGCAACTTTTCCAATTTTTGTAATGTTAAAGACTTCTAGAATTTCAGCATTACCAAGGAAAGTTTCACGCTGTTCTGGTGAGAGTAATCCAGACATGGCAGCCTTGATATCGTCAACAAGATCATAAATGATGTTGTAATAACGAATCTCAATTCCTTGTGTTTTAGCAAAATCACGTGCTTGCTTATTGGCTCGAACATTAAAGCCAATTACAGCAGAGTTAGAAGCTTCTGCAAGAGAAATATCACTTTCGGTAATTCCTCCAGCACCAGAATGTACAATACGTGCACGAACCTCATCATTTCCAAGTTTTTCCAATGCTGAAGCAATTGCTTCGATTGATCCTTGCACATCCCCTTTTATAATAAGAGAAAATTCCTTAACACCAGTCGTTTGCAATTTTGTCATCATTTGCTCAAGAGAACCACGCGAACCAGTTTGCCGCGCAACAGCTTTATCACGTGCTAATCGTTGTCGATATTCAGAAATTTCACGTGCTTTTGCTTCATGTGTGACAACAGCAAAACGGTCTCCGGCTTGTGGTGTTCCTTGCATGCCTAAAATTTCAATTGGTGTAGAGGGAACGGCTTCTTTGACATGGCGGCCATGGTCGTCAATCAAAGCACGCACACGACCCCATTCATTTCCAGCAACTATAATATCAGAAGGGTGTAATGTACCTTTTTGAACAAGAACTGTTGCAACAGACCCACGTCCGCGATCCAATTTGGCTTCAATGATAACGCCCTCTGCAGTTCGTTGGGGATCTGCTTTCAGATCAAGCATTTCAGCCTGAAGAAGGATAGCTTCGAGAAGTTTATCAAGATTTTGACCAGTTTTAGCAGAAACTTCAACGTCCAAAGTTTCACCACCCATAGTTTCAACAAACACTTCATGTTGTAGAAGTTCTGTACGCACTTTTTGTGCATTCGCAGCTGGTTTATCAATTTTGTTGATAGCAACAATGATAGGTACACCAGCAGCTTTCGCATGATTGATTGATTCAATCGTTTGAGGCATAACACTATCATCAGCGGCTACAACGAGAACAGCAATATCAGTAACACGAGCTCCGCGTGCACGCATAGCCGTAAATGCAGCATGACCTGGTGTATCAATAAAGGTAATTTTTTGACCGTTTTGTTCTACTTGATAGGCACCAATATGCTGCGTAATACCTCCTGCTTCGCCAGAAACAACATTTGCTTTACGAATAGCATCCAAAAGAGAAGTTTTTCCGTGGTCAACATGGCCCATAATGGTTACAACAGGGGCGCGCTGCTGCATGTTTTGAGGATTATCTGTTATATTAAAGATACCTTCTTCTACGTCAGATTCTAAAACACGTTTAACAGTATGGCCAAATTCAACAGCGATGAGTTCGGCAACATCTGCATCAATAACATCGCCAGGTTTCATCATTTGTCCTTGTTTCATCAAGAATTTAATCACATCAACAGAACGCTCAGTCATACGTTGTGCGAGCTCTTGAATGGTAATCGTTTCAGGAAGAACAACTTCGCGAGAAATTTTTTCTCTTGGTTCTTGATTTTGTGCACGCTTAAACTTTTCCTGTCTACGCCGCATTGCAGCCATTGAGCGCCCACGTGCGCTTCCTTCTTCATCCAGTGCACTATTCAGAGTTAGCTTTCCGCGTCTCCGCTCATCAGCTCCTTTGACAACTTTGGGTACACGTATTTCTGATTTAGCAGGATTAGCACGTCGACTATGCCGTTCTTCCTCATTATTGTCATCTATTTTGCGTTTTTCAACCACGGTTGTCTGTTTAGTGTCAATAGGAATATCTGCCTGTTCAATGAGAGGGGGAACAGGTGGAGTCTGCACTGGCGATATTTCTTCTTCTTGTTGGAGATGGATTTCTTTTTCTTTAATTTCTTGCTGTAAAATTTCTTCACGCTCTTTAGCGCGTCTTGCTTCTTCTTCGGCTTGTTCTCGCGTTATTCTTTCTTGGATATGTGCTTCTTCTAACGCGCGAAGTCTCGCTTCCATTTCAGTTGATGAAAGATTGCTTTTGGCCACAGATTCTTGAGGCTTTTTTTCCTCAAAACGCGGTTTAGAACGCTGGGGGGCCACATGCGGCTTTGTAATGGGCTGTAGGGTTTCAGCTTTTTCATCAGGTCGCGTAATTTTACGCCGTTTGGTTTCGACAACGACAGCCTTCGTACGGCCATGACTAAAATTTTGTTTAACCGTGCTCGTTTCCAAGACAGACCTCTTGAGAGTTAGTATCTTCTTGACCGTTGTTTTGTCGTTGTTATTTTCACTCATTGTACTTCCTTCACGGCTTGTGCCGTCATCTCACTAGACTTACTATGCTTGTCGTCACGATAGCTGATCAATCTACATGTCGTTTTGAGAAATCCTTCAGCAGCTTTTGTGTCCAGTAAGGCCGCGTGCATTACAGGATTAGAGCCAAAAGCCACTCGCATTTCATCATTTGTAAATAAAGATATGGTTTTTATAGTCCGATTTGTTTGTTGTTGTATTGAATGGATGGCCTGTGCAATTTTTCGTTTCCCATCTTCTGTTGTTTCTTTAGCATGAAGTACAAGAATAACTTTACCAGAGCGGATAGCAGCGTCAACCTTTGTTGCTCCCATAACAATTGCTCCCGCTTTTCGTGCCATGGAAAGGCTTGAAAGAGCGGCTTTTAGTAAAAGCGTATCAACAACATGCACAAGATTTGGTGTAACTTCAACATCTGTTTTAAAATTTCTATGAAAAGCTTTCTGTTTGATTGCTTTCTCAATAACAGCGTGATGGGCAGAAATCCAAACGCCACGCCCTGGTAAATTCGCTTTAAGATCAGGAACAATTTGGTTATTGGGACCAATAACAAAACGGATCAGCGTTTGTGCTGAAGCATTTTTTCGGGTCACAATGCAAGTCCGTTCATTCATTTAAAGTGTATCCACATCCAAATCATCTGTTTTTTCATTTTCTGCAGAATTTTCATCTTCTACAGGATTTTCTGTAACAAGATCAGCTTGGTCTATCCAGCCTGCTTGTACACGTGCGGCTAAAACCATAGCTTCTGCATCTGCGCGTGTAATGTCAAAAGGGGTTAAAATACCAGAAAAATTCTGTGTTTGACCTTCTTTACGTTCTCTCCAACCAGCTAAATCATCAACGGCATAGCCAGCAAAGTCTTCTATTGTTTTTACACCATCCTGACCTACAGCAACCAACATAGCACTTGTCATTCCAGGAAGTGTTCGCAACTCGTCAGAAACTCCGAGCTTTTTGCGTTTTTCATCAAGTTCTTTTTCTTGATGATCAAGATATTCGCGGGCACGACTTTGGATTTCAGCGGCGGTATCATGGTCAAAACCATCAATAGAAGCGATTTCTTCAAGATCAATATAGGCGATTTCTTCAATAGAAGAAAAACCCTCTGATGCCATAACCTGCCCGATCATTTCGTCAACCTCTAAGGCTGCCATAAACAATTTACTCCGTTCAGTAAATTCTTTTTGACGATTTTCAGATTCTTCCTTTTCCGTTAAAATATCAATGTTCCATCCTGTTAGTTGCGAAGCCAAGCGAACATTTTGCCCACGTCGTCCAATAGCAAGGCTAAGTTGATCATCTGGCACAATAACTTCAATCCGTTCAGCATCTTCATCAAGGATGATTTTAGAAACTTCAGCAGGTTGCAGTGCATTAACGACAAATGTTGCCGCATCAGGCGACCAAGGAATAATATCAATTTTTTCGCCTTGTAATTCAGCAACAACAGCTTGTACACGACTTCCTCGCATTCCAACGCATGCTCCAACAGGATCAATGGAACCATCGCGTGAAACAACGGCGATTTTAGCCCGTGAACCTGGATCACGAGCAACAGATTTGATTTCTATAATACCATCATAAATTTCTGGTACTTCCATAGTGAAAAGTTTTACCATAAATTGGGGATGTGTGCGTGAAAGGAAAATTTGTGGACCACGCGTTTCACGGTGTACATCATTGACAAAAGCACGAATGCGATCTCCATAGCGGAATGATTCACGAGGAATTAATTCATCACGGCGAACAATAGCTTCACCGCGTCCTAGATCAACGATGACGTTACCATATTCCACACGCTTAACTGTACCAGAAATAATTTCACCAACTTTATTTTTGAATTCTTCATATTGCTGATCGCGCTCTGCATCGCGTACTTTTTGTACAATAACCTGTTTAGCAGATTGTGCTGCGATACGTCCAAAATCCATAGGAGGTAAAAGATCAGCAAAAAAATCACCAATTTTTGCTTCTGTTTGACGTTTGAGAGCATCAGACAAAGTAATTTCCGTTGTATAGTCTTCAACGACATCAACGATTTTAAGCAGGCGCTGTAATTTAATTTCACCTGTTTTAGAATTGATTTCAGCACGAATATTGGTTTCTTGACCATAACGAGAACGTGCTGCTTTTTGAATAGCATCAGCCATCGCAGAAATGACAATTTCACGGTCGATTGACTTTTCACGTGCAACAGCATCTGCAATTTGCAGAATCTCAAGCCTGTTAGCGCTTGTAGCCATCAATTTTCTCCTTCTTTGTGCCACACGATGGGTATTTCCCAGTGATATTATTTTTTGAAATTGAGCGTCTGTATAGAGTCGTTAGCGTTCTCTTCGGCAATGAATTGTTGACTTAAATCTTTATTTTGTTTCAATGCATCGCGAATAAGCTCATCGGTAAGCACTAAATGCGCATTTATGATATCACAAAAGGAAATAGGGGTATACATGGCTTCTCCATAAGCAGCTTTATCAGTGTTTAAAATAAATCCATCTTGCGTGATATTTGTAAGTGTCCCACGAAATTTTCGGCGCCCATCAATTGTTATTTTGGTTTCAATTTTTGCAAGATGCCCTTGCCAATGAAAAAAATCAGATTTTCTTACCAATGGACGATCAATTCCAGGTGATGAGATTTCTAAATGATATTTGCGTTCAATAACATTTTGTACATCAAGGAGGGGAGAAACTGTTCGACTAACAGTTTCACAATCTTCTATGGTCATAGAACCATCGGCACGTTCAACCATAATTTGAAGTGTTAAACCATTTTGACCAAGAAGTTTCACACGAACCAAACGAAAACCTAAAGGTTTAAGTAGTGGTATGACAAGAGCAGCAACCTGTGCTTCGATACCATCTTCTTCAAACAGGCGCGGTTCGTCAAGATTGCTTATTTTTTCAGCTTCGTTCATACATTTTATCCAAGTTGGTTTCATCAGTTTTATGATATTAAAAAAGAGCGGGTCCAACGGCCCACTCTTCATCATAAGACCAAGAATTTAACTATTGATACTCTTAAATTCAAAATTTTTCAAGTTGTTTATGAGAAAAGCGCTTGATCATTTATTTCTTGATAAAGGTAAGATAGGCAGGCGTTCGTCCTTCGCGTAAAGCTTTTGCTTCATAGCGGGTTCCGCTCCATAGTGGATAAGGGAGTTTCCAGTCTTGAGGGCTTTCTGCTTTCCATTCAAAGTGATCATGTTGTGCACAATGGTACAAAGTCCAGTTTACATAACTGTCTATATCGCTAGCAAAGCGCAAAAACTTCCCTATTTTAAGAACACGAGCAAAACGGTTAAGATTTTTTATGTTGATGAAGCGTCGTTTCCAGTGTTTCTTTTTCGGCCAAGGATCAGGATAGAAGAGGTCTATTCCATCAAGCGAGTTATCAGGGAGCCAATCAAGAAGGCGTGTAGCATCATCATTATAGAGGCGAAGACGATTTTGATGGTTTTGATGCTGTTCAAGAGACGATAATATTTTTGCCATGCCATTGATAAAGGGCTCGACGCCGATAAAACCGGTTTTTGGAAAATATTCCATTTCATGAAGTAAATGTTCACCTCCACCAAAACCGATTTCAAGTCGAATTTCTCTTACTTTGCTTGAAAATAAGGATGTAAGGTTTAAGGGAGGAGGGACATTTAAATCAATATTCAAATTGGGGAGAAGCATTTGTATACGTGTAAGCTGACTGTTTCGAAGTTGTTTTCCTTGTCGGCGTCCAAAAAATGCTTCACTCTTACGTATATTATGTTTAATCATGGGATTTGGATCATTGTTTGAAGCGTTTTCACGAGATCAGTTTTTTCCCATGAAAACGAACCATCGTGTTTTGGTTTACGACCAAAGTGACCATAGGCAGCTGTTTTCGCATAAATAGGTTTATTGAGGTCAAGATGTTTTCGAATGCCGGTAGGTGAAAGGTCCATTATTTTGCGGATGGCTTCTTCAATAACTTTTTCATCGACTTTTCCTGTTCCATGAAGATTAAGATAAATAGATAAAGGTTGTGCAATACCAATTGCATAGGAGAGTTGAATGGTGCATCTCTCTGCTAAATCAGCAGCAACAATATTCTTAGCCAGATAGCGTGCCGCATAGGCAGCAGAACGATCAACTTTTGTTGTATCTTTTCCTGAAAAAGCACCGCCTCCATGGGGTGCTGCACCTCCGTAAGTATCCACAATAATTTTGCGTCCCGTTAATCCGGCATCGCTTTGAGGTCCTCCAATGACAAATTTTCCTGTTGGGTTAATATACCAACTGCATTGAGCTGCAATGGGAATGTCATGTAAAGCTTGGCGAATGTAAGGTTCAACCACTGTACGTACTTTATTGGAATCCCAGCTTTCATCAAGGTGCTGCGTTGAAAGAACAATGGATGTGACCTCTATCGGTTTTCCATTTTTATAACGTATGGTTATTTGGCTTTTAGCATCTGGTCCTAATTTTCCAGTTTCTCCCTCTCCTTTATGACGAGCTGCGGCAAGAAGTTTGAGAATTTTATGCGCATAATAAATTGGCGCAGGCATGAGATCAGGTGTTTCACGGCAAGCATATCCAAACATGATACCTTGATCACCTGCTCCTTCTTCACCATGCCGATCCGTAGCATTATCAACCCCTCTTGCTATATCAGCTGATTGTGGGCGCAAAAGAACATCAATTTTAACAGTTTTCCAATGGAAGCCTGTTTGTTCATAGCCAATGGTACGAATAGCACGGCGGGCTGCTGTACGAAAACGTGTGGGATTAATGAGTGGAAAGCTAGTTTCATCATAGATGAATTCTTTATTTTTATCTTTTTTTAATAGCGTATCGGGAACACGTACTTCACCAGCGATAACAACACGGTTGACACTGACGAGAGTTTCACAGGCAACGCGTACTAACCATGGATCAGTACCAGTCTTTTCAGCTTCTTTATAGATCATATCAACGATTTCATCGGAAATACGATCACAAATTTTATCAGGATGTCCTTCCGATACCGATTCGCTCGTAAAAAGATAATCTTGATGCGGCATAGGAACTCCTTCAAAAAAGAAAACCAACGATTTAATCAATTGCTTACTAAAGTCGTCACCATTTGCTAATTCTACAGCAAATAGTCAATGCAAATGTATATGAATAAAAGAGAAAAGATATAATTTTAATTTATAACTTATTTGTCAAATCTTCCTCAGAAAGTGCTTTTGCCAAGTCAATAATTTTTCGACGCACTTTAGCATCAGATATATTTGTAAAAGCGCGCATGAGTTGAATCCCTTCGCTGCTAGAACAAAAGTCTATAAAATTGTGTTCACTTTCAGCAAAACCCTCTACTTGTTGGGAGGTAATACCTTTATCAAAAAAGTAAGAAACAGGAACATCCATAATTTCCGCTATCGCTTGAAGACGGCTGGCACCAATACGGTTTGTTCCTTTTTCATATTTTTGGATTTGCTGAAAAGTAATTCCTAATTTTTCACCTAGTTTCTCTTGAGTGAGTCCTAAAATATTACGACGTAAACGGATACGAGTTCCAACATAGATATCTATAGGGTCAGGTTTTTTTTTAGTTTCGGTCATAATGCAACTCTTTATTTCCAGCATTTTTCTTCTAAACCAACATCATATTTATGCGCAGTTGATTTATCATATAATTAAAACAATATGTAATATTTTTTCCCAATATTACTGGTACACGCAACATAATACCGTACAAAGGGCACTTGAATCATTTAAGCTGTTTTGTAAAACCAAAACCAATACGACACAATAGCATAAGGATGAATAAGATAAAAGTAGAGAAAGTTCTGTATTCATTGCTTCCTATAGGGGTAATGGATGATGGAACTCGTGAATCAATAATGCCCACAGCATTTTGTCGAAGAGCTACAACGATTCGTCCATAAGAATCAATAACAGCTGATATGCCATTATTGGCTGCCCGTATGAGGGGGATTCCCAGTTCAACGGCACGAAGCTGTGCTTGTTGAAGATGTTGATAGGGTCCAGGTGTTACACCAAACCATGCATCATTTGTAATATTAATAATTGCTTGAGGCGGGGAGCCTTTAAAAGTCATTTCATGGGGAAATATTGCTTCATAACAAATCAAGGGTAGATAAGAAAATCCGTTTGGCATTGTAACAATTTTGCGCACACTTGCAGCACTATATCCACCAATATTATCGGCAAGGGTACGCAATCCAATTTTTTTCAATAAATTCTGATAAGGAAGATACTCACCAAAAGGAACCAAATGAAGTTTATCGGAAGTATTTAAAATATTACCTTGAGCATTAATGACTGCAATTGTATTAAAATATTGTGTTTGGGAATGAGGTAGATCATTGCTGGCGCGTATTGCTCCAACGATAGCCCATTGTTTAGGTTTTAAAAGAGAGGCAATGCGCATTGTGGTAGATGAGTTATCATAGAGAAGGTAAGGAACGGAAGCTTCAGACCATACGATAAAATCGGGTTCTGAATTTTGATCGGTTGTTGGCGTTGCACTTAGCTTCATATGCGCTTCCAACATAGATTCTCGTGTATTATCACGCAATTTTATATTTTGTTGGATGGACGGTTGAACAATGCGCACCCAATAAGCACTTTTTTGATCTTCAGCTGTGTTTTCTATAGTATGAAGACGATAAAACCCAAAACCACAGTGAATTAATATAAGTGATAAGCAAAGAGAAAGTGCCACTTTCTTTTTTTCATCCGTTAATAAAACAGTTGGCAAACTGTAGGCTAAGACAGCAAGAATATTCATTCCGTAAAGTCCTACGATTGCATCAGATTGCATGAACACTGGGGTTGGCATGGCTGTATAGCCAAGAGAATTCCATGGAAATCCTGTGAATAAAAACGCACGCAACCACTCGGATAATCCTAATGCAAAGGCTAAAACAAAAAAGCGTGCTATTCCTTTTGTCCATAATAAACCGACAATGAAACCAGAAAAAAACCAATAAAAAGAAAGGTAGAGTGGAGGGACTAAAATGGCTAATGGGACGGCCCAACCAAAAGAATCTGGATCTGTTAACAAAGCATTGCATAGCCACCAAAGGCCGCAAATAAAATAACTAAAACCAAAGGTTCCACAGCTTAAAGCGTAAGTAAAAAAATGTTTTTTATTGTTTTTGGTGGACTGTATTGAGTCAAGTAAAACAATAAAGAGAGGGAAAGTTAGAAAGCAAAGAGGTGTTAAATAAAAGGGTGGAAGTGCAAAAGAAGTAAGAGCACCACACAGAAATATCCATGCTTGGCGCTTCCAGCCTGTAACAGAGAATAAAAAAACGATGAAATTGTTTAAAAACGCTGGACTATTCTTTAGGGATGGCATTGTTCTCAAGATTCTCATTTTTGGGAATGCGAAAAATGCGCAACCGTTTGATCCGGCGTTTATCAGCTTCTAAAATACGAAATCTATAGCCAGGTACAGCTTCGACAATTTCACCTTTGGCAGGAATGCGATCAAGAATTGAGACGATCAAACCACCAATAGTATCAACTTCATCACCATATTCTCCTACGATAAAATCAGGACCAAGAGCTTTCTCCACATCTTCTAGTTCAGTTCTTGCATCAACGAGCCATTTATTATTTGGTTCACGTACGATAGCATTGTCGACATTATCATGTTCATCTTCGATATCTCCAACGACTAACTCAACAATATCTTCCATTGAAACGAGACCATCTGTTCCTCCATGTTCATCAATAACTAAAGCCATTTGAGTTCGTGTAGTTTGCATCCGTGTTAATAATTTGCTTGCAAGCATAGAACTGGGAACAAAGAGAACTGTTCGGATCAAATCCAATTCACCAATTGGAGTATGCAAGTCTGTATGGTTTAATTGAAGAAAATCGGATTTTTGTTCGGTTTTTGTTGGATTGATAATAAAGCGAGTGATGTAGTTAAGAATATCGCGGATATGGATCATGCCGCGCGGATCATCTAAAGTTTCAGCATAAACGGGGATACGAGAATGACCAATTTTTGCAAAACATTTAAGGGTTTCTCCAAGAGAGGTGTTTATTTCTAATGCTTCGATTTCAGAACGAGGTATCATAACATCATCCACGCGTGCTTCACGTAAGCGTAAAATGTTATGCAGCATAGTACGTTCTTCAGGTGAGAAGAGGGCGGTATCTTTTTCATTGTTAGTCGTGAGTGCAACGGTAAGATCATCGCGCAGTGACGTAGATGCACAATTTCGACCCCGTAAGAATGAAAACAAATGATTCATCAGGGAATATTTTTCTGTATGATTCGTTTGCTGAGAGGGGTCTTTTTCATTATTAGAAGATGCTTGATTATTATTTTGTGCATTTATTTTGTTTGCCATGGTTTTGAAATCTTCTAGACTTTCTTTTATAACAGATAAATAAGAGGCTTTAAATGGTATGCTGGTAATATTGATTTTAAAAGTTAAATTTTATCATTGATAGACAATTATGCGTAAGGATCTTTTATGGAAAGCTTTTGAAGAATTTCCCTTTCGAGCTTTTCCATTTTATATGCTTCATCATCAGTTTCATGGTCATAACCAAGCAGATGCAAGATACCATGAACAATCATATGTGTTAAATGGTCTTGAAATGTTTTTCCTTCTTTCTCTGCTTCGAAAACAACAGTTTCTCGGGCAATAATAATATCACCGAGCATGGGACCAGGTCGATTTCCAGCTTTAAGTGGAAAAGCAGGAAAGGATAGTACATTAGTAGATTTGTTTTTGTTGCGCCATTGTGCATTGATTTGTGCCATATGTTCATCATCCGTAAAAAGCAGGCTAATCTCGCTTACAACATTTTCCAATGAAACATGATGCATAGCTGTCATTAATGCTTTTTCAGTGATATTATAAAGCATTTTCTCATCATTCCACCCTGCGCTTTTAATCATTATATCAATAATAATCATGATGAATCAAATTCATTTTTTAATGCATCGCGTGTGAATGATTTTTTTTTATTTTGTATTTCGGAATCACGATCATAAGCACGAACGATAGCAGCAACAAGTGGATGGCGTACAACATCTTTTTCATCAAAATGCACAATTGCAATATTTTCTATATTTGAAAGAATGCGAACTGCTTCAATGAGACCTGATTTTTGCCCTGTAGGCAAATCAATTTGGCTTACGTCACCGGTAACGATCATACGCGTTCCTTCTCCAAGACGTGTGAGGAACATCTTCATTTGCATGGGCGTAGTATTTTGTGCCTCATCAAGAATAACAGCAGCATGGGCAAGTGTTCGTCCGCGCATAAAGGCGAGAGGAGCAATTTCTATGACACCAGAAGCTAAAATGCGTTCTATTTTTTCAGCGGGCATCATATCATAAAGAGCATCATAAAGTGGTCGTAAATATGGGTCGACTTTTTCTTTGAGATCACCGGGAAGAAAACCAAGACGTTCTCCAGCTTCAACAGCCGGACGTGAGAGAATAATTCGTTCAATGATACCACGTTCTAGAAGCATTGCAGCATGAGCAACAGCAAGATACGTTTTTCCTGTTCCTGCTGGTCCTACACCAAACACAAGTTCAGTATGCTCCATAGCACTTATGTAAGCGTCTTGTGTTGGAGTTCTTGCATGAATTATTTTTTTATGGGTACTCAACCGTGCTGGTATACGTTTCGTTGCAGATTTGTGTGTTATTGTGTCTTCTTTCTGCTTCTTTGGTATATTTGCCATAGCAATCGCTCCTTTTATATCTGATAAAGTGAGCTCTTGATGTGTTTTGGCACGTTCATAAAGCTGCTGCAATACATATTGCGCACGTTTTATAACGGAAATATTTCCACGGATTAAGACTTCATTACCACGCGGATGAATACTAAGTTCGAGTTTTTTTTCGATATAAGCGAGATTTTCGTCAAATTTACCAAAAACTGCTTTTGCATATTGATTATTTTCGAAAATCAAAACAACTTGGCTCAGATCTGAAGCGCTTGTTTGTTTCAAGGTATCAGCCTTTTCAAGGGACGTATTTACTTTTTCTTTAATACGCTTTATTTTTTCGGTTGAAGCTTTCAGCCTATTCTCCATATCTACATAAATATTGCACATTTTTTTAAGTAAACTTTATAAAAGACAATTTTTTACAAAAAGTGCACGCTTTAGATGTAATCATTTTCTTTTAAAATAAAAGAGTTTTCCAAAATATTTATTGTGAACAAGGTGTTAGAGGCATGTCTATCTATTTGTCACTTCACCAACAAAACTGTTTGAGCTTGCATTTTTAATATGAATTTCTATCACGCTACCTGTAGAGGCTTCTGTATCGACGACAACAGGTAAAAGCCAAGGGGAACGCCCTACCATTTGTCCTGAGTGACGTCCAGTTTTTTCGATGAGAACGTTCGTTTTTTGACCAATTTTAGAACGCAAAAATGCATTTTGTTGCTCAAGGAGAAGGATTTGTAAATGTTGAAGTCGGGCATCTTTTACAGATTCATCAACATGATTTTTCATTGTGGCTCCCACTGTTCCAGGACGGGGGGAATATTTAAAAGAATAAGCTGAACTGTACTGTACTTGTTGAATAAGTTTAATGGTTTCTTCAAAGTCTTCATCTGTTTCTCCTGGAAACCCTACAATAAAATCGCCTGAAAAGGCAATATCTGGCCGTACGGTTCGAATTTTTTCGATAAGATGAAGATAATGAGAGCTTTTGTGTTGTCGGTTCATGGCTTTTAAGATGCGATCTGAACCTGATTGAACAGGAAGATGGAGGTAAGGCATTAACATATCAAGATCTCGATGCGCGGCAATAAGGCTATCATCCATATCACGTGGGTGGCTGGTTGTGTAACGCAAACGCTTTAAACCATCGAGTTTTGCGAGATGATAAAGAAGATCGCCAAGACGCCAAGTTTTGCCATCAGCACTTTGTCCATGCCAACCATTGACATTTTGTCCAAGCAGCGTAATTTCTTTGACACCCGCTTCGATGAGTTGAAGGGCCTCTTCAGTAATTTGTTCAACGGATCGTGATATTTCAGCACCGCGTGTGTACGGAACAACACAAAAAGTGCAAAATTTATCGCAACCTTCCTGCACTGTTAAAAATGCGCTAACACCTCGTTTTCTTACTGCATGTTTATTATGGGGCGGCAAATGAGCAAATTTATCTTCAACAGCATAGTCTGTTTCGATAATTTTTTTCCCTTGTTTGGCTTTTTCTAACAATTCTGGCAAGCGATGATACATTTGCGGACCAATAACAAGATCCACTGTTGGAGCACGGCGCAAGATTTCACTTCCCTCAGCTTGTGCAACACAACCTGTTACACCAACCATAAGGGGTTTATCAGGTGTGCGCTCTTGACGCATAACGCGCAAACGACCGAGATCAGAATAAAGTTTTTCTGCTGCTTTTTCACGAATATGACAGGTATTAACAAGAATAAGATCGGCATCATTGGGAATTTGTGTTGTCACATAGCCTTGCGAACTGAGACTATCAGTCATCCGTTGGCTATCATAAACGTTCATTTGACATCCATAGGTTTTGATAAAAACCTTTTTAGGAGCAACAGGAGGCGTATTTTTAGGATTTACTTTATTCATAGCGCATGTGTAAATGTTTTTTACACAAATCTCAATCTATTTGCTTAAAAGTTTTTTGCATGATAATTGCATCACCACGACCATTTTTTGACGCGTAGTAGGCAAGACGTTCAGAAATTTTTTGAAATTCAAAGCGTTGATAAAGGTTCAAAGCAGAAAGATTTGTGGCTTCTACTTCCAAGAATAATTTTATGGCGCCCTTGTCGTGAAGATGGTGAACTGTGCTTTCGATAAGAAAGGTACCAATTCCTTGTTGACGATAATGAGGATGAACAGCAATTGTGATGATTTCTGCTTCATCAAGGATGAGACGGCATAGGCAAAAGCCTAAAATTTGATCAGAGCGATCAATGAGAAAAACTTTGTGTCCGAAGATAGAGTGATCTGTTAAGAAATTATCAAAAGCTTGTTTTTCCCAAGAAGGGGTAAAACAATGCTGATGAATTTGATGAAGAGAAGCACTATCATTAACTTGTAGCGGAGCAATTCCAAAATTCTTTTTTGTCAATGAAAATTTGGGCATTATTTTTTTTGTGGTAAAGCAAAATTGGTTTGTTGTTTTGCATCAGCGCTGCGTAGATAGAGTGGGCGAGGTGAATTTTTTGATTGTTTGTTTGCAGCAAGATAAGCATAGTTTACAATATCGGCCGCTTCGCAGGGGATTTTTTCTAGGACAATTTTTTCGTATATTTTATGGTTTTTAACATGCTCCACAACGACATCAGCAGCTGGGCCAGTCAGTCGGGTTTTTTTTGGCAAATCTTCGAGGATATTTTCAATTGTTTTTAATGCCGGCTCTCCCAAAGGTGTGAGATCATTATGAAAATTTTGATGGTAGAACATTCCTCTCCCTGCTTCAATGACAACAGTAATTGCCGATGCTGTACTTTTACTGTTTATGACTTGTGCTGCTAACGCTTCAAGAGCACTCACACCAATAGCTGGTATTTCAAGTGCTAATGCCAAAGCGCGCGCTGTTGCAACACCGACACGTACACCAGTAAATGACCCAGGTCCAATATTGACAGCAATACGCTCAACTTGATCAAGCGTCATATTGGCTTGTGTCATTATTTGTGTAATCTGCCCAATAAGTTTTTCAGCATGTCCTTTGTTCATGCGCTCATTGATACGCGCAATAACAGATTTATGACGAATAAGCGCAACAGCACAATAAATTGAAGCAGTATCTATAGCAAGGATAAGCATAAAAATATTTTAGTTGAATAAAACGATAAATAAAAGTCCTGCTGTATTTTTAATATTTTCATTATCGTATATTTCATTTGTAAGAAAGTTACTAGTGCCAATAAGCAACAATATCTTTTTATGGGGTAGAACGAGATGTTGATTTAATCCTTATTTTTATCACTTTTTGAATGAGTATCTTGAGTATTATAAGATTCTCTTATTTTAAATCTACTTATGGTGAAACAATTAAAGTTATTAGCTTGTATATTACAAGCGGAGTTAGCGTATGAATCAAAACTGTTGAAGAAAAGAATAAAAACTCCTTTCACGAATCGTTTAAATGTAAGGATTGTCACAACTTTTAAGCTATCAAATAGTACGATGATGCCACTTGTATTACATAGTAAGTAAAAGTAATTTAAAAGAGGAAAAGTTATGACCCCACATTTTTTCCAAATAAGAATATATTCTATCCGTCTTTATATAAAAACCTCAGCGTAATGAGAGCAGATGAAAGAAATGGCATTGTTTTGCATGAGTTACGTATTTCGATACTACCCTGTTGCAAATCATTATGGACTGAAAAGCAAATTTGACAGTTTTCACTTAAATATCAGCTCTTTCAATTTTTTGTATAGAATAATGAGCAGTATTTTAGAACTTTTTCTGGTTTATGAAAGAACTGATTTTAATAATAATGAGGACTTTGGGTTGATTGCATACTACGTTGAAAAAATAATAATCAATACACATTTAAAATGTTATATGATTTAAATCATTTAATTGTATCATGATAAGGCTACAAATACCGAGAATAATTATGGAGCAGGTTGAAGCCAAAATGACGCGCCATCCTGCTTTTTTTAGTGATCGGATATCAACACCTAATCCTAGTGCAGCCATTGAGATAACAGTAAACAACTGGGCAATAAATTTGATGGGATTGATAGCCTTTTCAGGGATAAGACCACTTGAGCGAACAAGCATCATGATAATAAAGCCAATGATAAACCATGGGACGAGGGTATGTAAACGCAAGCGTGTTTGTGCTGATCGGCGATAAATGATTGATAGAGTAAAAATAACAGGGCCTAACATGAGAACCCGTACTAATTTGACAATTGTTGCAATTTGAACACTCAGAAAAGAGACAGATGCTGTTGCTGCTAAAACCTGTGGTACAGCATAAACAACCATGCCAGCAAGCACACCATATTGGCTAAATGACAAATTCAGAGACGGATGTAAAAAGGGTAGAAATAAAATAATAAGAATTCCTAAAAGAGCAGTGAAGGCAATTGACGCGGCTACATCGTCATGTTTTGCTTTTATGACAGGTGCAACGGCGACAATAGCTGAATTGCCACAAATAGCATTCCCACAAGCGACCAGCATTGCTAAATGTGTAGAAAGCCCGAAAAGTCGGCCGATGGCAAAGCTCAGGATAATCGTTACGAATATCACGAATATGATACTAGCAAGCAAATTCCAGCCAGCTGAAAGGACTGCGTTAATGCTAATGCTTGCTCCTAGAAGAACGATAGCAATTTCGAGAAGTGTTTTTGCACAAAAGGTGATACCTTTTTGAAAATATGTTGGCAAAGGAAAACAACTACGGATAATCGATCCTAAAAGAATTGCCAAAACAATGCTTTCAAGCCAAGCTTGTCCAAAAAGCTGTTTTTCTACGACTTCTAAGCCATAAGCTAAGGCTGATATGAGTAAACATACTAGAATACCAGGACCAAAGTCGTTTAAAAGTGAGAGTTTTTTCTTTATCACTTGAATATTTTCCCCATACAAAGAAATAATAGTAAATAAAACGAAATAACAGGTAAGAGAAAGAAATTTTTAAAGATTTGTTCTTGCTTGTACAGCTGCTGCTAAAGTTCCGTCATCAAGATAATCAAGCTCGCCTCCTACAGGGACACCATGAGCAAGTCGCGTAATTTTAACTGGAAAATTGGAAAGCTGATCGGTGATATAGTGAGCAGTTGTTTGACCTTCGACAGTCGCATTGACAGCAAGAATAATCTCCGTAATAGGGTTTTGTACAACACGTTGTATTAAGGTGGCAATATTGAGTTCATCAGGGCCTATTCCATCTAAGGGGGAGAGTCGTCCACCCAACACATGGTAACGTGCGGCTAAAGTTTTTGCGCGCTCAAGAGCCCACAGATCAGCAATATCCTCAACAACAATGATTGTTGTATCATCGCGGCGTAAATCTGTGCAAATTGAACAAGGATCAATGGTATCGACATTTCCACAAACAGAACAAATGCCGACTTTTTCTATAGCTGCTTGTATAGCCGCTCCCAAAGGCTCCAGCAATGTCTCTTTTTTTTGATAAGATGAAGCGCAGCACGACGTGCTGAACGTGGACCAAGACCTGGTAACCGTGATAAAATCTGAATGAGACGTTCAATTTCAGGTCCTGCAATGTATTTAGACATATTTTTGTCCCACGGAAAAAATCCGCTTCATTAAAATGGAAGCTTGAAACCTGATGGGAGTGGTAGCCCTGCGGTCATACTTTTGGTTTTTTCTTCTATTGCGACTTCGATTTTTGTTCTTGCTTCATTATAAGCCGCCATAATGAGATCTTCAAGAATTTCAGCTTCCTCAGGTTTGAGTAATGAAGGATCAATTTGAATTGCTGTTATAATATTTTTGCCATTTAAAGTGATATTGACGAGACCACCCCCTGCAGTGCCCACAGCTTGCAGATTAGCTATTTCCTCCTGAATCTTCTGCATTTTTTCTTGCATTTCTTTGGCTTTTTTCATCATGCTCATCATTTCACGCATAGGAATAGGTATCCTTATTCATCATTGATATCATTTTTATTTTTAAAAATATCAGCATTTTTAAAGGTATTGGGGAGTAAATCAAGATCATTTTCTTCTTTATTGAGTCGAATATCGACAATTTTTGCTTCTGGGAAATGATTGAGGATTTTCGCGATATCAGGATCTGTTTCTGCATTGGAAAAAAGAGTCTTTTGAATCGCTATACTTTCCTCCTGTAAGGTTGGGCCACCTCCTTCATTAACAAAAGTTATTGTCCAGCGTTTTTCAGTCCATTGAGATATCTTTTTTTCTATATCATGAGCAAGAAATTGTGGGGTATTTTCAGAAAGTCTCAAGGTAATATGCCCAGCTTCAAAAGAAACAGGATGAACAAATTCTTTAACAAGGAGTTTGAAAGGAACGTCATTATGCTGTTCGGCTAATTGAACAATATCGTGCAAAGAATTAATCACGAGAGTTTTAGGTTCAGTAATCTTTTCTGTTGTTTGCGTGACAGAATGCGATAAATTTGCAATCTTTTCAGAAAAATCAGTAGATTGAGAAGTTTCTAGAATTTCTGTTACTTCTTGGGCGTTGATTTTGTCATGGTTTTGATTTTTAACTAAATTTTCTGGTTGTAAGGAATGATCTAATTGGTTTTTCAAAGAGCTTTTTAAATCTGATTGATCGGCTAATATATTTGAAACGCTCGAGGAAGCATGGGCTCCGACCATTGTTTCTTTTGTTATATTATTTGCATTTGTAGATTCTTGATGAGAAGAATTTTTAACCAGTGTGAGAGGCGTTTTTTCTTGCGTAAGCTTTTTTAAAGCCTCATCAAGAGTTGGTAAGTCAGCCGTGTGAGCAAGACGAATTAAAAGCATTTCAGCGGCTTGAAGAGGACGTGCAGTTTGATGAACTTCCTGTAAACCTTTGAGTAACATTTGCCAGTTTCGGGATAAAATAGGAACGGAAAGTTTTTTTGAAAAGTCTAAACTTCTTAAACGTTGTTCTTCAGTCAGAGAGAAATCTTCCACTATTTCTGGTGTAAAACGTAAACGTGTGACCAGATGATTAAAATCGGCTAGTTCTGTCAATATAGTAAGAGGATCAGCACCTGCTTCATATTGACTGCGTAATTCATGTAACGCATTGACAACATCGCCCTTCATGATAAATTCAAAAAGATCAATAATACGTGCTTGATCCGCTAATCCTAACATTGTACGCACCGCAATAGCATTAACATTGCCATTGCTATGGGCGATTGCTTGATCAAAAATGGATAATGCATCACGTGCAGATCCTTCTGCAGCACGGGCAATCATAGAGAGCGCTTGATCTTCTACTTCTACCTTTTCATATTTCGCAATTTGGCGCAAATGTGCACTCAAAGCTTTTGATTCAATACGTCGCAAATCAAAACGTTGGCAACGCGAAAGAATTGTAATAGGAACTTTGCGAATTTCTGTTGTGGCAAAAATAAATTTCACATGGGAAGGTGGTTCTTCAAGAGTTTTCAATAAACCATTAAAGGCTTGTGTTGAGAGCATATGTACTTCATCGATAATGTAAACTTTATAGCGTGCAGAAACAGGACGATAGCGTATTTGTTCAATAATTTCACGAATATCATCAATGCCCGTATGAGAAGCGGCATCCATTTCTATAACATCAATATGGCGCCCTTCGATAATTTGTGTGCAATGTTCACCAAGAGAGTCCAATACAGTTGTTGGTTGGTCAATATCTTTTGTTTTATAATTAAGCGCACGTGCCAAAATACGTGCTGTTGTGGTTTTACCTACGCCACGAATCCCTGTTAACATCCACGCTTGTGCAATACGACCTTTTTCAAAGGCGTTGGTGAGAGTACGCACCATAGCTTCCTGACCAATGAGGTCAGAGAAGTTTTGGGGCCGATATTTACGAGCAAGAACACGATAGGCTGTTTCTACCGGTAAATTTTCCATGAATATTTCCAACTTCGAAGTTCTTTATGCGTACATTTTGATAATACAAAAGCATAGATCAATACTGTAGTCTCATATAAAAGGATTTTTTCTTAATCAAATTATTTATGGGACAATTTGTTTAAAAACAACAAAATCCCTTTATTTGCTGCATACAAATGCCGCTCTGAAGATTAAAAATACCTCGCTAAAAGACAGCATAAAAAATAATTTCTTCAGCAAAATAGGAGGTTGGAACGATGACCCGTACCAGAACTCGTTGGGGCTGCTTCTTTCCAGACCTGACCCAGTTGGCGAGTAGTTCGTCCACCACCAACCTCCCAAACTCATATTGTCGATTTGGAATGAAAAATCAAGCTCAGAAACGAAAAATATCCTAAGAACGATGAAGAATTTTCCTTTGCGTTTAATTTATTGACATATAAACAACAAAGAGATTGTGGATTTACCAGTTTTTATAGCAGTAGCTCTTCATATTTATTTGGTATGAAAATATCTTTTCGCTTAAGATCGTCTGAATGTATAATTATTCTCATTCGCTGAAACATATAAGAGTTTTAGGATAGATACGCCTGTTCTAAAACTACGAAATTGAATGATTAAAAATTTGCAACGATAAAAAAGGCAAATAAAGTATATAGATCATGTAATTGGCTAACATTCGAAAGTTAGGGGGAAGAGTGCTATTTAAATAATTATAAAATATTGCTTTAATGGTGTTGCTCCTCTATACAAAACATCCCAAACATAATACATTTAATGTTGTACATTCACAGGCTTTTTAAAGAGCGATTGCTCAATACTCTTAACTATATTTCAAACTCTACTCGTAAATAGTATACATACTCTCCTTGAGATATAAGTCCATTGTGCACTATCTTTTTTATGCTTAATAAAAGTATAAATTTTAGCCCTCATACTACTTAACAACTCCCAATGTTGCGATCCCTTGCACTTGAGAGGCTTTATAAGAAGCATTTTTATTCCTTTTTTAATCGTTTTTACTCACACATCACTCCCATTTGTAACTTTCAAGGAAACGATTTTAATTGATTCAATATGAGATTTAAGATGGGAGATCTTACTTTATTTGTGGTTGTAATTCAGTATAAAAAATCGAACTCTTATAATGATAAGTCAATATATTAAATATCTTATAAGAGAACCACCTCATTTCTATAGTGAATGAGAATATCAAATATGTAATATTTTTTCTTTTAACGTATATAAATACTGAGTAGATGTTATCGCTCTTTTTTTGCGTACTTGTTCTTTTAATTAAAAAACATTGATGTTTATCACAAGATGGATCAATATATGAATTTTTATTATTGAGAAAAGGTTTCATATATTTTTAAGAGACTGTACTTATGCAAGAGAAGATGCAACATTAAACGCTATAGAAATAAGGGGGTACTGATTTTATAAGCATAAAAATGGTTCTTATTCGATATAAGCGACATTTTATAGTTTCAAATAATTATATCCTTTAATAAGGAGGGAAAAGCGAGATAAATTTTTATAAAAAGCTGAATGAGTATGATTTAAAATGCAGCGAGGAATGCATCTGTAGAGCAAATTTTACTTTTCTGTTTATCTAAGTGATTTGGGTACGATGTGCTTTATAGTACTTAAAATAAAGCAGTTGCAAAGATAGAAGTTATATTCTTATTAAAAAAATAGCTCTGATAGTAGAAAATACAGAACAATTTAATTTTAGTCATTTAGTTTTCGCAAAAGTTCTTTAATATCTAACCTTATAAGCAGCTTAAGGGTTGCCATATTAGGATAAAAATAACCTTTTCAGCGATTAGTTTTAATGGCTCATTATGCCCTATTTTGAAAAAAATACCTGAAAAAAGAATAACTCTACTCAAATTTAGATGTTATAGAAATATTGTTAATCATAACCTCCTGTGTCACAATCTGTTCCAACAACTTTTTTGTTCGTAATATTTTTAAAAATATAATGTCCTGACCAAGGAAAACTTATATGAAGAGATTTTATATTTTTTAGGGTAAAGATTTTCTTTTCTTTATCATGGGTTATTTTCTTTTCATCATCAACAAAAATTCTCAATTTGTTTAAATCAGAAGGGGCAGAGTATGATAAAGTAAAGGATACTTTCTTCGGTTTAAAGGTATTACAAGAGTATTCAACTCCTTGCTGGAATGTATAGGATGGTGTGATCACAACACTTTCATCCCGCGCAAAATTCCATTTTTTTTCACCAAAGCCAGCAAATGCAACACTAGAGTAGGCGAGAATATTTGCGGCTAATAATCCTCGCGTGAAGATTTTTTTCATTATCCTCTCCTTTTTTCTAAAGTGAGGTGAATCATAAATCAGTTTTTATAAAGATACAAGTTCAAACTTAACGCTAAAATCAGGGCTAAGTTGCATTTTCTAGTTTTAAACCATGTTTAGAATGATATTAATCTAAAAGATTCGAATACTCTATTATGTATAATAATTTGAATTGTTTTGAGAGCTAATTTAGAAGTTCGTTATCTTTATTGGAATATTGTCAGAGGAAATGACTTTTCTCAAGAGGCTCTCTTTAAATATATAAAGGGAAATAGATGGTACAAGCGTTTTTATTTTTGGTTACTGTGTTTTTTTACACTGGTTTTTATACGAGTTGAATTGCGGTTTATCATGATATAATTTGTGAGAAAATATTATGAAAATAATTTATATATTCTATTACGAGCTGTTTTTTCTTCTTCAGTGTTTATGAAGGGTGTTGAGTAGAAAAAACAGCCCTTTCAAAATGCGTTGCATTATGAAATTTTTACGATGCTTTTTGATATCAACAAAAAATGATAGCAGCTTAATTGCTTTTATATATACGATGTTCGATCGTTTTGTGCTGGATAAGTACCGATAATACGCAGTTCTGCAGAAAAGAAAGATAATTCTTCTAAGGCAAGTTTCATCATCGGGTCTTCAGGATGTCCTTCAATATCAACAAAGAATTGTGTTGCATTGAAATTTCCACCAATTTGATAGCTTTCTAATTTTGTCATATTGATACCATTCGTTGCAAATCCTCCCATAGCTTTATAGAGAGCTGCGGGGACATTGCGCACTCGAAAAAGAAGACTGGTGATGATTTTTTCGCCATTTTGAGGTTTGGGGACATGCCGTTTGGAGCGTGAAAGGATGACAAAACGGGTAATATTATGAGGGTTATCTTCAACATCTCTTTCAAGAATATCAAGTCCATAGAGTTCTGCTGCAATTAAAGGTGCTAAGGCAGCCTGTGAACGTTTAGCATTTTTTTTAATAAATTTTGCAGCTCCAGCGGTGTCAGCAGAAACAACAGGTTTCCAACCGTTGTTTCGTATGATTTTTCGGCATTGTGCAAGGGCATGCGTATGGCTGTGGATGGTTTTAATTTCGTCATGTGTAACGCCGGGCAAAACCATGAGTTGAAAATGGATAGGTAAAAAATATTCATCAATAATATAAAGAGATGACTGTGGTAAAAGATGATGAATGTCTGCAACGCGTCCCGCAAGGGTATTTTCAATAGGGATCATAGCAAGATCAGCTTTCCCGCTTTCCACTAAATTAAGGGCGTCTTCGAAAGTAGCAGAGGGAACAGCATCCATATTGGGGAACATATTGGAGCAAGCAATATGGGAATTAGCGCCGTATTCTCCTTGGAAAGAAATTTTATTGGTTTTTTTAAGTATTTTCATGCTAAAATCTCACAAACTCTATCGAGATCATGTTGTGTGTCTACACCTAAGGGAATTGTATCGACTATTTCCACATCGATACGCATATTGTTTTCTAATGCACGTAATTGTTCAAGTTTTTCACGTTTCTCAAGTGGTGAGGGTTTGAATGATACAAATTTCTCAAGTGCTTCGCGCCTATAGGCGTATATTCCAATATGGTGATAAAGAGGACCCTCTCCATAAGGTGCTTTGGCGCGCGTAAAATAAAGAGCACGAAGGCGATTTTGAGAAAGCGGTGTACCAATGATTTTGACAACATTGGGATCTCTTGTTTCATTTTCTTCAATGATTTTGGCACCCAAGGTTGCAATATCAGTAAAGCTATTTTCTAGAGGGCGTAGCGCACGAATGATTTCACGAGGCATGATTGTTGGTAAGTCACCTTGTATATTTAAAATGGCGTTGTAGCGTTGTTCAGGATCAATACGCACTAAAGCTTCATAAATACGATCAGATCCAGACTTATGATCACCTCGTGTTATGATATATTCATGCCCATAATCTGCAACAGCTTTAGCGATATCATTATGATCTGTTGCAACGATTGTACGTCCTATTCCAGCTTTTTTGGCTTGTTCTACGACATGAACAATCATCGGTTTTCCGCCAATTTCAGCGAGAGCTTTTTGAGGAAGACGGGTTGAGCCCATACGGGCAGGAATAAGAATAATTGGTTCAAGAGCCATTGTAAGATTCCCAATGTCATCTGTGATGCATTTATGATATTGTGTGTTATAAAGAAAAAGCTTAAACTAAAAATGGTAATAAAACCGTGAACATTTGAGTTTTTATGAATCGCTCGAGATTTATTTATTTTATTTGTGCTTGTTTATGTGTGCTGGTCGCTATTGTGGGGATTTCCACACTCAGCAATATAGTTTATGATCATCCTACATCAGTCCAATATCATCATACAGTTGCCAAGAATGATATATTTCAAGAAAAACAAAAAGCACCTGATGTTTCCCTATCACTAAATAGCCGCCTTCAACAAGGCAATTTTGAAAATGGCCGTAAAGTTTTTCGCCAATGTGCCATATGCCACACATCTGGACGCAATGAAGCAGGGCGTGTTGGTCCAGTTCTCTGGGAGATTGTTAACCGCCCTTTGGCATCAGCAGCAGGTTTTGCTTATTCACGGGCATTACGTGCTCATTCTGATCAAAAATGGGATTTTGTAACGTTAGATCGTTATTTACATTCTCCACGTGAAGCTTTTCCTGGGACCATTATGTCTTTTCGTGGAATTAAAAATGACCAAGATCGTGCCGATCTCTTGCTTTATTTACGCAGTTTATCCGATCATCCTGTTCCTTTACCAATGGATAATAATAAAGCGAACGAGCCAAATTAACTTATACCATAGATGTTAATTTTAGAAAGAAGTCTGATTTTTTTGTAATTTTAGTTTCACAGTTTTATAAAAAGAGCTCTTATTGATGTTTTGTTAGGGGGGAACGCCCCTCACGCAAAACAGAACATATTTAACATTGCATATTTACTCGCTTATTTTAAAGAGATCTTTTATAAAAATGCACTCTTTACGCTGTCGTCTGTGGATTGGTTTTCAAGATTTGTGTGCTTCACTTTTTCTACATATACTTGTCTGTGAAATTATTGCTGAAGGATTATCAATTCATGAGCCGCAGCTTTCTGCTTCTGAATGCAATAATTATGTAATTAAAGCTCTCCATGAGGTTTATCTCAATCCTTCTATACACATCAATCCCTATGTACTTTTACATCAAGTCCCATGTATTTTTCTTATGAACAGAGACAATTGATTGTTCTTATACGTGCAATAATCCTAAGCTGCATTTTATGATGCTCGATGAATAGACGTTTTCTCTTGAGGTTAGAGATGTACGGACAGATCATTGACCTTTTATAGTATCGATCACTAAAATATGACTTAAATTATTTATTTATAGGTTATGGTTTGAAGTAAGCACTTTCATGTGAAACAATTTTTATGTGTGAATAGTAAAATAGTTGAATAGAGTTCTGCTGATTGTATTTTTATCTACGTCGAAAATTTTTTACACAAGAATACTGATAGCAGCTGCGTTCCCACGAGTCTCTGTCCATTTATAGACGATGACATGAAATTATGCTGATAATCCATTATAGAGAATTATTTTTTCACAAAAGGTTTGCCATATTTGTGATAAATTTAATAGGTTTCATTGGTTACAATGTTTCGATGACTTGCGATAAAATTAATTAGTATTTCAATACATATTGCGAGAGTGCTAAAAATTAGTGGAAGAGAGGACATAATCATGATTCTCCAAGCTTCTTAATAACTATGGTATTTTCTTTATAATTTGAGCGTTTATAAGTAATAATATTAAATTGCGCTAATAATCCATTATAGAGAAGAATCTTTCCTACTAATGGCTCTCCGATGTTTGTGATCATTTTAATAACTTCCATTGCTTGTAGGGTCCCAATAACGCCAGGTAAAACACCGATGATTCCAGTTTCAGCGCATGTTGGGATAGTCCCGTGAGCTGGAGAGGTGGGGAATAAATCGCGATAGTGAGGATTATTGTCTTTATATGGCATAAGGACGGTTAATGAGCCATTAAAACGTTCTACAGCACCACTTATTAAAGGTTTTTTACATTGGGCAGCGTGATCAGCAAGAAGATAGCGTGTCGTAAAATTATCACTTCCATCAACAATGATGTGGTAAGCATTGAGCAGTTTATCCACATTACTTTTGTCTAAGCGTAGGGTGTGTTTTTCAACTATAACATGGGGATTTATTGCTTTTATAGTGGTTTCAGCACTGTCTGTTTTACTTTTTTTGATTGCATTTGTTTTATGAATAACTTGGCGTTGTAAATTGGAAAGTGAAACGATGTCGTTATCGACAATTCCAAGAGTTCCAACACCTGCGGCAGCCAAATAGGTTAAGACAGGAGCACCAAGACCACCAGCGCCTACAACAAGAACACGTGCTTTTTTTAGCTTTTGTTGCCCTGCACCACCAATTTCAGGCAAAATGATGTGGCGTGCATAGCGTTCGATTTCTTTGTTGTTTAATTTTATATCTGTTTCTTGTGTCATAAATTTTCTCTTGTCATAGTTCTTTTATTGTTTACTAAGTTTATGATGCATAGACCAGTCTGCTTTTAGGATAGAGAGGATTTATTTATGAAAATTGCCATTCAGATGGATCATATTTCAACAGTTCGGATTCAAGGAGATACGACATTTGCACTCGCTTTAGCAGCCCAAGAACGTGGACATTCTCTCTTCCATTATACACCAGATCGTTTATCTCTATACGATGGTTGTGTGATTGCACGACTAGAGCCATTGATTGTACATGATAAAGAGGGAAGCCACTATCGATTAGAAAAGCCTGTTCGTACGGAATTAACAGACATGGATGTGGTTCTTTTACGCCAAGATCCACCTTTTAATCTCAATTATATCACAACAACTCATTTGTTAGAACGTATTCATCCTAAAACACTCGTTGTGAATGATCCGGCATGGGTACGCAACAGTCCAGAAAAAATTTTTGTTACTGAATTTTCTGATCTGATGCCAGAAACATTAATTACCAAAGATATTGAAGAAATAACAGCTTTTAGAGAGACATTTGGCGATATTATTGTTAAACCACTTTATGGAAATGGGGGCGCTGGTATTTTTTATTTAAAACAAGATGATCGCAATTTAGCATCATTGTTGGAAATATTTGCAGAAATTTATCACGAACCTTTTATTGTTCAGCGCTATTTAGAGGCAGTACGAAAAGGAGATAAAAGGATTATTTTGCTTGATGGTACACCTGTTGGAGCTATTAATCGAATTCCGACAGAAACAGATGTGCGCTCTAATATGCATGTTGGAGGTCGCGCGGAAAATGTGGAGTTAACAAAACGTGATTATGAAATTTGTGAACGCATTGGTCCAGCCTTAAAGGAACGCGGTCTTCTTTTTGTGGGGATTGATGTGATTGGAGATTATATAACAGAAATTAATGTGACGTCTCCTACGGGAATTCGTGAAATTAAACGCTTCTGCGGTATAGATGTTGCTCATTTGTTTTGGGATGTTATTGAGTTCAAGCGTTCAAATGAATTTATTTGACAGAGGACAAAAACATGGTTTTAAAAAAATGATCCATGTTGTTTTTTATATTTGTTATGTTGCAAATGTGAACTAGAATGACCGTATGATATAAATTAAGAGGCTTTGTTTTCAATTTTTAGGGAGTTTATAGATGAACAAAGTATTATCAATTGGAGTGGGATTGATTTTTGCGCTACTGCTGTCAGCAAATGGAGGCAATGCGCGCGATCAAATACAGATTACTGGTTCATCTACAGTTTTACCTTATCAAAAGATTGTTGCTGAAACATTTGGAGAAATTTATCCCCATTTTAAGGTTCCTGTTATCGAATCGGGAGGAACAGGAGCTGGTATTAAGGAATTCTGCCGTGGTATTGGGGAGAACACTGTTGATATTGTTAATGCTTCGCGAGCAATGAAACCGAGTGAATTACAGTCTTGTTTTGATGCTGGTGTAAAAGATGTTGAGGAAATACGTATTGGGTATGATGGCATTGTTTTTGCAACTGATATTAAGGGGCCTGATTGGAAATTACAGCCAGTAGATGTTTATAAAGCCCTTGCTGCTCGAATTATTATAGACGGAAAGTTGCAACCGAATAATGTTTTGAAATGGAGTGCAGTTAATAGTGCTCTTCCTGATTGGACGATAGCAGCGTATATTCCTGGAGAGAAGCATGGGACACGTGAAGTTTTTGAGGAAAAATTACTTACTAAGGGGTGTAAAGAGAGTGGGGCAGTTGAGGTGATGAAGTCTTTAGGAATGGATGATAAGGAGATACACACTGCTTGTATTGCGGTACGTAAGGATGGAAAAGCGGTTGATATTGATGGTGATTATTCTGAAACATTTGCGCGTCTAACTTCTAATAAAACAGGGGTTGGTATTTTTGGTTTGTCGTTTTATCAAAATAATGCTGATAGGCTAAAGGTTGCCGATATTAACGGTTTTGCGCCAACAGTTGAGACGATTTCTAGTGGACAATATCCAGTTTCTCGTCCGCTTTTTTTCTATATTAAGAAAGCACATTTAGGTATTATTTCAGGTTTGCGAGAGTATGTTGATTTTTTTCTTTCTGATCAAATGATTGGTCCAGAGGGTCCTTTGGCTGAATATGGTTTGATTGTTTCTCCTGAAAAGGAACGTCAAGCACAGCGTTCTGATTTTTCTGCTGGTCGAGTAATGACATTGAAATAATTTGCAGGGAAAATTTGTTGGATTTCTGAGATAGGAAATTTGGGTGCTATTTTTTTATAAAAACTGAAAGATAAAATGCGCATTTCCTTCATTGTTTTGCTATTATTGATTTTTGGATTTTGTAGCTTTTGTATTTCTTATATGCGAGCATGCATTCTTGAATACAGACAACATAAAATGCATTCTCGTGCGTATTATTATGGCTGGTGGACATTTTTGATTACTGTTATTCCAGCTTTTATTTTTTTAATTGTTTGGGATGCTGGGAGTACAATTTATTTAGAATATAATGCTTCTCGAGAGCTGGGGGCGTATAGTGCGCATGTAACAGAGCCTGTAAATCACGATCTACTTTGGGAGACACTTCGAAGTCTCGTCAAAAAGATTCATCGTTTTGAGGGGAATCTTTCTACCGCTTCCTATAAGGAAGTGCAGGCACAATTACTCGCGAAGGGATTGATTTTACCCGATGAAGCATCAGATGATGTGTTCAAAATAGCACAGTCGTGGGTATTTTCTTCTGAAAAGCTTAAATTTATAGGTTATGTTTTCCTTTTTGCTATTGCGTCCTTTGGTTTTATCTGTGGAATGATGCAAATTGCGCCTCATCAACGTGCGCGTAATAAGGTTGAATCTTTTATTATTATTGGATTGATTTGTGCATCTATTGTTGCAGTCTTGACAACAATAGCCATTGCGCTTTCTATGCTTTTTCAGACAGTAAGCTTTTTTCAGTCTGTATCCTTTTCAAATTTCTTTTTAGGAACAGTTTGGGATCCGCGTTTTTCCGCGAGCGGTTCCAGCGATGAAGTAGGACAATTTGGTTTAATACCGCTTCTTGCTGGTACGCTTTATATTGCATTTGTTGCCATGCTTTTTGCTGTACCTATAGGACTATTTTCAGCTCTTTATATGGCGGAGTATGCTTCTGCGCGATTGCGAGCAATTGTAAAACCATTGTTAGAAGTTCTTGCTGGCATTCCAACGATTGTTTATGGCTTTTTTGCTTTGAAGGTTGTGGGACCATTTTTACGTGATCTTTCTGCTTCTCTCTCAGACGGGGTTAGTTTTATTATGGCACAAAGTGTTTTGACCGCTGGAGTTGTGATGGGAATTATGTTGATACCTTTTGTTTCCTCTTTATCGGATGATGTTATTACGGCTGTTCCACGCATTTTACGTGAAGGTTCTTATGGTTTAGGCGCAACGCAATCTGAAACAATTAAAAAAGTTGTTATACCAGCAGCGCTTCCAGGGATTATGGGGGCCATTTTGTTGACGGCATCGCGTGCAATTGGAGAAACAATGATTGTGGTTTTGGCGGCAGGTGTTGCAGCAAACTTAACACTCAATCCTTTTGAAGCAATGACTACGATGACTGTTAAGATTGTTAATCAATTGACCGGTGATTTTGAGTTTAATTCTCCACAAACTCTGGTGGCTTTTGCCTTAGGGATGACGCTCTTTGTTATGACACTTTTGATGAATATTCTAGCTCTTTATATTGTGCGTAAATATCGGGAACAATATGAATGAATGAAGATTTTTTTCCTCGTCGCAATATTAGTCTCAATCGTCGGTATTGGGCTGAACGTCGTTTTCGTGCCTATGGTTTGATTGCCATTTTTATTGGTTTGTTTTTTTTATTTGCGCTTTTATGGTCTATCATTAGTCAGGGTTATACAGCTTTTTTTCAAAGTGAAATGACATTGTCGATTTATTTGGATGAAAAGATCATTGATCCAAGTGGTCAACGTAAAACAAAACCACAAGTGCTCATGACGGCGAATTATCCACTTCTTGTACGCAATGCTTTAGCAAAGAAACTTAATATCAATCAAAATGATCGAGCCTCTCTTCGAGACGTTAACCGTATGTTTTCGAATGGTGTCCGTGTTCAACTGCGTGAAATGGTGACAAAAAATCCAAAACTGATTGGCACAATGCAAAAAGTTAAAGTTTTGGCATCTGCGGATATTGATTCTGCTTATAAGGGACAGATTGATTTGCGTGTAGCAGAAAAAAACCGTAAAGTTTCTAATCGACAAATAGAATGGATAAAGCGTTTAGCGCATGATGGTACGCTTTATAAAACATTTAATATTGGTTTTTTTACATTTGGCGCTTCAAGTCGTCCTGAGACTGCGGGATTAGGTGTTGCGATCATTGGTTCTCTTTATATGATAGGCATCGTTTTATTAGTTTCACTTCCAATAGGTATAGCAACGGCTCTTTATTTAGAAGAATATGCACGCAAAAATAAATTTACAGATTTTATAGAGGTTAATATCAATAATCTTGCAGCTGTTCCTTCAATTGTGTTTGGTCTTTTAGGACTCTCTTTTTTTGTTAATTTTTTAGGATTACCACGTTCAGCCTCTTTTGTTGGTGGTCTTGTTTTAGCGCTCATGACTCTTCCCACGATCATTATTGCAACACGTTCTGCTCTGCGTGCTGTTCCTCTCTCTATTCGTGCAGCAGCTTTGGGGTTGGGAGCATCAAAAACACAAATGATTTTTCATCATGTTGTTCCTTTAGCTGCGCCTGGCATTTTGACAGGCACAATTATTGGAGTCGCTCAGGCTTTGGGTGAAACAGCTCCTTTGCTTTTGATTGGAATGGTTGCTTTTGTTGTTAATATTCCTACGACCCCCATGGATCCAGCAACGGCTTTGCCTGTTCAAATTTTTATGTGGGCGGGTGAAGCAGAGCGTGCTTTTGTTGAAAAGACATCAGGTGCTATTATTGTATTGATGATTTTTCTTGCGATCATGAATATTTCTGCGGTTTTTTTACGTCGACGATTTGAACGCCGCCAGTAATTTTAATAAAATAACAGCTTTGATAAGATTTTTGTAAGGTGAATTTTTGTAATGAAGATTAAAATGCGCGGTCAGGATGTGAAGGTTTCTTACGGAGATAAAGAAGCACTCCACGGTATTACACTTGATATTCCTGAACATCAAGTAACTGCTTTGATTGGTCCATCAGGATGCGGAAAGTCAACTTTTTTGCGTTGTTTTAACCGTATGAATGATACAATTGAAGGCGCTAAAACAACTGGTCTTATTACCTTAGATGGGGAAAATATTTATGACACACGGATTGATGTTGTAGAATTGCGCGCTCGTGTTGGAATGGTTTTTCAAAAGCCCAGCCCTTTTCCAAAATCTATATTTGAGAATGTTGCGTATGGTCCACGCATTCATGGTTTAGTTAAAACACGCTCTGAATTGCATGATGTCGTTGAAAAGAGTTTGAGGCAGGCAGGTTTGTTTGAAGAAGTAAAAGACCGCCTTCATGATCTTGGAACAAGTTTATCAGGGGGACAACAACAGCGTTTGTGTATTGCACGTGCTATTGCGGTTAGTCCTGAAGTTATTTTGATGGATGAGCCATGTTCAGCTCTTGATCCCATTGCGACAGCACGGATTGAAGAGCTTATCGATGCGTTACGGCAAAATTATACAATTGTTATCGTAACGCATTCCATGCAACAGGCCGCACGTGTTTCTCAATATACGGCTATGTTTCATTTAGGGCATTTGGTAGAAGTTGGTGCGACTGAAATGATCTTTACCTCACCAAAAGAGCAACGGACGCAAGATTATATTACGGGGCGTTTTGGATAGGTGAATTGAGGAGTGTAAGATATGTCTATGAAACATACTGTCCGTTCTTATGATGCAGAACTAAAATATTTAAGAGTAAGGATTACAGAAATGGGGAGCCATGCAGAAAGGATGATTGAACGTTCTGTCGCATCGGTTGTGTGTAGTGATCTTCAACTTGCAACGACAGTGATTGCCGATGATGTGTTTTTAGATGAAGCAGAACGTGACATTGATGAAAAAGCGGTTGCTATTATTTGCAAACGCCAACCGATGGCTGTCGATTTGCGTGAAATTATTGGAGCCATTCGTATTTCTTCTGATCTTGAACGGATTGGGGATATGGCAAAAAACATTGCTAAAAGGACTGTTGCACTTTCAGAAATACGTCAATCTGCTTCTGTTTATCATGGGCTTGAAACAATTACAGCTTTAGCACTCAATCAATTAAAAGAAGTCTTAAATGCTTATACGAGTCGCCTATTAGAGCGTGTTGACGCGGTGCGTGAGCGTGATGAGAAGATTGATGCTTTGTATACTTCTCTTTTTCGTGAACTTTTGACGTATATGATGGAAGATATGCGCAATATTACGGTTTGTACGCACTTACTGTTTTGTTTAAAGAATATTGAACGAATTGGTGATCATGTTACTAATATTGCTGAAATGCTGCATTATATCATAACGGGTTACCATATGTCCTCTGATCGTCCTCGCGATGACCTTACTTATAAAGTTGGGGTAGGTGAGAATAAAATAGATTAAAATTTCTCTTATATATATAAAATCAGTTTGTAGATATATGAGTATTCTCTTATAGTGCAGCTATAGAAAGAATAAGATAACCATCTATGGAAAAGCACAAAGAAGCAACAAAGAGTTTTTTCAGAGAAGCATGGCAGATTGTTAACTCTTGGTTTGACATATTTGTATATTGGATGATATCATCACTCGTATTGTGGCAGGAGGGGAGTTTTCTAGGGGATTTCCTTTCAGATCATTTTGTTAAAATTTTATATTAAAGGGGATATCTGTATTATTTTTTCGTATGTAGAAGAAGTGGATAGTGTTACTTTATTGTAATTGAAACGTGTGGGTTATTATAGCCTATATTGAGCCATGAAGAATAACAATATCGATCCGCAAATTAATAGTTTTTTATTTTTTATTTTGCATAGATACTTTTTGATTACCTCTTGTATTAAAATTTTACTGAGTGGTAACAATTAGCTATGTACTTTATTGAGAGATACATTTAAAACTCATTTCAAGACTTGAATATCTCAGAGATTATAGGAATGTGTTGCATAAGATGAAAAAAAATCGTTGGAATGTTTTTGTTACCTGTTGTGTAGCGCCGTTAGTTGTTGTGGGATGTGCTTCAAGTCATTTAGATGCTGGAAAAGTAGATAATAATAAGACAAAAACGGTTACATATCCATTGACAGAGCGTCAATGTCTTATGCGAGCGATGTATTTTGAATCAAATCGCACAAGCCGTGAAGGAATGATTGCCGTTGGAACGGTTGTTATGAATCGTGTTAATTCAACCGCCTATCCTAAGACGATTTGTGGTGTTGTTGGTCAATATAGGCAATTTGCTCCTGGTGTTTTAACGCGTCCTATGACGGAGAAAGCATCTGTTGCTCGTGTAAGAGAGGCGGCTGATGCCGTTTTACGGGGTGAACGAGATAAGAAAGTTAAACACGCTAAGTTTTTTCATACCGCTGGTTTGTCTTTTCCGTATAAAAACATGCATTATGTTCAGGTTGCAGGGGGAAATGCTTTTTATGAAAAACGATCACGTGATGGAGAACTTCAAGTTCCTACAAATAATCGCCCTTATGATGTTGCTTATGCTTTTGCTCAAGAACGTTCTGGTCATGCGCCAAGCTTTATAGATGAAGGCTTAGAGAGTAGGGGAGTAAAGGCAGAGAAAAGTACATCTCCTTTGACAGAAGTAGCACAGTCCAAGACGGCACATCCTGCTCCTTTTGCTATGGTACAGCTTGATAAAGTTCCTATTCCTGCCTATGCACCTCAACATCTAGCTAGGAAAGAGGAAAATAAAACGATTATGGCTTTACCTTCATCTGATCAGTTAAATGCAATTGTTGCAATGTTAGAAAAACGACACAGGAACTAGTAAGTTTTTCATGACCAAAGAAGGATGATATACCCATTGCGGTTTATGAATTAAGTGAATTTTAGCGATAATTATACGCATAAATATACGTAGAGAAAGCGAACTCAAAGGATCTGAAAAACAATTTATAATATGACGACATAAAGAACGCATTCTATTTAAAGAAGGGTATTGGTAATGTACTTTGATATTCATGAGACAATTTCGCCTGAAATGCTTAATCGTCTTGCAGAAATTACAGTGAAAGTGGGGTTGAATTTACAAGAGGGGCAGGATCTTGTTTTAACTGCTCCAGTTTCAGCGTTACCTTTTGTTCGGCGTATTGCATATCATGCTTATAAGGTTGGTGCTGGTGTCATTACACCAATTTTTAGTGATGATATGTTATCGCTTACACGGTTTGAAAATGCCCATACAACTAGTTTTGATTGTGCCCCTTCTTGGCTTTATGAGGGAATGGCAAAGGCTTTTGAAAATGGGGCAGCGCGTTTAGCGATTGTTGGTGATAATCCTTTGCTCCTTTCCAATCAGGATTTTGATAAGGTTTCACGTTTAAATAAAGCCACTTCAATAGCTTACCAGCCGGCACTCAAGCAAATATCAAATTTTGCTATGAATTGGTCGATTGTTGCTTATCCAACAGCAGGATGGGCTGAGGCAATGTTTCCTTCTTTACCACTTAATGAGGCGATTAAAAAATTAGCCGATGCAATTTTTTCTGCTTCACGTGTTACAGGAGAAGATCCGGTGCAGGCGTGGACTGTCCATAACGAGAATTTAAAGAAACGATCATCTTGGCTTAATGAGCAGCGTTTTTCTGCCTTACACTTTACAGGGACAGGGACTGATTTAACTGTTGGTTTGGCAGATGATCATGAATGGCATGGTGGTGCATCCGTTGCTCAAAATGGTGTTATTTGCAATCCGAATATTCCGACAGAAGAAGTTTTCACGACTCCTCATGCTCATAAGGTTGAAGGTTTCGTTCGCTCAACAAAGCCCCTTTCCTATCAAGGAACTCTGGTTGATAATATTGAAGTACGTTTTGAAGCAGGGCGTATTGTTGAGGCTCGTGCATCAACAGGCCAAGAAGTTTTACAGCAGGTTTTGCAAAGTGATGAGGGTGCAAGCCGGTTGGGCGAAGTTGCCCTTGTGCCCCATTCTTCACCAATTTCTAAGAGTGGCTTCCTTTTTTATAATACCTTATTTGATGAAAATGCTGCATGTCATATTGCTTTAGGGCAGTGTTATTCCAAATGCTTTTTAGATGGGGCATCATTGACGTCAGAAGAGATTGCAGCACGTGGTGGGAATAAAAGTGTCATTCATATTGACTGGATGATTGGTTCTGGTGAAATTGACATAGATGGCATTACCCAAGATGGTGTAAGAGTTCCTGTATTTCGTAAGGGTGAATGGGCTTAATTTTGTTACCATAAAACACGGTCATTTGAGGTGGGGTGGGATGTAAGCCTCATTGATACGTTAAGTATTTTAGAGTGTGTGGTATATATTCAAGGCAGGGTTTGGCCATAAAGCCTTTAGTTAAATGACTCACATGAGTAGGAATCCAAGTAAAATCCACTCATCAAGAATTTGTTTAGTAGATGTAGAGGAAGTCTTCGTTCTTTGAGGGGTGGGAAGAAGTCAATTTATCAGAGATACGATTGGAAAGTGTATAATTATTAAAGAAGAGTAATGCCTGAGCTTCCTGAAGTAGAGACAGTTCGTCGTGGACTTGAGTCCGTTGTAACTGATGCAAAGATAGTATCTGTCAAACTTAATCGTAGAGATTTGCGCTTTCCTTTTCCTGAGGCTTTTTCTGAGCGCCTTATTGGCAGAACAATTATAGAACTTGGCCGGCGTGCGAAATATTTATTATTTCATCTTTCTCAGGATGAAACGATTTTAAGCCATTTAGGAATGTCTGGTTCATGGCGTATAGAGAATGATTTTTTAAGAAAAGCTTGTTTAGCGTCAAGTAAATTAGTTAAACATGATCATTTTGTCATGGAGATTCAGACAAAGAATGGTGACGTTTATCGTCTTATTTATAATGATGTGCGTCGCTTTGGGTTTATGCTTTTAGTCGATACGGATAAGCTTTATGAACATCCACTTTTAAATAAGCTAGGTCTTGAACCTATGAGTAATTCGTTTTCTGGTCGTTATTTACAAAAGGCTTTTGTTAATAAAAAAATGTCTCTCAAGGGTGTTTTACTTGATCAGTCTATTGTTGCAGGTCTTGGGAATATTTATGTTTGCGAAGCACTTTGGCGGAGTCGTTTGTCTCCACAACGTGGTGCATTTACATTGGCATCAAAAACGGCACGTGCACGTGAATTTGCAGATTCTTTAGCACAAAATATATGCAATGTGATTTCTGAAGCCATTTTGTCTGGTGGCTCTTCTTTACGTGATTATATGCATATAGATGGTTCGCTTGGTTATTTTCAGCATACTTTTTCAGTTTATGGACGAGAAGGCAAGCAATGTTTGGAATGTGGAGCGCCTATTATGCGCATTTTACAGGCTGGACGTTCAAGTTTTTACTGCTCACAATGTCAAAAATGAATAAGGTGTCTTGCAAAATCTTACAAGAGGCTTAAAGTCATCGCATCTATAATATAATTACACAAGGCTTGAAAGGTTTTTTTATGCTGAATAAAGTACTAACACATCTTGATGGAAATATAGAGAAGAGCCTTGAACGCCTTTTTTCTCTTTTACGTTTTCAATCGATTTCTACAGACTCGGCTTACAAGGATGCATGTCGTAAAGCAGCTGATTGGTTAGTAGAGGATTTAAAAAGCATCGGTTTTGAGGCTTCACGCCGTGATACGCCGGGGCATCCAATGGTTGTTGGGCATCATCCAGGACCTTCAGATGATTGTTTGCATGTGTTGTTTTACGGACATTATGATGTTCAACCTGTTGATCCATTGAGTTTATGGGAGGATGATCCATTTACACCTTCTTTAAAAGAGAGAGATGGAGAGAAAGTTATTTGTGCTCGTGGAGCTTCAGATGACAAAGGTCAGTTGATGACTTTTATTGAAGCATGTCGTGCATTTAAGAAAGAAACAGGGCAGCTTCCTATTAAAGTTACTGTTTTATTTGAGGGAGAAGAAGAATGTGCTTCTCCTTCCCTTATTCCTTTTTTAAAAGCAAATACAGATGAACTTAAGGCAGATTATGCATTAGTTTGTGACACGTCAATGTGGGATGCGGATACACCATCTATTGCTCTTTCTCTTCGGGGAATTATGGCAGAAGAGATTATTATCACAGCAGCGAATCGTGATTTGCATTCTGGTTATTTTGGAGGAGTAGCAGCTAACCCCATTCGTATTTTAACGAAAATCTTAGCAGGACTTCACGATGAAAATAATAGGGCAACACTTCCTGGTTTTTATGATGGCGTAGAAGAAACACCTCCACAGATTTTACAATCATGGAATGCACTTAATTGTACTGCTGAAAATTTTCTTGGTCCTATAGGACTTTCCGTTCCAGCTGGTGAAAAAGGGCGGAGCATTTTAGAGCTTGTATGGGCACGTCCTACCATGGAAATTAATGGTATTAGTGGCGGCTATGAAGGGGAAGGGATGAAAACAGTTATTGCTTCTCAAGCGAGTGCAAAAGTATCGTGTCGTTTGGTGCATAAGCAAGATCCAGAGAAAATACGCCAAGCGTTGCGTGATTATGTACGTAGCTCAATTCCTGCTGATTGTAAGGTTGAATTTAAGAATCACGGTTCTTCTCCGGCACTTCAGATTTCTGATGATTCATCTTTTATCAAGGAGGCGAAGGATGCCTTATCACAAGAGTGGGAAGTGCCTGCTGTCTTGACAGCCATGGGGGGCTCGATCCCAATTGTAGCAGATTTTCGGTCAATTCTTGGTATGGAAACTCTTTTGGTTGGTTTTGGACTGGCTGATGACCGTATTCATTCTCCTAATGAAAAGTATAATTTAAAATCGTTTCATAAGGGGCAGCGGTCTTGGGCGCGTATTCTTGCTGCTTTAGCAAGTAGGAGGGTAAATGGCTGAGATTCGCGTTCATCAAGGTGATTTACCAAACTTAGATAATTATCAAACTGATGCTGTTGCGATTGATACTGAAACTTTAGGATTACAACCCCATCGTGATCGTTTATGCGTTGTTCAGCTTTCTTCTGGAGATGGTACTGCTGATATTATACAGATTGCTAAAGGACAAAAGAATGCACCTAATTTGGTCAAGCTTCTTGAAGATAAAGCAGTCGTAAAAATATTCCATTTTGGGCGTTTTGATCTTGCTATTTTAGCACATACATTTGGTGTTATGCCAGAGGCTATTTTTTGTACAAAGATTGCTTCGAAACTCACGCGCACTTATACGGATCGTCATGGCTTGAAAGAAATTTGTAATGAATTGCTGAATGTGAATATTTCTAAACAGCAACAATCTTCGGATTGGGCGGCAGAAACGTTATCACAGGCACAAATTGAATATGCTGCGTCGGATGTGTTATATTTGCATCGTTTAAAGGTTATATTTGAAGAACGTTTAAGACGTGAAGAGCGAGAAAATGTTGCCAAGGCATGCTTTCAATTTTTGCCTATGAGAGCTAGGCTTGATCTTTTAGGATGGGCGGAAGTTGATATTTTTGCGCATAGCTAACTTTAAAATTGGCTTTTAAATGGAGTTAATTATTGATGTGAGAGGACAAAATGCTTGTACATTATGGGCATTTTATCCTCTCATCTTTACCATCATTTTTAATTCTGCTTTACGACTTTTAAAAGTATTTAAAGCGATGTCTGTTAAATAATAGAGATTACGCATTGCCTCATGCTTTTTTAATGGATTTACGTTCTTCATGTAAAACAGAACGCCCTAAACGGAATATATTTGTGTTGCTAATTCATGTACTTTTTGTAAAGAAACAGACACCCAAGTTCATTTTACGGCGGTGCTCATAAAAGATATAACGATAAAGCCTCCAATACCAATATAAAATCTATTGAACACTACCATCTTACGCTTATAGAGTTAACAAGCCGCTACTATCACACATTTTGCCAACACCCAATTTTGCGACAACCCTTGGCACTGGAGACGTTTCATAAAAGGCATTTTTAGTCCTTTATTGTACAGTTTCACTCCACATAGGCTTCCCCACTTGTAATGTACAAACAAATGGTTTTGGTTGATTCAACATGAGGAAGATTTGGAATGAAAGGGTTTTATGGTATTCGGAGTTCTAATTTAATATGGATAACGCTATATTATCATTATAAATCAATATATTATATGATTAATATATAAAGATAACCACGATTATACTGAACAATGCAAAGAACGACACCTAGAAAGTGACCTAGAAACAAGTTAGCAAGGAATATGCTTTTACCAAGTTAAAATGTTATAGTAACTTTTGCGTTTAAATGACTTTATAAGATAAAACTCCTTTTTTCAAGAGTCTTATCCATATATCAACCTCATTTATGACATGTAAGCGAATAATTTTGCTTAATGTATAATGAGCGAATTTAAAATAAGATAATCTTATGATACTGAGAGCGCTCATTCAATAGGGGGGATTTATAAATCAATATGTTGATATGACATTTGTGTAGTTTATTCTCCCCAGACGATATTTTGTGCTTTTATGCATTGCCAAACAAGTGATTTCTATGTTTGTAAAGTGGGGCAATTTGCATTTATTTTAAAATTAAAATGCTTCAAAGCCTTGTTTTTTGAGGATTCTCACTTTTTATCTATAAACATGCTATTTTTTCTGGAAATTTGCAATGAAGACACTAGATAAAATCCATTATGGATATTTATACGAGGTTAAATTTATGAACATAAAATATTTTATTACGGCTTTTGCTACGTTTGCTTCAATCTCTGTAGCTCAGGGTGCTTCTTTCTTGTCTTCTCAAAAGTTAATAGAGGGTATACCTTCTCTTGTTCCTCCTAGAGATCTTTTTTCTAGTGAACAGTTGAGCAAGATCTTCTCTGAAGTTGTTCAAATGGAACTTTCTTGCACGCATAACAACCAATGCATAACAGAAGCTGAGTTAGTACCTGTATCATATTCTGGTAAAAAAAGATTTCAAAAGCCTAAAAAAGGATTAAGGAAAGGAAGACGACCACATTTATTTAGACGAAGTCCAATGAGTTATTAAAAAGTAAGAAAACAACATCAAGAGGTCTAACGTATGATCGGGAATTGAAGAGAGGAGATATTTTTTATCATTTGAAAAGTGGAGGAGCAGTTGTTCGCAAAGGGTATTATAATTGTGTACGGAGGGGGTGAAGAGTACTATTTGGAAAAGATATGGGGAGGTGGATTTCGGTGCAAGAATACTCTGTATAATGGCAATCGCTCGTTACAAAATTCATGGGTTTGGATAAATATAACCTCCCGATTTTGGGTTACGCTGTTATACTGTAAATACTGTCATTTAAGCGTGACTATACAGCGCATATAAAACTCCTTGATAAGTGTTTTTAGAGTAGGGCTTGTCCAGAGAGCCTTTAGTTAAGTGAATCACATAAGTAAGGAGTTAAGAAAAATCCTTTTGACAAGAAACTAAGCTGTTTGCAGAGAGGATCTGAGAGGATACTTCATCAAAATCGAGTGAAGCAACAAAAATGTTAAACTTTTGATCTTTGATGGTATGCTTCGACTACAGTTTATAAAATATTCATTTGTCTATGATTCAAAATATCAGATATTTTTTCTGCCAAATTCATGATTTTTAAAGCAAGGTGTGGTGTGAAAACTTTAAGAAAGATTTCTCGTTTTTTCAGCTTTAAGGAGATTTCTATATAAGTTTTAATGTTTATCATACCGGTTGTCTGTCTTTAGGCATTTTTTTCAATTTAGTCTTGTAAAGGAGTATGAAATGATATCCTACAAATAAGGCTGAAGCTCTGAAAAGATTTACTATAAGGTTGAGAGAAGAAAAAAATGGTAAGTATGTCAAAAAGGCATAAATGCCTAAATTAAAAACAAAGAGCAAGTGTAATGAAATTGCATGTAATCTTGTTGCAGTCCATGGGGTAGTGGAGATCTTGTTTTATGCGGTATAAGCATTCTTTACAATGAAGAAAAAACAATCAAAGAGCTATTCACACACTTGCTCGTTTGTGAGGTGCAGGGGGATGGTTTTGGTTTCTTTAATATAAAAAGGCTTAAGATAAGAACATCTTCAATATTGCAGACGAATTAATATAAAAAATATTTTTTCATTATAAATCAATATATTGTATTTTCATTCCAATAGCACACGCTTTACACGGAGGGTATTGTGACGCAGTTTTTTTACAAAATTTATAAAGGAGAGCAAATGTGAGAAAAAGAGATCATTTGTGCATGGGCATAGTTTTATTCTCATTTATTACAGATCAAGCAATTAAGGGTACTTTGATTGGCTTTTTGTTTTTTTTATAAGTGTATCATTTTTGCTACAGATATCTGAAGATGGGGCTCTATATGAAATGGTGTGTTCAAATAAATATTCAGCTATGGAGAGAAAATATGAATATGAAATGGTTAATAACAGCTTCTGCTTTCGCTTTTGTTTCAGCTTCAGCAGCACAAGCAGCAGATGTTATTGTTCCCCCAAGTCCAACACCTGTTGCTCCCGTTATTGTTGCTCCAACTTTTTCTTGGACAGGTTTTTATGTTGGGGGCCAGATTGGTGGTTTTTCGGGTAAAACGAAAATGGATATTCTCAGTAATGGAAAAAAGATTCCAGTACCTGATGACCTTTTGCCTAAACTATCTGGTTTCATGGGTGGTCTTTATGCAGGTTCCAACGTTGATCTTGGTAATGGCCTTATTCTAGGTGTTGATACAGATATCATGTGGTCTAATAAAGATGATACGAAGACAGGAAACACATATGTTATTCTTCCAAATCACATAAATTATATTAAGAAGATATTAACAGAATCTGGAATTAATATTGGTAAAGATGCGCTTGAACCTGGTGCTAAACGAACCCACAGTTTCACTTTTAAAGAAAAGTGGGCTGGTGCGACACGTGTACGTATTGGTTTTGCAGCTGAACGCATTATGCCTTATGTTGCTGGTGGTATCGCTTATACCCAGCTTCAAGATACTGCATTGATTTCAATAACAGGCAAAGATTCAGACAAAGTAATAGCTTCTGGTACCTTGTCTGATGAAACAAAGACCCTTGTTGGTTACACTCTGGGTGCTGGTGTTGATTTAGCAATGACCAATAACGTTATTGTCCGTGCGGAATATCGTTACTCTGATTTTGGGAAAAAGAAATTCTCAAATGATAAATATGAGACATCTTACAAAACCAATGATTTCCGAGTTGGTGTTGCTTACAAATTTTAACAGATGATAAGTTAAATAACAGAGGCGCCGTCTTTAACAGCGCCTCTGTTATTTTCTGTTGCTATATTATCACACAATACATAATTTATTGTGGATATGAAAAGATATTATTCAGGTTTTCTTAAAAAAATCATAGACAATAAACAAGAATTATATTTAAAAATCAATAAGTTATTTATATATATATCTTTAGGTTTCTCGTACAAAATCAAGCTATGAAGCGATTTTGTCTGGGATGTGCCCTCCATTTTCTGTGACTGTATCATTTTTACTACAGCTTTTCTTTCTGTAATCTTGTAGCACTGTGCTCATAAATAAATTAGGAGCAAAGTTTATGAATATAAAATCTTTAGTAACAACTTCTGTTATCGCTATAGCGGCAGCTTCTGCAGCACAAGCTGCTGATGTTGTTATCCCTCGTGAAACAGCCCCAGCAGTCATCACAGCAGCCCCTGCCTATTCTTGGACAGGTTTTTATCTTGGTGCTCAGATTGGTGGTCGTTCAATGAAATCTGACAAAGGTTCTAGCACTTTAGGTTGGCACGATCTTAAGCTTTCCGGTATGCTCGGTGGCCTATACACAGGTTACAATGTTGATCTCGGCAATGGTGTGATCTTCGGCTTGGATACAGATGTCTCTTTTATTGGTAAAAAAGACACAATTGATGGTATAACAATGGTTGTTGGACAGGCAACTGGTAAAAGTCTTGAGGAAATTAATAAACTCCTCAATGATGCTAAGATCAAAAAGAACGATGGTCTAGAAGTTGCAGCCCTAGATGAGTACAAAGAAAGTATTACTATGAAAGAAAAGTGGTCTGGAGCTACACGCGTTCGCATAGGTTTTGCTACTGATCGTATCATGCCTTATATCGCTGGTGGTGTTGCTTATACGCAGATGCAGGGCATTTCCGCACTTGAAGTGAAAAAAGATGCTAATGCTGGTAAGGATGCTAATAAGGTTATTGCTTCTGGTAACGTATATGATGAAACAAAGACCCTTGTTGGTTTCACCCTTGGTGCTGGTGTTGACTTCGCAATGACAGACAATGTTCTGTTACGTGCAGAATACCGTTACTCAGACTATGGTAAAAAGAAATACTTTAAAGACACAGCTGAACTTCAATACAGAGTCAATGATTTCCGTGTTGGCGTTGCATACAAATTCTAATTTCGTAAAAAACGAAATAAACTTCCAAGAGGCTCTGTCAAAGACAGGGCCTCTATTCTTTTCTGTTGTTATATTATCACATACCCTATATTTATTAGGGGAGTAAAAAATATTATTTAGATTTTCTTAAAAAGATTTTTATAAATGACAGATAACAATTATGCCATAAAATCAATAATTTACACATACTTGTAACTTACAATTTCTTATGAAAATTTTTATGAAACGTGAAGTTATGAAATGACTTTATCTTGCGTCAGCTTTCGTTTCCTATAATTGTATCATTTTACTACAGCGTTTTTTTGTAGTCGTATAATACTGTGCTCGTAAATAAATGAGGAGCAAAGTTTACGAATATAAAATCTTTAGTAACAACTTTTGTTATCGCTATAACTACAGCTTCTGCGGCACAAGCTGCTGATATTGTCATTCCTCGTAAAACAGCTCCAACAGTTATCACAGCTCTTTCGTTTTCTTAGACAGGTTTTTATCTTGGTAGTTAAGTTGGCAACTTTTCAAGTCAAAGTTTATGTATTTGATTTTGAGACAAAAGAAAAAACTTTAGATAAAGATGCACTACTTATGCCTTCCGGTTTCATCGGTGGTATTTATTTAGGTTCCAACGTAGATCTTGGAAATGTTCTCATTCTAGGTGTTGAAACCGATGCAGTCTGGGCAGACCGAGGAGAGACGAAGACGGTCTCAAAGATTCTTGTGATTGATGATTTTAATGATAAATTTAAAGATGCTGGTGTCACATTGGATGAAAATGAAAAGTTTCAAAAGGGTGACACAGCAGTGTATCGCATTGGTTTCAAAGAAAATGGTCTGGTGCAACACGGGTTCGTGTTGGTTTTTCTGTCGCTGACAGCATTATGCCTTATGTGGCTGGTGGTATTGCTTATGCGCAAATACAAGGTGTTGGTAAAGTTTCAGGAACAAAAAAGTTGGGAAAATGGGTAAGCCAAGTAAAGAGTTTCTGCTACAGTATTTGATAAAACAAAAACGATGGAGGGTTTTATCCTTGGTGGTGGTATAGATTTCGCGATGACAGATCATATTCTGCTTCGTGCGGAATACTGTTACTTAGACTTTGCTAAGAAGGAATTTAAAAAGGATTATCTTAAACTAGTCTACAAAAGCAATGACTTTCGTATAAGTATCGCTTACAAGTTCTAATTTCATCAAAAGTGCAATTATGAATAAAAAGTATTAATAAAAAATTAAATTTCCAAAAGATATTGACTTTTAAAAAACCGCTGTTTTCTGGGGTTTTATTTGTATGATTGTGATATTTTTACTACAGCTTTTCTATCTGTAATCTTGTAAGGTCGTTTGATAGTTAATTTAGGAGCAAAATTATGAATACAAAATCTTTAATAGCAACTTCTATTGCCGCTTTAATTTCAGCTTCTGCAGCACAAGCTGCTGATGTTATCATCCCTCGTGAAACAGCCCCAGCAGTTATCGCAGCAGCCCCTTCGTTTTCTTGGACAGGTTTTTATCTTGGTGGTCAAGTTGGTAACTTTTCGAGTAAAACTAAAGTAACTATTCCAGGAGAAGATGAAGAACTTTTCAAAAAAGATAATACACCTAGTCCTTCTGGTTTCATGGGTGGGATTTATGCCGGATCTAACGTAGACCTTGGAAATGGTCTCATTCTCGGTGTTGAAACCGATGCAGTTTGGGCAGACCGTGAAGAATCAAAAACAGCCCGTGAATTGACTCTTACTGAAAAAAATGCAGCAGATTTTAATAATGCCCTTGAAAAAGCTAAGGTTGAATTAAAAGATCAGCAACGGTTTGAAATAGGTGACAAGGTAACGGAAAAGCACAGCTACAAAGAAAAATGGTCTGGTGCTACACGCGTTCGTATCGGTTTTGCTGCTGTTGACCGTATTATGCCTTATGTTGCTGGTGGTATTGCCTATGCGCAGGTACAGGGCATTCAATCAGTTACAGGAAAAGGAGAGAGAGCTAAGGTTGAGCAGAATGCTGATGTGGTGGAAAACCCACCAGTTAAGCAAAATGTAGATTTGACTGGTGGTACTTGGGCTGATGACACGAAGACAATGGTTGGTTTCACTATTGGTGGCGGTGTTGACTTTGCAATGACAGACAACGTTCTTTTACGTGCAGAATACCGTTACTCCGATTTTGGTAAAAAGAAATTCGCAAACGATACACGTGAATTCAACTACAAAACCAATGACTTCCGTGTAGGTGTCGCTTACAAATTCTAATTTCGAAAAAATGAAATTATCAGCACAAAAAATACTAAGGCCTCGTTTAACGGGGCCTTTATTTTATTAGCTCTCTATTTTATCTCTCTTAATCCCTTAATTTTTATTGGTATCATTTTGTATTATAAGGCTTAAAAAAAGTTTTATATTATAAAAGGCGAATTAGTAGTATGCATCGATTTTATAACTACTTATTACATAAAATCTTATATTACGGCTATCATTTTACGCTTAAGTGAAAAGTATTTAATTAATCTCAGAAATAGGACAAGATCATAATCAGTGATGAACTTTAGTTTACTTTTATATGCCAGATTAGAGCGAGCGTATTGCGTATATCTGTTGGAGTAAGTTCTGAAACGGGAATACAGCCTCATTGGAGAAGAATATAAAGTTACAAAAAGAAAAACTAGTTTCCAACTTTATCATCTTCTTTTAATTTAGCTTTACGGTTTTCAAAAGCATTTAGAGTAATGTCTTTTAAATAATGAAAATGAAGATGATGCATTGTCTTACATTTTTGTTTATTGCATTTTTTAATGGGATCATACTCCTCATGCAAAACAGAACGCCCTAAACGGAATACACTTGTTGTTGTGTATTCACACATTTGTTTAAAAAAATATTTTTCAAAGTACATCAAGCCCACTTCTCTCTGGACAAGATTTGAATATTCTAGGCTCTGATGTTCAAGCAACGGATAATCTTTCCTTACAAGCTGAGAGGAATGTTTCGATTGATGCTACACGCAACAGCATGGACAATCAGAATGGGAGTGAAACATCTCATGTTGCTTTACACAATGGCTCTCATTTAAGTTCTGGAAAAGAGACCACTGTTCTCTCTGGAAAAGATATCCATATTGCTGCTTCCGATATAGATGCCAAGGGCAATGTTGGTCTTGGTGCCCAAGGGGAGATAACAATAGGGGTGAGAAACGATGAGATGGAGTATCATCTTCGCACCAAAAACACGAAAGTGGATATGCAAGCCTCTCATGCCGTTGGCTCTTCGATAAAATCGGGAGGTGACACCACTGTCATTGCAGGGCAGGATGGCAAACCACATGATCTTAGCATCACAGGCAGTTCCATTGCGGCTGATGGCAAGGTAGGGCTGAAAGCCAGCAACGATGTCCTGATCAATAATGCAGAGGATAGCTTACAGTATGAGATGTCGTACCATAAAGACGGTGGGGTGTTTAGTAGCAGTAAATCTGAGCATAACAAGATGGATGTGCGCCAAGTTGTGGGGTCAAGCATAACAGGGGGTGAAGGCATTGCCATTGATTCCGGAAACAACACGGAAGTTGTAGCCTCGACGCTCGTAGCCGGTAAGGCAGAGGAAACGTCAGGAGAGAAAGCACCAGGAGAACAGAAACAAGCGGATATTACCATTCACTCTGGGGGAAAGATTACTATCAAAGGCGCCCAAGAACAGTTGGATCAGCAAGCACAATCGTCATCAAGTGGCTTTTTGCATGAGAAATCGTCCGATACATCTCAATCGCATACCACAACGGTCTCCTCTATCCTTGGGGCGACGGGAAACATCGTGTTAGACGCACAAGGAGAAGCCAAGATTTCTGCTTCTCATCTTCTTTCCGGTCAAGATATCAATGTGAGCGGAGAAAATGTGACGATTGATGGCATGCAAGATCACCATAAAAGCCATTCAGAGGAGCATGAAACAGGTTTTGGTGTGGGATCAGGCAAGAACTTTGTGTCAATATACGGGAGTGAGGGAAAGACAGAAAATGAAGAGAGTTTTGAGCATCAAGGTTCTTCTCTCAATGCGGATGGCAATATCAACATCACTGCCAAGAAAAAAGATGTGAAAATTGTTGGCTCTGATCTTGCAGGTGAGAATATTAACCTTTCGGCAGCGCATGATGTGAATGTGCTTGTTGGTCATAATAGCCATTCCTCAAGCTCAAAGGAAGAACGTACAGGCTTTGGCATTCAGTTTGAAAAGAGCAACAGCGGTGCTTCCGTGGGTGTTGGAATTGCAAGCGCTAAAGATACGGGCGATCAATGGGAAACCACTTCCACACAATCACACATCACGGCACGCCAAGATGTGCAGATTACTGCTGACAATGATGTGAATTTACAAGCAGCCATTGTTTCGGCGGATCGTGATGTCAACATTGATGCCGGCAATAATATCACCCTATCAGAAAGCTATGATACCTCTAACGCAAAAGAAAAGCATGAAAAGTCTTTTGCTGGTGTGACAACTTCCGTTGATATCGGTGTCCTTGGCACGGTACAAGGACTAAAAGATGCCGCAGATCACATGAATAATAAGGATGGTAACAATACAGTTATTAATGGCATACTGACTGGCATGAAAATCAGTCATCTTTATAGTAAAGGCAAAACCTTTGTTAATTGGCTGACTGGCAATACGGGGGAAAAGGGGAACATAACCAAAGGACTGAGTAGCTCATTAGGAGGGATGGGGGGCTCCACCAAGGATGCTCTTGCCAATCTGGCTGGCGCATCTGGCAGTGTAACCGTGGGCTTTAAAACTGAGAAAACAGAAGCCTCTTCTCAAGTCTCCACAGCGGTGA
>NZ_JBHIPC010000013.1:0-3863 GCF_042195765.1 Bartonella sp. AP3QHHD
TTGTCCATGGCTTGACTCTGGTCCATAGGCACGTAGTGTATACATATCCGGTAAGCCATCTCTTGTGGTATAGCCATTTACCAGTTTGAAAGAGTTTTCTTCTGCTTTTCCAGAAACTTGAATGAGTGAAAGACCACGGATATTGGCAGCAGCAGAGGTATTTGCTTCGATATTGTTCTCTTCTAAGCGCCCCGTAACATAAACTGATGTGGTTCCAGAGATATCTCCATGGATCAAAAGTCTATCGGTTTTTTGGTCCTCTATTGCAGCACCATCACTCCATTCAGCGTTGAAGTAAATCTTCGCATCATCCGTTGCATTGTAGACTTCTTGCGTGTCTGGTTTACCAGAACCTATATGCAATGTTTGGTAGTGATCGTCTGTTGGTCCATTAAAGATAATGGAGCTGTTATCGAGATTAAGCACAGAAACATCAGAACGAGATCTTTGAGCGATATCAAGGAGATTGCCATCATCATCTTTTTCATTTTTGCTGATTTTCAACGTCCATTTTGTATCGTTTTTCAGATCAAAGTGCACATTTCTGTCTTTAGCAATATTTGCTCTGCCCTCTAAAATAGACTGATCTGCGCTTAATGTGAAGGTGCCGTTGGAGATCGTTTTAACCTCTTTACCATCCCACAAATCTTTATCTTTCCATGATGTTTTGTCCCAAAAAATACCATCTCCTAATAATACGTCAGCATGGACTTCTGATTTTTTAAGATTGACTGTGCCGATTGATGGAGCAGCAGCATCTTCGATGCTTTTTTCAACAACAGTTCTAACGAAAATTCCTGTACCATTTTCAGCATGAAGCTCTGCATTAGTCAGATTGATCTCATTACTATGATATTTTTGCGGATCATGCGAGCTATTCGGATTATTATCAAAGAAAGTTGCGAATTGTAAACTGGCAACTTCTGCTGTGGCAGAAACATCTGTCAGATCAATATGTCCGCCATTTATTACAACCAGTGCAGCCATTTTTGCTTCTATTGTATTTTTCTTCCCCTTCTGAGGAGTATCGGATTGGGTATCTAGGCCTTTAGAATTAGTATCAATAGCGCCATTAACCATCTTAATTGTGCCATCTTCACCAGTAGCGAGACCAATACCAACATTTTGAATAGTTGTTTTGCCATTTAATTCAACTATACTATCAGCCTCCCAAGTGCTTACACCAACGGTTTCTGCTTCGGACTCACCACCGATTATTGTTAAATCTCCGGTAATGATTTTACTCCCATCATCTGCATAAAGACCTTCATCAAAATTTTGAATGGTTGTTTTGCCAGTTAACTGAATTTCACTCCCAGAGCCCGATGTCCATACACCAGATCGTGCTTCATTGGGGTTGTCATTAATTGCTTTACCACCGACTATTGTTAAATCTCCGCTGGTAATTTTACCACCATTAAAGGCTCCAAGACCGTACGAAACTTTTTCAAAGGTTGTATGCCCCTTTAATTGAATTTCACTATTGGGATCAATGGCTATTATACCAGAAGTGCCGTATTCTTGGTTTTCATAAGCAGTTATTGTTAAATCTTCGCTGGTGATTTTACCACCTTTTTCTGCTCTCAGTCCGTCTCTAACTTTTTCAATGCTTGTTTTGCCTTTTAATTCAATTATGCTTCCAAAGCCATGGGCATTTGCACCGTTTCCGAAGTTATCGGTTGTTAGAGTAACATCCGTAATTTCAATACGTCCACCATTTTCTGTAAATAATGCGTCTTCATGTCCATTCAAATTTCCTCCTATGACAGTCCCTCCTTTCATTGTGATCTTGGATTCTATACCATCTGCATGGAGTGCATTACCCTTAGATGATGCGACTGTAACATTGTTGTTTAAAGTAATGATGCTGCCGTTTCCAGCATATACCCCATCAGTTTCCCCATCGAGTGATCCTCCAGAGATTGTTATTGTCGAGTGATCATCTGCAAATATGCCTTTTAGTGCTTGAGTTACGGTTACATTGTTCAAGGTTACTGTGCTGTTTTTAGCACTTATTCCTAAGGATAGTGAACTGTTATCGTTTTTACTCGATATTACCACGTCTTCCAGCTTGTTTTTTTTACTCTTACTGTCAGAAAAGGAAGCACCAGTGCTAGATAAAATGCCAGATGAGGAGGCCTCCATTCCAGAATATGTAATTGTTCCCTTAGTCATTTGAAGTGTAGCACCGTCTTTGGTTTCAAGGCCTAAGAAAATACCAGAACCAGTGCCTTTAATGGTTGTGCCATCCAGTAACTCAATCGCACTGTCAGCACCTTCTGCTGTTACAGCATAGACGGTTTTGTTTGTGCCTTGGTTTATATCTTTATTCGTAACAATGGTTAAATGTTTTCCAATGATTTTGCCACCGTCTTTTGCGTGAATAGTTTCGTAGGTTTTATCGGATACTTCTTGTTGTTTTCCTTCAGAAACTACGAGGGTTTCAGCATGTGCACTGAACTGGATGTTGAACAGGATGATAGCGGCTGTAGCCGTGCATGATAAAAGGGATGTTTTATACACTAGTATTCTCCTTATGAGAGCCCCCAAATATTCATTTCCCCGCGAATTTCATAAGAAGAAGTGAAAATGGATAGTTGTTATTAATTTCAGTAATTGTCTTTATTTGGTAAGACATTTTTGGTTTTTTGTCAAAATTAAAAAATAATTGATATTAATTATCTCTAATACAAAATGTATTTATAATTGATTTTATTTAAAGAATTATAATTTTGAATATTATTATTCAGAGAAATATTGTGAGATACTGATATAGTGGTTTTTACGTGATGGTAGGGATTATTATATGACGCAAATTGGGGTTATGAGGGAAAAAAAAGGATGTAGAAGAAGCTAGTAAAAAAGCTAACTTACTTGGGCTTAAAGTGGTTTTTCATCTTTTAATACAGTGGTATTAATTTATTTCTAATAGACTTCTCTTTTTTTCAAAGTAGGAAGTACTCTTCATCCACTGGGGATGGAAGTGCTCTGTTGCGTTTGTTGTGTCTTGTCTTGGAGATTTTCGTAAAGAACTAAGTATAAAGAGGGAAGGGTGCTTTAAAAGGAAAAAGGATGACTTTAATGTACAAAAAGGGCAGCATATTGTGCTGCCTTTTTGTTAAATTGAATAGAATGATAGGCTATTTACAGCCTTGATTTAAAACTGATAGCGTATACCACCTGAAAAGCTTGCACCACTTATACCAGTTTTCTGAAGCTTTTGTTGATAACTTACATCACCATGAAGCGAGAAATTGTGAGACAGTTGCGCATTGATGCCAACGCCGCCTTCAATTGCAGGTCCCATAGGATCAAGGTCAAAATCTCTGCCAATATGAATGGTACCATCATCACCAAAGGTTTTGATCAAGTTTACTTTTCCATAGAAAGACATAGGACGGCTGTTTTCAGTGGAAATGGTTTTTGTCAAACGTCCACCAATGCGTACTAACCATTGAGAAGGATTTTTCATATCAACGGTAAAATTATCAGCATCTTCAATGGTATTAAACATCAAATGTTGATAGGCAACTTGTGCTTGTGGCTCAAAGGTTAAGCCTTCCATTCCGGTTACAAACTCTTTGCCAACAGTGGTGGAGATACTAAACATTTTGGCATCGTTCAACTTCGCGGTATTGCCTCTGATGGCATTGGCGATATGCCCTTTTAGGATACCATAGGACAAGAGTGCATCGATGTAGAAACCACTGTTATGCTGTATACTGCCATAGGCTGTAATGGCCCATTTATCCAGCGTGTTCTTTCCTGCATCTTTCATGTCCTTTGGAGTGAAAGACAGCTGCCCATAGGTGCCTACAAGACCGAAATGTGTTGTGGTATTTTGCCCTTCAATTGCTGCCAAT
>NZ_JBHIPC010000014.1:0-4198 GCF_042195765.1 Bartonella sp. AP3QHHD
ATGCCAATGATAAACAGTGTGCTTTGGGTGTGATGCACTTTTACAAAACCAGCTCCTAGAAAGCCAAGGCACACCGCTGTTTGTATGATGAAGATATAGGCGGGCATTTGGTTGTTTCGGTGTTCTTTCTGAATGGCTTTCATCATAAAACTTGCCATTAGAGCATTTTGTACGCCGTTTGCACCACCAAGGATGAAAAATGACAGCATCATTAACCATACAATGTGTGTGAGAGAAAAGCAGAAAATTGCTAAGCCAATGGTTGTGGCAGCCAGTGATGCACCAGCGGCATTACCAAAGCGATGAAAAAGGCTGGAGAAACAGAGTGGACCAACCACGAGGCCAAGACTTAACATGCTTGTGATTATCCCATAGGTTTCTGCACTGAAGTACAGCTCAGTGCGGATGCGGACAATCGATAAGACGTTGAGAGCAGAGGTGAGGATGATGGTAATGATGAGGGGAGAAAGAGCATAGACAACATTTTTTTTACGCAAGAGCCCTCTTAAATCTAGTCCCTTTTTGGCTTGCTGTGTTGTGGTTGTTGGCATATGTATGTTTAAACTTTTAAAACAGAAGAGAGTGATAAAGGTTGCACAGAGAACCATGATAGATAGTGCAAAGAGCCCTTTTTGCCCGTTTGAGAGACCATATAGCACACCTCCTAACAGTGGTCCTGCAATGTAGCCAAGATTACGGACTGTTTGGATAATGCGGTTGATATGGTCTAATTGCCGATCATTTTTTGCGAAGTCAGGTACAGCAACAAGGATAGCAGACCAAAAGAGTGAACCAGCACACCCTAGTGCAAAAGAAAGGGCAATATAAACCCAAAATTGGTTGGCGATTGCAGCTGTGGCTATAAAGAGTGCTTCAAACAATAAAACAAAGGGTACTGTTCGCGCTGGTTGGAAGCGATGCAAGAGGCGTGGTGCAATTGGTCCGGCACAAATTGCCCCGACAAGCCCTGCAAACAGCAGCATTGAAATAGATGCTGTGCTTTCTGCTAAGTGTAGAGCAAATGTAACTTGTGCTGTTTCATCGGCAAAGCTGCTAAAGCCCAAAACAAGGAAAAGTCCCATTTGGGTAAAAATCATGGATTTTTTCTTTGTCACAATGCTCCCCAACATGCTAAAGCTTTTACAGCTTTTAAAATTTCCTTCTGTGCTGTGTCATGTGGTTTATCATTTAATTTTGCTAGATCTAATTTTTTTCCTGATGAAAGTTGAGAAAGGAAATGTTCTAGATGAGAGCTATACTCAAAACTGGCGCAATGCCCATTTGCTGCGATGAGGAGTTCTTTTGTTTCTAGTAAGGGCACCCATTGGAGGGTTGCAGATGCGCGAAGAGTGATTTCATTTTCAATCTCAGAGACGTCAATAAGGGGGCGCTTGACACATAAACGTGAACTTGTATCACAAATTAATTGAGAAACCAGCATATGGCGTTTTAAGGTACCATTTGCGATGGCGGAGTTTAGTGCAGAGTGTTGAAAAGCATTATCAGGGTTTAAATTTGCTCTTCCTGATGCGCGGATATCATGTCGCGTTCGATCATCAAGATGGAGTAAATGCGTGACATAATTTTTATGATGTTGTGCATCGTGTGCTGTTTCCCAAAAAGCAATATTGATATTTGCCGCGATATTTTTTCCAGTTTCAGCAACGTGGAAAGCATCATGGGGAAAGTAGGCAACACGGTCTGTACGGTTTTGCAGCGCAATTGCTGTTAATTTATGCGCTTCATATTCAGGATATTTTAGCCCTTGGAGGTCTTCTCGTGTACTGGGCCATGCAAACATTGTTTTGCCATCCTGTAGAGTAAAACCAAAATTATGAGCGTGATCCACATGTATCCCAACATGGGTGGAGGAATATCGACCGATGAAGCAGTCAATATCCACGCGCCCACCAGGACTAAAACCTAAAGAATGAGCTAATTGATCTGAAAACTGTTTTGCCACATCCCATAGAACAGGGGTTGCAGCGTATAATCCATAATACATGACCGCCCATTCTTGTCCTTCGGCATATTGGTCAACGCGGGCAGTATATTCTTCTATAGTTCTATCCGTATCTAAAACAAGAAAGTTTGAAAGAGGACGTGGACTCCGCACTCCATTAACCACTGTTACTACTTCGGATTTAGGATTAAGAGCTAAGAGTTTATGAGGATGTAGAGCGTATTGTCTTAAAGCATTCAAAACATCCCTTTCATTGAAAGGGATGTACGAAATTGACAATTCAGCTGCTTGCTTAGCCCAAATTTTTTGAGAAAAGCCCTCTGAAAATAACTGAAACATGCACTTAAATAAGCTTAATTTTTAAAGATGGATGGATAAGCAGATTTGCATCAACAATACATCATTAAACTTCCAGCGAATCATTCATATTAAGCTCATCAAGCTCACTTTGATAAATTTGAATATCGTTACGCTGTGCATACTTAGTAAGCATTGCAGTTGGCACAACTTCATCAGCAGCCAATTCAATAACATTTTTTACTTTATTAAGTGAAATATTCATATATTTCCCCCCTTATAGTTGATAAAATACAGATAATTTAAATATAAAAAACTACCAATTTCCTACACTTAGCATGGATTTATTTTTTGTCAAATGTCATGTTGTTTGAAAATATTTCTTATTCTTTTTGAAGTTATATCATTGTTTTTTGAGGCGTTTTTTAGCAATATCATTGAAAAGGGTATACGCTTTTTTTCTTAACAACAAAGAGATGCATGATTTTTTTTGCTTCTTTCTTTGAAGGGATACACTGCATATAATGAAGAGCTCTCTACGTTCTTATAAAAAGATAGATTTTTTTCTTCGAGGATTTTTGATTTTTAAGGAAGATGAGCACAATATTCTCTCATCATTTGTGTATTTTGCTTTCAAGTTTGAATTTTAAAAAGCTTTGTCTGAATATTGTAAGGTCGTAAGTTGCCATTTATACAAAAAGCTTTTCACGCAGGTGTAATAAAAAGCTGCACCATGTGTGCAGCTTTTTATTGGTTTTATACTTTTTGAGCTATAAGTTTTTAAAGCATGAAAGTGTCCTTACGGCTTCTATAACCATAATAGCCAAAAACACTGGAAATAATGGCGCCTACCAGACTTCCTAAAAAGCCCCACCACCCCATATTGGAGGCTGTTTTTGTGGCTTTAGTTGCAGTGTTTTTTGCTGCCTTGATCGTATCCTCAAGATTGTCTGAGAGTGTTTCTGCCTGTTCTTCAAGGGCTTTGATGGCTTTTTCGGTTTTTTCCTCTGCGCTTTGATAGAGTTGAACAGCATGGTTGGCTGCTGTTTGTGCATCCGCACGGGTCATGCCATCCTTCATAAGCGCGTTGATGATATCACTTCGATCAAATTTTGTTGTGAGATCTTCTACACGATCAGACAGGCGCTCACCAAGATTTTTTAAAGTGGTGCGATAGTGAGAAGGATCATTTTTGAAAGCTTTTATCGCAGAACCAATATCATTGAGTGCAGCTTGATAGGTTTGTTTCAAGCGATCAGGGTTGAGAGCAGGAATGTCACTTTTATTGAGAAGGGAGTGCAATTCACTACCAAGTTGGTCAAAATTGATATCATTGTCACTATTTTTTGCAAAAAACTTTTCAAGACTTTCACTGTTTAATTTTGCAAGTATAGGGGAAATATTGTTTTTTAGGCTGTCTACGGTTTGTTGGACCATGGAGCTGTTTTCTAAAGCCGTTTTAGCTCCTATCTTTGCTGTACTAGAAACCACGTGGATGGCTTGGAGGGTCATCAGCAATGTTATGAGAGCCCAAGTGAGAAAGCCATGAAGAATCCCTGATGATTCAGCAAAACGTCCAGCTACAAAGCCTCCCAAGGCTAAGCTAATCAGTGTAACGATAACGGAACCCACGCCAAAGGAGAGGAAAGAGCCTTCAAATGGGGATGAAGAAGTGAAATCCATTTGGCTTAAGCCTAAAGCTGCGACCAGAAAAGAGAGGCAGATTGAGGTGGCAAGAGCCGTCACCAGTCCCGCAAAGATTGCGGACCATGAAATGGGTGTGTGAAAGAATGAATACTTTTCTTCTAGAGTTGTTTCTCCTAAAAAATTCGTATCAAATGGTGTGTTTTCAGGAATGCGAGTTTCCATGTTTTATCTCCTTGAATATGCTGGAGATACAATGCCTTTTTGCTAATTATGTTCCAAAAGGGATAAAGA
>NZ_JBHIPC010000015.1:0-6346 GCF_042195765.1 Bartonella sp. AP3QHHD
AGCATCGACAGCCTTATTAACAGCGTCAGTGGCTTTTTCCGCTGCATCAGATGCTGCTTTATCGGCTGCATCAGGTACTTTCTTCACGTCATCAGTTGCCTTATCAACTGCATCAACTTTATCCGTATCATGTGCAGGATATTCGGAAGCCTTTCGTGCCGCACTTTGAACAAGTGAAGTAGAACAAGCTATGAAAACCCCCATATAAAAGAGTGTTTTCCAATTGATTTTACGATACATTCTTTTTTCCCCTTAAGAGCTTATTGAATAGTTGAAACAAACAATCTTCTTTTTAATGACTATTCATGTCACTCAACGTTGTCACAGCACGTCGATTTTGATTCCAACAGGAAATATCATCACATACTGCTACAGGTCTTTCTTTTCCGTAAGAAATTGTTTGAATCCGTTGTGCGGACACACCAAGAGACACCAAATAGTTTCGCACAGCAACAGCACGGCGCTGTCCAAGTGCCAAGTTATATTCACGTGTTCCCCTCTCATCAGCATGACCTTCGATCATAATAGAATAATAAGGATAATGAAGCAACCATTCTGCTTGGCGCATTAAAATACGTTCAGCATCAGCATCAAGTGAAGAAGAATCGAGACTAAAAAACACGCGATCACCCACATTAACCGTAAATTCTTGTCCTGAGCCTGGTGACACCTGATTCAAACCAGCATCATTCATATAAGCGCCATTCATACCGTTAAGTGCACCAACATTTTTTTTGCCACACCCACCCAGGCATAGTGAGAAAAGAAAGAGGATAGCTAAGGAATGAGAGATGGTTTTTTTGGTAGAGCGCATAATCCGTTTCTCCTTGAATTTCGTAAAGAAGGGTCAATTCTTAAAAATATTTTTAAGAATAACCGTTAATTCCTAATGAAGACGAAATTTTTTCTGTTTTTTTCGTCCTTATTTTTACTTTTAAGTCTCTGCCAATTTTTCTTCTCTTCAGCCATTCCTCTAACATTTCCATAAGAAATGTTTCCCTTATGCGTCATGGCTTTTTATGCATCATCTTGATTTTGACTATTTTTTTGCAGCGCGTTCAGCTTTGCAAAAACTTTATCAGCGTCAAAAGTCTTATGCAGATTGTCTTCACTCTCATTTTCCTCTAGAGCAGCGTTTTCCGTCACAGAAGCGGGAAGCAACGACCTATCTTCTTCTGCTGCAACAGGACGATTTTTCGCCGCACGCTGGAGCTCAAAATCTAAATCGATTTGCGAACACAAACCAAGTCCTACAGGATCAAGAGGAACCAAATTTGCACTATTCCAATGGGTTCTAAGGCGGATTTGTTCAATTGTCGCTTTTGTTGTCCCAATCAACCGTGCAATTTGTGCATCTTTCAACTCGGGATGGTTTGTAACCAACCATAGGATACCATTGGGACGATCTTGGCGTCGAGAAAGAGGGATATAGCGCGCCCCTTTACGTTTTTTTTCAGGAATATGCACCCTAGATTGAGAAATTTTCAATCGTGCGTTTTGATCAGCCTCCACCCGTGCAATTTCACTGCGCGTCAATTGCCCAGAACTAATCGGATCTAAACCTTTAATACCATAAGCCGCATCACCATCGGCAATAGCTTTTACTTCCAAGACATGCAATTTACAAAATTCTGCAATCTGATCAAAAGAAAGAGCTGTATTATCAACCAACCAAACAGCTGTTGCTTTGGGCATCAAAAGTTGCGTTGCCATTTTTATAAATCCTCTTCTGCGCCTCTTCTATGAGGCAGGTTACCGCCCACTCAAGAGCACTGGAACTTTTTTATATGTTTAGGTCTCTCCAACCACTCCTAAAACAAAGCGCGGCATGGAATAAACCATTTTGCTATGAGATTACATTCTGTTATAGCGTTATTTTTGCTTAACGACAAGAGATCTCTCTTGTAATGATCCTCAACTAAGGTGTCTTTACCTTTAAGATGAATTTTCTTATAAAGGGTTTATTCGATTATTTCACCTCATGCTGTGGCACATTTATTCTGGTGGGATGCATGCTTTATCGCCTTAAATTCTAAAGAGTATCCAACTGGCAAAAAAGCCCTCAAATAGGAAGGAAAACTATGGCAGGCCATTCACAATTTAAAAATATTATGCACCGTAAAGGGCGTCAAGATGCAATGCGCTCGAAAATATTTTCTAAGCTTGCGCGCGAAATTACCGTAGCAGCAAAACAAGGTGCTCCTGATCCAGCCATGAATCCACGTTTAAGGCTGGCTGTTCAAAATGCCAAAGCACAATCGATGCCGAAAGATAATATTGAACGCGCGATTAAAAAAGCGTCAGGCGCCGATGTAGAAAATTATGATGAAGTACGCTATGAGGGCTATGGACCAGGCGGCGTTGCCGTCATTGTTGAAGCGTTAACTGATAACCGCAACCGCACCGCTTCAAATGTGCGCGCCGCCTTCACAAAATCAGGAGGAGCCTTAGGGGAAACAGGATCGGTCAGTTTCATGTTTAATCGGATTGGTGAAATAATCTATAAGCCAGAAGCAGGAACAGCCGATAACATCATGGATGCAGCAATTGAAGCCGGTGCCGAAGATGTGCAATCAGAAGAAACCGGACATCATATTACCTGCGCATTTGAAGATATTGGTGAAGTTTCCAAAACACTTGAAGCAAAACTTGGTGAAGCAGAATCGATTAAAACGATTTGGAAAGCCACCACCCTTGCACCAATAGATGAAGAAAAAGCTTTGTCCGTTTTACGACTAATTTCAACATTAGAAGAAGATGATGATGTGCAAAATGTTTATGCAAATTTTGATGTCAGTGATGAGATTTTGGCAAAATTGTCTGTATAATTCCCATCATTTGCATAAGCCCTCTCTTCATTCATGAGGGCTTCAAAAGCATCTGTCACCCCTCCTCTTTATCCGCACATATAAAAGCCCCGCATCAATCGCGGGGTAAGCCATTGATGCAACAAAAAACCACAATCAATCGCAGAAAACATAATCCCAAAAAGAAAGCATACAAAACTCTGTAGCCTTACGCCTTTCTTACATGCCCCAAAGATTATCCCTATATTCCTCTCTATTTGATCTTTTTGTTCTTTAAGATTAACCTCCTCTCCCCACCCTCAAGTAATGAAATGATCTAGCCTCTAAACAATTGGGGTTTTCTTGACGTATTCCTATGACGAATCACTCATGAAATTCACTTGAAACTTAAGGCTCAACAAACATGCATTCCCCTAAATATTCGCTACGCACTTAAAAAACACTTAGAATATATCAAGGAGGTTTATACGCCCTATATCCCCACACCTCAAAGGGCAGTGTTTTTACAACATCACAGAATAAAAATAAGCAAATGGAAAGCCAGAGCTGATTTTTTAGCAAAGTATTGTACAAAAAGCCGGTACATCTCTCTAATCCGTTGCAGATAAATTTTTGACTTTATGGCATTAACTTTATGGCATCGTATATTTCTAAAATAACGTCATTTATCTTAAAAATCTGTCCTTTTGCTCTTACCGATCAATCAATATTCAGACCTAAAACAACCGCGTACTTGAATAAAACACATCAGAGAGCAACAGCCCCCCTGACAAGAGTCCGGACTCTTCACAAACAAAATCGAAGAGGAAGTTTAAAAAAATATAGCGACACTTTGAATAAAAAGTTGAACTCTAGAGACCTCAGAATTTTCGACTCTATTTTTCAAGGTCTTATTTTGAATTTTTTTAAGCATTTTCCCCAAGGAAATTCCATTATCGATCAACAACCATAGATGATAGATGAAATCTACATAACTCCCCATGCCCATTATAATCAATTCCTTCTTTTAAATAATTTAAAAACTATTGAGATTGTGTAAACTTGAGACTGTATTCCTTCTATATTCTGTTTTTAAGCATTTTGTTTTACTGTACATTGAGCAAAGGCGACCATGCTGGATCTGAAGCATCATTGGGGGTAGGGAGTTGTCGTTCATTGCGTCCCGTAATATCAATCGTATAAATTTTTGGTCCCATACCGGGATTTTTGCGAAAGAACATCAGTACACGACCATTGGGGGCCCACGTTGGTCCTTCATTGTGAAACCCTGTGGTTAAAATTCGTTCTCCTTGTCCATCAGGGCGCATAACACCGATAGAAAATTGTCCGCTTAATTGTTTTGTAAAGGCGATATAGTCACCCCGTGGAGACCAAATAGGTGTTGAATAACTCCCATCGTTTGAAGAAATACGTTGAATATCACTCCCATCCGCATTCATTTTATAGATTTGCGGCTTTCCACTACGATCTGAAGAAAAGACAATTTGTTTTCCATCCGGTGAATAAGAAGCAGAAGTATCAATAGCAGAAGTTGTTGTAAGTCGCGTCATCGTACGGGTTCGTAAATCCATAGTGTAAAGATTGGCACTCCCATCATTTTGTAACAAACTCATGATAACTTTTTGTCCATCAGAAGAAAAACGTGGAGCAATTGTCATGTTATTAAACGTTCCGATCAACTCTCTTTGCCCCATTTCAATTTGTTGGAGATAAACATGAGGTACTTGATTGTCCTCATAAGCCATATAGGTCATTTCTTGTCTTTTTGGGGAAAAACGCGGTGTAAGCACCAATTCACTTCCATCAGACATATAAATCAAATTTGCGCCATCTTGATCCATCATTGCTAAGCGTTTAATGCGTGCATTTTGGGGGCCTGTTTCATCGATAAAAACAATTCGTGTATCAAAATAACCACTTTCTCCTGTCATTTCACTATAGATCTCATCTGCGATCATATGTGCCACACGCCGCCAACGTTCTGTCGCGGTATAAAAACGCCGTCCTTTCAATTGTCTTTGTCCAAACACATCCCATAAACGAAAATCGACCCTCAAACGTCCATCGATTTCTCTCATGACTTGCCCAGTAACTAAACCTTGTGCTTTTATTTTCTGCCAAGAAGCAAAATGCGGTTGTTTATTAGGATTAGAAATGTTTTCAAAAAAATTTGCTTTATCAAGCGGTAAAAAAAGCCCCGACCGTTCAAGATCGGCTGTCACCACAGCAGATATTTTCAACCCAATCGAATCATTGGAAATAAAGTCTGTAATTGCAATGGGAATGGGATTAAAATCAGCGCTCGAAATAGTTCCTTTCAATTGCGCATAACCCGATGAAATATTTGAAAGCCACAACCCACAAGTGACAATAAACCAAGCAAAAACTTTATGTCTCGTTATAGTCATCATGGAATGTGTCCTTTCGTTAAGCGCTTTTTTCTCGTTTATCATCTTATTTCTTGGAGGGGATCAACATTAAAGTCAAAACCTTGCCCCCATAGATCATATTGATCACGTGGGAGATCTGCATAAGGTTGGCATGAAAAGACAGCAGCATACACCTGCCTTATCATAATAGCTTGTTGACTCTCAAGGCCGCTTACGGGATCAATGATAGGGTCGCCCACAACCATCCCTTCACGGTCTAAGTAAAATCGCAACCGCACGACCGGACGATTTTTTAAATCGCCGCCAAGCGCCACAAGTTTAAGCTTCTGTTGAATACATCCCCCCGCAATATTGACCAATGTTTGTGCCATTTTTGTGGTATCATTAATATTTTTTCTTGCACCCAAAGCTTCTGGTATATGAGAACGTTTTGCTCCCCCTCCTTGTGACCGCGCACGATTGAGCAAATTATTTTCCTCCAGAGCTAAAATATCTTCAATGGTCTGTTTCTCTTGGTTTTTCTTGTTAAGCTTTGGCGTCTTTTGATTCAATGCAGCCTCATTCTTCTTTGGAAATTCTCCGTCAAACTTTGGTTTAAACTGTGGAAGAAGAGATTTTTCTGGAAGTACAATTTTGGGCGCTTGATGAACAATCTGCTCTGCTGGTACTTTTGGGACCGTTGGAGCCAATTCTTTTGGCGATATCATTTCTTCATTTTTGTGCGCAGGCTTGAGCGCAACCTTAGAGGCATCCTCCGGTGCCTCTAAAGGCATCTCAGGCGCAACCTTGGGTGCATCCTCCGGTGGTGCCTCAAAAGGCATCTCAGGTGCAACCTTGGGTGCATCCTCCGGTGCCTCCAAAGGCATCTCAGGCGCAACCTTGGGTGCATCCTCCGGTGGTGCCTCAAAAGGCATCTCAGGTGCAACCTTGGGTGCATCCTCCGGTGCCTCCAAAGGCATCTCAGGCACAACCTTGGGCGCATCCTCCGGTGCCTCCAAAGGCATCTCAGGTGCAACCTTGGGTGCATCCTCCGGTGCCTCCAAAGGCATCTCAGGCGCAACCTTGGGTGCATCCTCCGGTGGTGCCTCAAAAGGCATCTCAGGTGCAACCTTGGGTGCATCCTCCGGTGCCTCCAAAGGCATCTCAGGC
>NZ_JBHIPC010000015.1:6358-117869 GCF_042195765.1 Bartonella sp. AP3QHHD
AAAGGCATCTCAGGTGCAACCTTGGGTGCATCCTCCGGTGCCTCCAAAGGCATCTCAGGCGCAACCTTGGGTGCATCCTCTGTTTTTGCTTCTAATAATTCTGGTTTTGTAAGTTCGGGTGCAAATGTTTCTGATGTGTTCTCGCTTGATGGTGGCGATGCTGTTTCAACGGGACGCAGCTTTTCCTTTGGTTGAAACGGTGCCAGACTATCTATTTGTCCCTCTCCAATATGGCGTGCATCTTCTTTCTCTTGTGGTTGCATAGTTGGTTTTATGGCAGGGATTGCACGGATAGGAGCCTTCACGGCTCCTTGTTGAGAAGAAAACTCGCCCACTAAAGGAGCAAGAGTGATGGGAATTGCTTCCAATGGTTGTGGTAAAGAGACAGAGCTTGTAAACTGAATAGCTCCCCAACTGAGAAAAATGACATGGACCACAAGGGATAAAGCCAAGCCTCGTTTCATACTATGATAAGAGTCTTTGTTCATTCTTTATGCCTTACTTATGCCTTACATTTTTTCATTTTTAATCACTCTATGCTCTTTTAAAAACATCTTAAAAACAACCGGTTATGCACAATTTTATTACTTATTATTTATTGTGCTAAACTTGCTAACGCAACTTGAGAAAACCCCGCTTTTTGAATATCCGCCAGCAGTTTTAATACTTGTTGATATTCAACAGTTTTGGCAACCCGCACAAAAACCCGTTGATCTTTTTGTGTAGCATCTGCTTCCAGAAGAGTTTTCAGGTGTGCAATCAGTGCCTGTGACGTTTCATAATAATCTTGATTAATGGCAAAGCGCCCTTGCGCGTCAAGTGAAACCGTAAGGGGTGTTTTTTGAGCTCGTACGGGACCCGCTTGACTACGAGGCAAATCTAGAGGAACACCGTTCACTAAAAGGGGAGCAGAGACCATAAAAATAATCAACAAGACCAGCATGACATCCACAAAAGGAGTGACATTGATCTCACTCATCAGTTGGCTTCGTGAATGATGCCGCCTACGTGTATTTTTGCGAGAAGAAGAAGAAGCAACAGAAACGCCCATGGGATAAGATCCTTTTTATAAAGAGGAAGGTGCTGTGCGTGTTTCATCAATACGCCGCGATACAATTGTTGAAAATTCATCGGCAAAATTTTCTATTTGTGCAATGATGCGCGCACTTTCATGAGTCAACTTGTTATAAGCAATAACAGCTGGAATTGCTGCAAACAAACCAATAGCGGTTGCCAAAAGCGCTTCTGCAATCCCTGGCGCGACAATGGCAAGTGATGTATTTTGAGAAGCTGAAATAGAAAGAAAAGACTCCATAATACCAATAACTGTTCCAAAAAGTCCGATAAAAGGTCCCGCAGATCCCAGTGTCGCAAGAAAACTTAATTTTGATTCTATTTTTTCACTTTCACGTCCCAGCGTCAAATCCATAGCCTTATCAATTCTGCTCTGCAAACTTTTCGATGTATGGGTCCCTTTTTCAAGAGATTTTTTCCATTCAACCATTGCTGCTATAAAAACTGCGGATATACTATTGGTACGTTGACTTTTGCATGATGCATAAAGATCTTCTAGCGCTTTGCCAGACCAAAATGTGCGTTCAAACTGCTTTATTTCACGCCGTATTCTCCGATACGTAAAAATTTTATCAAAAATAATTGCCCAACTCCAGATAGAAGCGAGCAGCAACCCAATCATAACACCTTTCACGATCCAACTCGCTTGCATAAACAAATGCAACATTCCAATTGTTTCTGGATTCGTTAGTTCTACATGCGGCATAATTTTTGTCCCTCTAAATGAAAGATGCATTTTTTTTAATTTTATAAAACAGATTATTTTATAGTTTCTAAATTTAAGTAAAGACTCTAGTTTCACATAAATCCATGCGCTAAAACAAGACTTGTTTCTTAAATTTCCTTAAAAAGTGATGACGAGAGACATCCCTCAATGCACGCCCCCCTCATTTCACAACAGCATTTATGAAAAATATAACGATAAGGACTTATCCATAAATACTATAAAAATAAAAGATATAAAAATGCATAATATTAAATCTATTATGCACCACCATCTTTACGTTTATAAAAAGAACGCTAAATCATCATACGCGTTTCTAGCTTAAAATGCTGCAATAAGTCTTAGCACTTGAAAAGATTCGTAAGAGGTATTTTATTCCTTTCTTAAGTGTTTTTGTATCCACTCACCAACTCCGCTTGTGACATGTAAGAAAATGTTTTTGATTAATTCGCGGCAATAGAGCTTGAAAAGAAAAAGTTTTACAAGTTTCAGAATTATCTGAAAGTGACAACGCAATGAATTATCATTGTAAATAAATATGTTATCATCATAAAAGATGACGCTTTGCCTCAGGCTATTATTTCTCTCATTTTCCATCGAATTGAATACGGGGTACACCATCGGGCACAAAAAACGACAATAAACCACCATAAAATGCCTCACAACAATGTGCCTCACCCATACACCCCTATTATAAGTCCTATATAATCTAGTGTAAGTCTCATGTAATCTCATTGTGTTGTGAATTTACCCCTTTCAATCCCTATCATCTCTCTGGCATCATGGTGTAACGTACAAGCTTCTGTGATATGAAAAAAGCCTTTTCACATCTTTACTTTATGAAAACCGGCTTCTTCGCTCTCTTTGCTCACTTGCGATATTTGATCGTTATTGCATTGAGAATGATCCATAAGGAACATTTTTACAATTTTTTTCAATAATTTATATTGCTCTCTTATGATGTGTAAGCAAATGATTTTAATTGTTTCAACATGAACAGATTTGAAATGAAAGTATTTTATTCTATTCCTCTATTAGGGTTTGTGCCCGTAAGAAGTGATAATTTATCTTTCTAAGTCAATATATTATATAGAATAATATGCTTTTGAAACTTTAAATGCAAGAATGCATTTCTGCTTTGCATACATTGATCTCTCACTCATTCACTACGTTTAGAAGCGCACATAAATCGCGCATTATAGCACATAAAGTCATGCATGATGGATAGAAATGGATGAAACACGCGCTTTTGTGATGCCAAATGATAATCCAGTAAAAAAACAAATCAAATTGCTTAAAAACACCCTTTAGGTGTTTTGAGACAATTTTCGACCTAATAGCTTATTATCACTTTATTGCAATATTGTGCTGAGTATGTGCATTTTTATAAAAATAAATCTTAATCCATTTTTATTTTTTTATATTTTGTACTTTTTCGCTGCTTTCTGATGCCAACAAACCTTTCTTCAAAAGAAAGAAAATATCTTGAGTTTATAGCAGAAAATGGATGAGGCGACATTGATTTTGAATCATAACATGGATGAGGTATGTTTAATTTTGTGGGATATCATCTTCAATTTATTGTAGTTATTGTAGCAGAGGTGCTTTCTTTTGCTGTATCGTGTAACCTTATTGGAAAACATTTAGGCTATGATAAATATGTATAATCTTAGATTGTAGATTACTTTATATCTGCTGATCTTTCCTGAAACTGCTAATTCAATGAAGAACACTTTTAACCAAGCATTTTTGCAAAAAGTTCTTTGGGTAAACGTCGCGGTTTTGCCTCCTCATTAATCAGAGCAATTTCAACTTTGGCTGTTACCAACGTGGTCATCTCATGCAAAATAGATTGCTCCATAAAAAAGCGGGCCCCTTGGATATGAGTAACACGTGTTTTAACGACTAAAAGATGATCAATTTTAGCGGGTCTTGAAAAATTAATTTCCATATGACGAACAACAAAAAACAGTTTTTCCCCCTCACCCCCTGCTGCTAACATCTTATTATTAAAACCGGTATCCCGTAAAAACTCTGAACGTCCTCGTTCAAAAAACTCAAGATAACGCGCATGATAAACTACACCGGAAAAATCTGTATCCGCAACATAAACGCGGACCTGAAAATTATGAAAAGCGTTTGTATGATTGCTCTTAAAAGGTGTTATTTCTGTCATCGACTTCATATCCCATAAAATCATCTAATATAGCAAATTATCTATCAATCAAAAGATTGAACACATTTTTGTGTTGAAGTTGTGAAAAGCAAAAAATTTTTAATAGTGCCAAACCTTTTTAGCCAGAATATGCTAAAAGAAGGCACGTCTCTTGTATTTTATGACCTTGCTATAAAATATTCACATAGTTTCTTTTAATAAAGAGAATGTCTTAATCATCTTCCCCATCCCATAAAGATGTCTGAAATGATGAATTCTCTTGAGCCTCAGAAAGTTGAGAACGCCTTTGTATAGACGTTGTAGAGGCTGGAGCAGAAAGCCCTAAATGGCTCCAAGCCTTTTCAGTTAGAATGCGTCCACGAGCGGTTCTATGAATAAACCCTTGTTGGAGCAAATACGGTTCAACAATATCTTCAATGGCATCGCGTGGTTCTGATAAAGCAGCAGCAATTGTTTCAATCCCCACCGGTCCCCCTAAAAAAGTTTCCGCAATCAGGAGCAAGTAGCGACGATCAAGCGGATCAAGACCAAGATGATCAACCTCAAGGCGCGAAAGCGCTTCATCGGCGATTTTTTGGTCAATTTGTTTTGCTTGTTTAACCAAAGCAAAATCACAAACACGCCGTAAAAGCCGTCCGGCAATACGAGGGGTCCCCCGTGCTCGGCGTGCAATTTCATGAGCACCATCATCACTGATCTTGACGGCAAAAAGTCGTGCATTACGCTGCACAATATATTCCAATTCTTCTATAGTATAAAAATTGAGACGAATTGGGATGCCAAAACGGTCTCTCAGCGGCGTGGTCAAAAGCCCCAAACGTGTGGTTGCCGCTACCAAAGTAAATTTAGCCAGATCAATTTTCACCGAGCGTGCGGCCGGCCCCTCCCCAATGATCAAATCAAGTTGATAATCTTCCATGGCTGGATAAAGAATTTCCTCAATCGCCGGATTTAAGCGATGAATTTCATCAATAAACAAGACATCACGTTCTTCAAGATTGGTCAAGAGAGCGGCTAAATCCCCTGCTTTAGCGATGACCGGCCCTGAAGTAGAGCGAAAATTAACGCCTAATTCTTTTGCCATAATCTGTGAAAGCGTTGTTTTTCCCAACCCCGGTGGCCCTACAAACAAAACGTGATCCAGCGCTTCTTGCCGCGTTTTTGCTGCTTCAATAAATATTTTTAAATTAGCCCGCGCCGCTTCTTGACCAATAAAGTCATCGAGAACTTGTGGCCTCAAGGAACGATCTGGATCGTTAGGAAGGGGGGCGGAACCCAGAAGGCGTTTATCTTCATCTTTATGCATTGTTACCTTGATTTTAAGTAGGAGAAGAAAGCAATTTGAGACTATGGCGGATCAGCAGGGCAGAAGAAACAGTTTCCCCCTCAAGAGCATTCATCGCAAGAGCAAGAGCACGGGATGCATGTTCCCGTTCAAACCCTAGCTTCATCAACGCGGAAAGCGCATCATGCGCAGGTTGATTGGTCATCTCACGCTGAGGAACCGAAACAGTCTTGACAGCTTGTTCAAAGGGGAGTGTTTTACTTTTCAGTTCACCCACAATTCTTTCACTGACTTTTTTACCAACGCCTGGCGCTCGACTAATCATCGCAACATCGTTTAAAGCAATAGCCTGTGCAAGTTCATCTGGCGATAAAGTACCCAAGATTGCCAAAGCAACCTTTGCCCCTACTCCAGGAACATTTTGTAGAAGACAAAACCACTCCTGTTCAGCTCTTGTAGCAAAACCAAAAAGGCGGATTGCATCTTCCCGAACATGCGTTTCAATAAAAAGGCTTAACGCCTCCCCAACCGAGGGTAAAGAAGGACGCAGACGATTTGACACAAAAACAACATACCCCACACCGTGAACATCAAGAAGGATATGATCATCAAAGATATGTTCAAGGGTGCCCTTTAATTTGCCAATCATGCTTTCACCCCAATCATATCGCCATCCTTGCCTGATAAGATCGGTCAACACTCTTACGATGCATACTATGACAAAGAGCAAGAGCAAGAGCATCAGCTGCATCACTGCTATCAAATTCAGCCCGTGGGAGGAGAACTTTGACCATCATATGGATTTGTTCTTTAGCCCCATGTCCAACACCAATAACCGATTTTTTCACTTTGTTGGGCGCATATTCAAAAACAGGAAGAGTTGCTTGCGCAGGAACCAGCAATGCAATTGCACGCGCTTGCCCAAGTTTTAAAGTTGCTGTAGCATCTTTGTTGACAAACACATGTTCTACAGCAGCTTCATGGGGCATAAATTGATGCACAACCTCTGAAAGACCTTTGTGGATCTGACATAGCCTGGAAGCCAGCTCACACTGTACATCAGAAGAAACCGTCCCTGCTGCAATAAACTGAAGACGATTACCCACAACATCGATAACGCCCCACCCTGTACGCCGTAATCCGGGATCAATGCCTATAATACGAATCATCTCTGCCATAAACTACAGTCTATACACTTTTCCCCCCTGTGAATAAAGATGTGAATAAAGACAAGACCACAAAGAAAACAACAACCCAAGACAAAACCAGTAAAAAGATAATCATCCCCCCAAATTTATACAATTATAACACACAACGAACAGCATCTTTATGGAACACACTTTATGAAGCATAACTGAAATCAATCAAAACCATTCACACATTACAAGCAAACACCCTCTAAAGCATAAAAATTCCCTTTCTATATCATATCTAATGCCATAACGGTTAAACATCGCAAGCGAGCAAATAGAGAGTGCTGGATTGTACATTCATTAAGTGTAAAGAGGCTATGCAATGGATGGTACACACTTTGCGAAAACTTTTTACATTATAGCATGACGCTACCATTATAAATCAACACATTGATTTATAATGATAATTAATTATTTTGTATGTTGCATAAGAATCCCGAATATCCTAAGATTTTCTCATTACAAATCTGTTTATATTGAATCAATCAAAACCATTCGCTTACATATGAAACGTGGGATTGCCGTATAGAGTGAAACTGTACAAGAAAGGACTAAAAATGCCTCTAATGAATTGTCTCAAGTGCCAAGGGCTGTCACAACATTGAGGACTGGCAAATATTTTGCAAGCGTAAAAATGAGGGAGCTCAATGGATGTAAACAAGAACTGAGAGGTGTTTTTGAATATACTCATCACACCACAATGACATTGCATGGAAGGGAAACATATGCATGGAGAGGGACATTATGCATGGGACACAGAGAATCCCTGAGGCATTCATTATATAGCACTTTATATGGCACTTTGATTTTGGATATTTTATTTTACGCGAGGGAAATAACTTCCATTCAAAACAAAAGAAGCCCCAAAACTGCAACAATGTGTATTATCCTCATTAACACACATTTTACAGCAACTTTATAGGCATAAATTATAGAGCATAAATAAATTGATGTACAAGCCCCTGCTCTATCTAGCGTCTAATCATTATCAGAGCCAAAACAAAATCACACGATAGATCAACAGAAAGTGTTCTAGCTGCAATCAACCAAAGTCGATTTCCCACAAAGACCAACCATACCCTATTCCATGCCATAATTCAAAATCAATACCTATCCCTCTCTCAGCTATAAACTCAAGATATTTCCTACGCTCAAATAGAAATTAGGCAGAAAAAAGCACTCTAGATTGGTTTTAGTTGTGAAATTTTGGTTGTAAAAAATGGATATACTGCTCTAAATATCGCAAGAAAGAAGCAAGGCGCTATTCTTCTCAGAACGCCCAAAAGCTGTTTTCAGTAATTCGATTTATTTTCCCACTGGATTATCATCGTTCAAAATATAGCCGCCGCTTATTGACCAAAGCGCTTAAACTACAGCAGCATCTCTAAATGAAACAAAATGCACGCTTCTAAACGTAATGAATGAGAACAAATTGACGAAAAATTTCTGGCAATTCATGCCAATGAGGGGGTTCAAGTTCCAATGTCGGTGTATGAAGTGACACTTTTACAATTTCTTTTTTTATTTGTTCTGATGATATTTCCCCTTCGCGCAAAACAAGGGGAGTACCTCTAAGAACGCCCAAAGGCTGTTTTGAGCAATTCGATTTGTTTTCCTACAGGGTTATCATCTTCTAAGGCACAAGAGGCTGCAGTTTCCCACCCAGCACGCATATACTGTATCCGCGCTTCTAAACGCAATGAATGAGAAACAAATTGGCGAAAAATTTCTGGCAGTTCTTGCCAATGAGGGGTTTCAAGTTCCAATGTCGGTGTATGAAGTGACACTTTTACAATTTCTTTTTTTATTTGTTCTGATGACATTTCCCCTTCACGCTCTGCGCGAAGAAGAAGGAGTTGAGAAGCGATTTGCATAAGTCGTGTACTTAAATACATAGCCTCTTTCGCATAGACTGCAGAAACCTCTGCCGAAAGAGAGCGTGCCACTAATTTCCCTTCTGAGTCAATATACGCTGCGGTTTTTTCAATCAGCGCCATTGTTTCTTCGTAGAGACGATTAAAAGCATTTTCAAAAGCATTATGCTCAATCATGATAATAGGTTCATCATATGGACGTTTATGTACACTCACGCTTTTATACTCCAAGTATCAGCACAAAATCATACCCCTCAACGAACAGAGTATTAAAAAGTTTCTTTTGTTGCTGTATAGAACGCTTTTTTTTTAAAACTGCTACCTCTTTTAATTTTTTTGCGCAACGCACTTTTTATACTAAGGTTAACGTGCCCAACAAACACTATAGGAATGTTTTTTATAAACGGATCATTTTCCTTGAAAAGGACCACTGCCAAGATTGCCGTTTTTCACAATAATAAGCGACTCCAAATTGCAAAGCAATACCCGTTATTATTAAGAAGGTATCGGAAAAAACCGTTTCTGTCATCACTGTTTTTATAATTTGTCCAAACATCGCAAAAATGGTTCCCGTTACAAAGACCGGTAAACTATGTTTTCCTAAAATTGCTAAAGGATGTTTCTGAGAAACATAAAACCATTTATTGATGCGTGGCAAAGAAAGAATGAGAAAGGCTAATGCAAGAACATGGAGTAAACGTGGCAAGCTTAAAAAGGTTTTATTAAAGTTCACCAACGGGGAAGACCAGCCAAGCCACCCCAAAATGCCCCACCAGTTTAAGCGAACCCATAACAGCGCCAACAAGAGATACGCTGCCGCACAAACAATCCAAAAAGACTGAAAAGCGATTTTTTTTCCTTGTTTAAGCGCTAAAGTACTGGTCAATCCTATGACGAATAAGAATTGCCAAGACAAAGGGTTTAAAAACCACTTTCCCTCTAAAGGATAAGAAGGAGGAGCAATTTTATAAAATCCGCAGATAAGATACAGTGTAAAGGAGCCCAAAAGCAGCCATTTTGTCTGCTTACAACTCAAATAAAGGATAAAAGGCGCAAAAAACATCAAAACGATATAAAGAGGAAGAATATTATTATATCCCAATTGATGCCCAAAGCTTAAGGTACTCAAAAATGCGATACCAGGCTCTTTAAAAAAGAGTCCTACATTGTTCATTGATAAAAGTTTTTCTGTTCGCCATAATAAAAAGGCAGCAAAAAAAAGGCTTAACGTGACAAAAGTCGTAAAAAGGTATGCACCATAGAGCTGCAGAGCTCTGTACCAAAGTTTTCGGATAATAAAAGCAAAGGATTTTTGCTGTAACCGCGCATGAAAGCTTAACCCAAGAGCAATCCCTGAAAGCAAAACAAATACTTCTGCACAATCAGAAAAACCGAAATTTCTATGAGTAAAAGACTCATAGATCGTTCTAGGAATATGGTTGATGAAAATTGTCAATAAGGCTAAAGAACGAAAAACATCAATACGTGTATCACGATGAGAAGGTTGAGTATTATGCTCAAGAATACCTTGGTATTTCATCAGTGGACTCCCACACGTCACAAACCCCTTGAAGTCCCAATAAAAATGGTGCTTACCCTTATTGCCAACAAGCATGAACAAGATGAAATTTTAATTTTTAAGAGTCAAGTTTCATTTTAAGCGTTTATTTTTTTAAAGCAAAAGTTTTTTAAAGGCAAAAGAACGAAAAGCGTCCATACGTGTATCACAACAAAAAGGCAACATATTATGCTTAAAAACACTCTCATTTCTCATAAACAGGCTTCTACACACCCACAAATCCTTTAAATTACGTGAAAATGGTGGTCACTTTCATTGCAAATAAGCATAATAGAATGAAACTTTAATTTTTAAGCGTTATTTTTTCTAAGAAACAGGGATTTGACATGACACAACAAAAAAATAAACCAATTGATCCACCTCTTTTCCCTCAGTTGATTTTAACACTTGATGTTCGGCGCAACACCCCACACACATTTTTGCAGCAAATTTTACAAACAAAGTCTTTTGCATGCGTCATCCTCTATGATTCTGAAAAGTTGAAAGATGATGGCTCTTTTTTACAACAACAAGCGCAAACTTACGCAGAAGATATTCAACATCATGACGCAGCCCTTCTCATCGCTGATGAAAGCCGCATTGCTGGGCGCATAAAGGCTGATGGATTGCACATAGAAGATGATCTTAACGCTCTTGAAAGCTTCAAAAATCAGCAAAAGGAACAAAAAATCATAGGCTTTGGCAATTTACGCAATCGCCATAGTGCTATGCTTGCAGCGGAAACAGGTGTTGATTACCTGTTCTTTGGAAAACTCGGGGCTGATAAAAAACCCCATGCGCACCCCCGCAATCTACAGTTAGCAACATGGTGGGCAGAAATTATGCAAACCCCCGCCATTATCCAAGCAGGAAGCGATTTTTCAACCTTTGATGAAGTCTTAAAGACTGGATGTGAATTCATTGCTGTAGAAGAAGTCATTTTGGGGAACGACAACCCCTTAATACTGCTTAAAACAATGCAAGAAAAATGTGAGAAAACCCCCTTGTAATATAGGAGGAGAATTTATAAATAAAACGTTAATAAAAATCCAAACACTCACCACTATATTACTTATATAGAACACACAATAACAGATAAAGAGGATACCTCGAAACTCAATAAAATTGCTTAATAATTCAATCAAATTGATGAAAAACCTATCGTCTTGTTTTCATATAATATATAGAAAAAAGGATCATAAAAACTTTCTCGTTCGATGTCTTATAAAGACAAAGCATTATGATTGGGGAAAATGGTCATTTTCAATATTGGTACTGAATACCAATAGCTGACGATACAAATATGCAGGGGACATAAAAATGCAATATAGCGGAACACTTGAAGATCTTAAAAACATAATTCGCAAAGCTGGATATCAAATCAAAGAAACTAAACCTCTATCACATCCATCCCCTGAAGGATATCAGATCAAAACCTCCGAAGGAGGCACTACTAATTGGTTTAAAAGCACAGGAAAACTTCAAGTTCAAGGCAGCGCAAACATAAAACAAAAGCTAACAGAAGATTTAGCAAAGCATCTAGAAGAAACATCAACGATTCCTTCCTCAAAAACTGCTTCCAATCCTTCAAATAAAAAAATCTTTATCGTTCATGGCCATGACCATATTGCTCTAGAGCAACTTGAACTTATTCTTCGCAGGCTTGGTCTCGAACCATACATCTTAAAAAATACTGGTGGTAATGGTTTAACCCTCATTGAAATTTTGGAAAAAGAAGCTTGTAACGATTCTATAGGATTTGGTATTGTGCTATTTACTCCCGATGATATAGGCTATGCTAGATCTGACAAGGAAAAAAAAGAACAATTTCGTGCACGACAAAACGTTATTTTTGAAATGGGCATGTTAACCGCTGCACTTTCTCGCAAAAATGTCGCTATTCTAAAAAAACAAGACCTTGAACTCCCTTCAGATTTTGGTGGGCTTAAATACATTCCTTTTAAAAAACACGTAAAAGAAACACTTCCGGATCTTTTTGATCGACTATGTGAAGCCGGCTACAATTTAGATGCAAAAAAATTTGCTACAGCATCACGTTAAATTTGAATAATGCTTATGTTTATTTTTTAAAGCGCACGCCCAAAACCACAAGACACCCCACCACATTCCACAGACACACACATCCTATAGGCTCAAAGAAACGATCCACCCCCCACCCTTCTTCAAACAGCAAGCGATTGTGCAAATTTTAATGAAGAGACCGAAATTCATTACCATGGAAGAAATCATTTTAGTCTCTTTGATAAACGCGGGGATGTTGTCATAATTTTGATGGACTTGCAAAGTTTAAGAGGCAGCCTCTCATTAGATTAAAGAAAAATAGGAAATTCACGTCGGGCATGTACTACAGCTACAATTTCGATTTGATTTGCAGCTACTTGATACAATATAAGGTAATTTGGATGCGCTACAATTTCTCGTAATCCTAATACCTTCTCACTCTGTCTGTATAAATATAGATGTTCAGCCAATGGCAGTACGGATGCTTCCAAAAACCTTTTCATTCGGCGCGCAGCAGATGGATTTTCGCGAGCAATATAAGTTAAAATCTGACGCAAATCGTCGCGCGCCGAAGACAACCAAACAACCGGAAGCATCACTTTTCCTGTTCAGCTTCAAGCTGACTGATTATAACTTCCATTTCAGCCATAACCTCATCATGCGGAATAGGAGGATATGGATTTGCAAGACTGCTCGCTACCTTATCGCGCAGCCATGCAGTGTAACTGCTTTCCTGTTCAACGGTTTCGAACTCTGAAATTAGCAGAGAAAGGGTGATCTTTATAACATATGTCCTTTCTATTCCTGAATATTGAAGATAATTACTCTTGGCTATGTTGTCAATACTAGCGAATTGAAAATGTTTAACTTTTAAGCGTCCAAAGTTCTTTTGATCTTAAAACTTAAGGCTTTTTAACCCTCTCAAAAAACACGGGGGCTGTTGTCATGATTTTGGTAATCATTCCAGAGAGGTTTAAGAGGCAGATAGCCTCTCATTAAAAAACAAATTTTGTAAGTAAAAAACTATTTTTATTGTAAATTTCCTGAAATTACTTTATGAATTAAAAGATGTTTTGGTCGCATACGCAACGACCAAGAGGGTCTTGAAAGCCCGAAAATCTAAACATGAATTTACCCCACTTTGTGGGTATCCCGGAATTCCGGGAGTTTTTGCTATGTCCAGGTGCTTTAAGCACTAAAAGCAAAAAAAGCTGATTAGATTTCAGTACTTTCAAGCTCCCGGAATACTCATGCGAGGGCGCTCGCGACCGGCGGGGGGGCTTTAAAATGCAAACCAAAGATCTTGATAACGACATTTTCATTGGCAAAAAAATTCGTTTGAGACGAAAAATGTTGAAGATGTCTCAAAAAACATTAGGTCAGCACTTAGGTGTCACTTTCCAACAATCCAGAAATATGAAAACGGCTTAAATCGTGTCAGCGCAGGGCGTTTAATGGAAATTTCTGATATTTTGAATGTTCCCATTGCCTTTTTTTATGCCGATATCATTACAAAACAACAGCCCGCATACCACCATGATGAAATCGCATCAAGCACAGAGGAATATCTGCTGCTCAAAAGATTTAGAACTCTCACAACGGTAAAAAAGAAAGCCTTTTTACAACTGATCTCTGAAGAGAATGCAAGCTAATATAACGCGATAGCGTGCACTATTCAAAGTCCCCTTTGTAACACTTTATTGCTTGAATGCAAAACATACCACCCCTCCATTTTAAAAAACGACACGTTAAGAGACACTATTTTAATTTTTATTGTAAATTTTTTGAAATTACTTTATGAATTAAAAGATGTTTTGGTCGCATACGCAACGACCAATAGGGATTAAAAGCCTGAAAAACTCAAACATGAATTTACCCACTCCTGTGGGTATCCCGGAATTCCGGGAGATTTTGCTATGTCCAAGTGCTTCTCAGCACTAAAAGCAAAATGCTGATTTGAGTTCAGTGCTTTTAACTCCCGGAATACTCATGCGAGGGCGCTCGCAACCGGCGGGGAAAAATGCAATCTCAAAATCTTAATATTGATCTTTTTATTGGCAAAAAAATTCGTTTGAGACGAAAAATGCTAAAAATGTCTCAAAAAACATTGGGTCAACATTTAGGTGTTACTTTCCAACAAATCCAGAAATATGAAAACGGCTTAAATCGTGTCAGCGCAGGGCGATTAAAAGAAATTTCTGATATCTTGAATGTTCCACTTTCCTTTTTTTATGCGGATATCATTACAAAACAGCAGTCCCCATACCACCATGATGAAATCGCATCAAGCACAGAGGAATACCTGCTGCTCAAAAGATTTAGAACTCTCACAACGGTAAAAAAGAAAGCCTTTTTACAGCTAATCTCTGATGAGAATGCAAGCTAACATCACACGGATAGCGTGCGCTATTCATAAGCATTCATACGTATTTTAAAAAGCAACCTCCATTGTAAGCATTTTTTCATTTTAAGAGGAGAAGCCCTTGATATAATAGAAGATAAGCATCTTTACATACGATAACCCTTCATCATTATTACTTTTAACAGAACTGTTTTAAACAGTCTGTCTCTCGTCGACATTTATGCTACTTTTTTAACTTACCCAACCCTACCTTGAACCAAGACGAAAAACTGAGAGATAAAAAGTAATATAGAAATGAAATTCTTATACGGCTTGTAATGATGAAAAAAAAATGTGAAAATTCTGATCGGTAATGAGGAGAAAACACCATGATCAAGAGAAGTGTGAAGCTGCTTATCTTAGGCGTGATTGGGCTTGCAAGTTCTGCTGTAAGTTCAGCGGGAAACACTGAAGAAATCTCAAATTCTGAAAGCTCTTTCAATACGATTCAAGAAGCTTCAAACACTCAAGAACCTTTTCAGCCCTTAAAAGCTGGAGACTATGACCAAGCCTATGACTATTACATCCAAGGTTATTATTTAAAAGCTTTTCGTGAAGCACTCCGACGTGCTGAAAAAAATGATCCTTTTGCACAAACTCTTCTTGCCCGAATTTATATGGAAGGATGTGCTGTTCCTATTGACGGTGCGCGTGCTGCTTTATGGTTTGAACGCGCCGCAAAACAGGGGGAACCCCAAGCACAACTACGCTATGGACTTATGTTGTTTGATGGTCACTTTATAAAACAAAATCAAGAACTTGGTGCGCAATTCATTCAAAAAGCTGTCAAAGCAGGCGTCAAGGAAGCCTATTTTTATTATGGACAACTGCTTCTTTATAAAGCCTCACAGGAAAAACAAGCTCTCCCTGGTGTTTCTTCCCAAAGTCGTGAAAATGAAGCAATAGAGCAAGCCTTAAAATGGTACTTAAAAGGTGCTGCTCTTGGGGATGCTGAAGCGGCTTTTTCTGCTGCAAAAATTCTTTCCTTAGGCACATTAAAACGACCAAAAGATGATCACAATGCCCGCAAGCTCATGGAAGTAGCAGCTCAAAACAACCACTTAAAAGCTCAACTTCATTTAGCACAATGGCTTGTACAAGGGCGTGGAGGAGAAACAGATTTTCAGCGTGCTTTTCATTTACTTCACAGAAATGCCGTCAACATGATTGCACCAGCACAGATTTCCCTTGCAAGGCTTTATCGAGATGGCACAGGAACAAAAGGCGATACAATAATGGCAGCGGCATGGTATATGCTTGCAAAGGAGGCAAAAATGCAAGCTCCTGATCTTGAAATAATGCTCCAAGGCATGGATAAGGCACAACTAGAAAAAGCGCACAAAGAAGCAATAAAGCTCCTTCCTGTTTTTTAAAATACTCCTCTCTGCTTCAAAAAGATAAAATTTATAGAAATTCCGGGAGATTTTGCTCTGTCCAGGTGCTTTAAGCACTAAAAGCAAAAAGGCTGATTCGGACTCAGTGTTTTTAACTCCCGGAATACCAACGCGAGGGCGCTCGCAACCGGCGGGGGCTTTAAAATGCGAGCCAAAAATCTTGATAACGACATTTTCATTGGCAAAAAAATTCGTTTGAGACGAAAAATGCTAAAAATGTCTCAAAAAACATTAGGTCAACATTTAGGTGTTACTTTCCAACAAATCCAGAAATATGAAACCGGCTTAAATCGTGTCAGCGCAGGGCGTTTAAAAGAAATTGCCGATATCTTAAATGTTCCACTTGTCTTTTTCTATGCGGACACCTCAGCAAAACAACAACCCCCATACCCTCATGATGAAATCGCATCAAGTACAGAAGAATACCTGCTGCTCAAAAGATTTAGAGTTCTAACCTCGATAAAACAGAAAGCCTTTTTACAGCTGATCTCTGATGAGAATGCAAGCTAACATCACGCGATAGCGTACGCTATTCAAAGCCCCCTTGTGAACACTTTATTGCTTAAATGCAAAACATGCCACCCCTCCATTTTAAGAAACGACACGTTAAGAGACGCTATTTTAATTTTTATTGTAAATTTCCTGAAATTACTTTATGAATTAAAAGATGTTTTGGTCGCATACGCAACGACCAAAAGGGGCCTTGAAAACCCTAAGTTCTAGCGTAAAGATGAACCCACTTTGTGGGTATCCCGGAATTCCGGGAGTTTTTGCTATGTCCAGGTGCTTTAAGCACTAAAAGCAAAAAGGCTGACTAGAACTCAGTATTTTCAAGCTCCCGGAATACCAACGCGAGGGCGCTCGCAACCGGCGGGGGCTTTAAAATGCGAGCCAAAAATCTTGATAATGACATTTTCATTGGCAAAAAGATTCGTTTGAGACGAAAAATGCTAAAAATGTCTCAAAAAACATTAGGTCAACATTTAGGTGTTACTTTCCAACAAATCCAGAAATATGAAAACGGCTTAAATCGTGTCAGCGCAGGGCGTTTAAAAGAAATTGCCGATATCTTAAATGTTCCACTTGTCTTTTTCTATGCGGATATCTTAACAAAACAACAGCCCCCGTACTCTCATGATGAAATCGCATCAAGTACAGAGGAATACCTACTTTTAAAAAGATTTATAGTTCTAACCTCGATAAAACAATTAGAGTTCTAACCTCGATAAAACAAAGAGCCATTTTACAATTACTCTCTGATCAAAATGAAAGCTTTTAACATCATGACATAGAGCACTACACTCTCTGTTCTTGACTTGCCTCCCACCCCTCAAAGGATAGAAGCCCCTTCCCTATCCAGTTGGGAAACAATCCGTCTTCTCAGAACAGAACTCTTTTAGCTTCCCATTTTATGTGGTTCATTTCACAAAATTATCCGGACAAGCTCTCCCTCAAATATTCACCACACACTCTCATAAAAACATCACATGTACAAAATTTGATGCCTTACAAACACCACACCTCAAACGATAGTATTTAAAAAAACAGAATAAACATTCATACGTATTTAAAAAAAGATAGCCCTTAAAAAGCAATGCTTGAAAATTTTTTTGGTCGATCTGGAACAGCACCTAACGCATCATTTTATAATAGTGATCGAGGATATGATCTTAACATGCAAACGCAAAAAATTGCTTTTTTATCATAATCACTAAAAGCAGCTGTTTATTAAAATATACGCCACCAGAAGCACTTCAAGCAGCCTTTACAGCTGAAACCATTATTCATCGATTAATTAACCGATTGATTAGATACCGATATGTTGTTAATGTGCTATAAGTAAAGTTGCTCTTATTTCTGGAAGAGGAGCTTCGCAAATAAAGAGCAACAATAAGTAAGGGGAATTAAAGATGTTAAAATATTTATTGCTGTCACCGGTTGTGTTGGTAGCTGGTTGCGCATCTGTAGGCAATTATTCATCAAATTATGTTGATCAAAGTCTTACAAAGCGTCAGGCACAATTAGTCGCTAACAAATTTATTAGCGGTAACAAAGGGTTTTTACCACCCGCTACAACCACACTTCTTATAAAGAAAAATAATACAGCAGACAACTTTACTCCTTTATTTATCAATCTGTTGCGACGGAATGGATATAATGTGATCTATACAGATCAACCTCAAAAGCAACAAAATATGGGTGTGATTTTGAGTTATAGAATAAGATTAAATAGTAGCACTATAGTGTCTCTTTTTCAGTATAACGTGAATGGAGAGCCGCGTTCTTATATAAATACTCATCCCAGATGAACCCGCTATTTAATGTAAACATTCTCTATATTTTACACGTAAAGACTTAAAAGCTCTTGTGAAAGCCAAAGAGATTTACACCTCAATAAAAAACCTCATTTTTAGCCAGAGTGGATAAATTTTATTATAGATTGTAACAATACAAAATAGTGTAAGTTATAGCTTTAAGATTTAAAGAAAGAAAAATACTAAAAATAATGAAAATGCCCCATACCCTAGCAAATTATTACGCGAAGATATAAATGCAAAACTTGGCTTATCTGTGATTGAAGCGGCTGAATAGCTTTCTATATCCTGTGTAGCATTTTCTAGGGTATTGGTAAAAATCCTTATAACGACATTTTCAATGGCAAATTCATTGGCAAAAAAGTTCGTTTGAGACGAAAAATGCTTAAAATGTCTCAAAAAACATTAGGTCAACATTTAGGTGCCACTTTCCAACAAATCCAGAAATATGAAAACGGCTTAAATCGTGTCAGCATAGGGCGTTTAAAATAAATTGCCGCTATCTCAAATGTTCTACTTTCCTTTTTCTATGCTGATATCTTAACAAAACAACAGCCCCCGTACTCTCATGATGAAATCGCATCAAGTACAGAAAAATACCTGCTGCTCAAAAAATTTAGAGTCCTAACCTCGATAAAACAAAGAGCCATTTTACAGCTCATCTCTGATGAGAATACAAACGAACACCCTGTGACAACACACCACGCTCTATCCCATGAGACACTATAATAAACTCCGTATTCACATATTCATCACATATTCTTAATTAAAAACACCTCATGGTTTTAGGGAACTTATATCATTGCCATCAATTATATTATTGCCATCAATGATGATATTTTACGACACAACGGGATAAATTTCCCCAAAAATTCTAAAAAATTTTTGTGCAAATTTTTAAAAAGCTTGCGTCTGAGCGCTTTTTATGGTCTTGCAAAGAACTGAAAAGCAAAAATACATAAAGGTCCTTTTTTACTTAAGCTTTTCTCTTTGCAAAAAGCAGGAGAAAGCCCATAAAGAGCACACAGGACCATGAGAGAGCAGCAAGGTTAATCAAAGGGATTTTAGCCCGAAAATAACAAAAGAGCTTGACTGTTAAAGGCAGCAAAGAAAAGCGCCATAAAGACAACAAGAGAGTTCTTTTTGCAAGAATAGAATTGGATAGAAACGATGAAAATTAATGGCAATGAAATTCGCCCTGGTAATGTGATCGAACATCAAGGAAGCTTATGGGTTGCTGTTAAATGCAACGCTGTAAAACCAGGAAAAGGTGGTGCATTTAACCAAGTTGAAATGAAAAATTTGATTGATGGTACAAAACTTAATGAGCGATTTCGCGCTGCTGAGACCGTTGAACGCGTGCGCCTTGAACAAAAAGATTTCACATTTCTTTATCAACAAGGGGATGCTTTGGTCTTTATGGATTCAGAATCTTATGAACAACTAGAACTTCAAAAGGATTTTGTTGGTGAACGTGCTGCTTTTCTCCAAGATGGGATGACTGTCACAGTTGAACTTTATCAAGAAAAGCCTATTGGCATCTCACTTCCTGATCAAGTTGCTGTCACAATTGCGGAAGCCGATCCTGCCATCAAAGGACAAACGGTTACCTCCTCTTATAAACCCGCCATTCTTGAAAACGGGATTCGTATTCTTGTTCCCCCCTTTATGAATGCTGGTGAACGTATCATTGTAGACACCAATGAGTTGATTTATTTGCGTCGCGCAAATGAAAAAGATAAATAAAGGAATAAAAAATGGCCCATTCTGCAGTCATGAATGTCATGGTGCAAGCTGCAATGAAAGCAGGACGCTCGTTGGTACGTGATTACGGTGAAGTGCAAAATTTGCAAGTGTCTTTGAAAGGACCAGCAGATTATGTCAGCCAAGCAGATCGCAAAGCGGAAAAAATTATTTTCAATGAATTAAGCAAAGCGCGCCCCAAATTTGGTTTTCTGATGGAAGAGTCAGAAGAAATCATTGGAGAAGATTCACAACACCGTTTTATTGTTGACCCTTTAGATGGCACCACAAATTTTCTCCATGGCATTCCTTTTTTTGCTGTTTCCATTGCCTTAGAAAGCCAAGGAAAAATCGTTGGTGGTGTCATTTACAATCCCGTGAATGATGAACTCTTCACCGCAGAACGCGGGTGTGGTGCTTTTTTCAATGACCGCCGCTGTCGCGTTTCTGCTCGACGCAGACTAGAAGATTGTGTCATTGCCACAGGAATGCCTCATTTTGGTCGCCCAAATCATGGAACCTACCTTATTGAATTACGTAATGTGATGGCAGAGGTTGCCGGACTTCGCCGTTTTGGTGCTGCTGCTCTTGATTTAGCTTATGTGGCTGCTGGAAGAACCGATGGCTTTTGGGAAGATAACCTGCAAATTTGGGATATGGCTGCTGGAATACTGATGGTTCGTGAAGCCGGTGGTTTTGTCACCGATAAAGAAGGCGGCAACAATATATTTCGCAAAAAAAATATCATTGCCGGCAATGAACACATTCGCCTAAAATTAGAAAGAGTTCTCAAAAAAGGCATTTAGACCTCATAGTAAGCTCTCAAAAGGACATCTTTTTAAAAGACAATACGAGTCCCTCTGAATACTCCTCATCACGCAACCTATCTCATCAAATTACACAATATGATGAAAAAATTCAGAAAATTGTGATGAGAGAGCTTATAAAACTTCGCTTATCTTAGCGCTGCCACTCTTGATTTAGCTTATCCGTTAGTCGAGCCGAGAGCTTTTGGAAAAACAATCTAAAAATTTGCAACAGAACACCCCGTATACAAAGGTTCACAAAACCATCACCAACGATCAAGCCCCCAAAAAAACCTAAAAATACAATTACAGTCTAGCCAATATTATTGACACTGTTGTTTCCTCAATTCCTCTGCAAACAAACCAGAAAACAAAAAGAACCATAAAAACAAAACGCTCTCAAAAACAACAAATACACCTGCTGCAAAAACCTCCCCTACTCTTCTTAAGAAATCACCCTTACACAACGCAAAAAGATTGGCTCCCAAAGCCTGCCCTCTCCTCTCCCATAAGAACTGTCACTATGCCTCTCAAGAGTTTTTACCACTGCATAGCAACAGAAATTTCAGCAAATCCACTGCACTCCACCCTCCCCCTTCATTTAATCGTTATCCAAAATGCCGATGAAATTCGCACGAAATTTGTAGTAACAAAAATCCTTTTTCTCAAAAATCGCCGCCTGCATTTCCCTCTTTAACTGTTCTTGATTATCTTTAACTACCTCTTCTAGGGCATTTACCTTCTCCTCATCAAAGATAATCTTTAATTTTTTTGTGAATCTCCTATTCCAACGAGCTGCTCCCCAAAAATCAACCGGTTATCACATTTCTCATTTGATGATTTCAACCATCTTCTAGCACCTGATGCGTAAGCCTTTTTAAACGTTAGAGTCCCTTCAACAATGGAAGAATCTGGTCCCATACTTGCATCATTATCTTTACACGTATTGATTGTATCTTTAACTATGGTATAAGAGCACCCCTTATCAAAAGCCATATAGCCCTTTTTTACTGTTTTAATGAGCTTCTTATAGTAAATAAAAGTCTCTCTCACCTTTTTATAACCATCGGAAATATCACACAATAACAACAGCACATCCTTTTTACAACATAGTAACGGTGCACATTGATCAGACAAAAAATTCCTGTGCTCTAACATTTTCTCTATCTCTTTATGTCTGGAATTATAGATATGTTGTCCCACAAAGTATCTGCAAATTTTTGCTTTTCATTCTTCTTTTTAGATAGTTTTTCTTTTTGCTGTTTGCATTCAGCTATAATCACATCATCAAGAACGTACAACAACCAATGAAGCAATAACATTGTAGGTTTATAATATTCTTTATTTGTATGAGTATTAACAAATCCTTTCAGAGAAATTCCATTCTCTTCCATGAATTTTCCTGCTTTTACATAATATTGCTCAAAAAGTGTTGTATTCAAAAGATTATATATTTTTTCAATCTGCTCATCAGTCAGTTCTGTTTCGAGTGCCTCCTTATACAATAAAGACAATTCTCTCTCCCCTTGCGCACAAATATTCTTTACCAATGAAGGTCTGTTCCCATGAGCTTTCATGCCTGCTCTAGGATTTTTTATCTCTAGTATATCCCTTTCCCATTGCCTTACTCCCTCATCCCATTGCTCAACCCACTCCTTTGATATTTTTTGCGTTTTTTCAAAAAGCCTTTGTTCCCCTTCTGCAATAATCTTTTCATATATCTCGCACCCTCGAACTTTCTGTTCAAATTGTTCAGTTAATTGCTTGTTACGATAATTTACAAATGCCAGCATTACAGCCACCCCACAAAGCACTATTACCATTGCTACAATTAAAAAAGCCTCCTTTGAAAATCCCCAAAAAACCACAGCTGCTTCAAGGTGTATACAAGCATAAAGATGAATCCTACAATCTTCACCGCCCATTTAAAAATGAACTTGATGGTGACTATCATTCGGGAGTTATTAGTTTCTTCCTTTATCGGATTATCAATTACCTCTTTTATTTCTTCATCCATTATTTCCCTCTTTTTGTTTGTGTAACCTTCCCATCGACTTCTCGGTATTGTGTCATTATGTGTATATGCGATTCACGGGATACCACATATTATGTTTTAACAAAATTAGTATACAAAATATAGATAGTTGTATTGATAAATGCAAACGATTTGTATTTTATTATACTGCTATTGTGTTTTATACGCTTTAAAGAAAAGCCTTTTAAAACCTCACAATGCATGATCTATGAAATATGGGAAAAAATACTAAAAATCTTAACACAGCAAAACATAGCTGCGTGCCCTCTTAGCTCTGTTTTGTAAAATCGATAAAAAACATCTCTCAGCCCATTTATCGGCTCTTTTTCCATAAGCCGGCACCATCACACATTTTGCCACCCTCTAATATTGCTACAGCCCTTAAAACTTGAGAGGATTCATAAGAAGCATTGTTCTTTCTCAAGTGTTTTACACCATACAGACTTCCCCGCTTGATATATGTAAGAGACATGATTTTATTGGTTCATCATACATAGGTTTGAAATAAGAAAATTTATAATTTTAGAAGCTCTCATCCAACGTGCAAAACAATGAATTATCCTTATAAATCAACGTGACAGTGCTGTTATGAAGAGAACTCCTTGCTCATCTTAATAGTCCATAGCGATTTAACTGGATATCGTTTTATATTTTGTACACAGATGAAGTATTTTTATAAAAATGCTTCATCTTGCGCAGAAAAAAGAACAGCCCGTTAAAAAAGAAAAGCATCTCAATGCTTGCCTTTCTTTTTTCCATGAGAGTTTCAAATTAATAAGCCTGTCTGAAAAGAGTGCTGTTTACGCCCTTAAAGATACTGCTCTTGTATCAAGATTACTTACTCAGATGAGAATTGCAGTTTAGCCAAATGCGCATAAACATTATTTTTTATAATGAATTGTGTGTTCCTTCTTCCACAAAAGCGCCTTTATCCATCACGAGAATACGATCAGCTTTTAAAATTGTTGCCAAACGATGTGCAATGACCAGGATTTAGGATTTTGTATCAATCCTTCTAAGATATCTTGCACCAACTTTTCACTGTTTGCATCTAAAGCAAATGTTATTTCATCAAGTAGCAACATTTTGATTTATAATAATAATTCATTGTTTTATATGTTGAATGAGAATCCCGAATACCGTAGGATTCTCTCATTTCAAACCATGTTTCATGGTGAACCAATCAAAACCATGCCTTTTGCACTTTACAAGTGGGGAGAGCCCGCGTGCATAAAAAACTATTAAGAAAGAACTTAAAATGCCTATAATAAATTATCTCAAGTGCCAAGGGCTGTAGCAACATCCACGAGTTGGCAAATATAATGATGGTGCCGGCTTGCAACAAGAGGGCTGCATTTCTTAAAATCGCCAGTGCAATACCAATGCGTTGTTTTTGCCCCCCAGAAAGCATGGTACCACGTTCTTCTACTTGCGTATTCAAGCCATCTGGTAAAGCTTGAATAAATTCAAATGCATTGGCAGCTTTAGAAGCGGCCAAAATTTCCTCTCCATGGGTATGTTCAGTTCCAAAAAAAGAAGAAAAGTTTACAATTATTTTATTTCAAGTCTTTATACTCTAGGGAAGAAAGGATTTATGCATATATTCAAAATGATTTTTGAATTTAAAAACGCAACCACAATGATTTATAAGTGTTTAAGACCCATCTGTTTATGTCGGATGCGTTTTTGAATTAATATTTAAAGTGCACTCTTTGATAGGATAAAAAATCCATCCATTTGCAATCGATTTGTTTAAAACCTTTGTACCCCATAAAAAGGAGGCTTTTACATGCCAATATTACCAAAGCGATTTTTGAATTTAGAAAGACGACCACCGCGATCTACGAGTGTTTGGGAGCCACCTGTCCATGCCGGATGCGTTCTTGGATCAATATCTAGATTAAGAGTATCGCCTTCTTTTCCCCAAGTAGAGCGCGTCATATATTGGGTTCCATCCGTCATAACAACGGTAATTTTATGATAATTGGGGTGAATATTCGCTTTCATGCGTCAAACCTTTTGCGTTTATAGAATGAAATAGCACTTGCTTGTTTTTTTAAGTGCACTTCCTTTGTCTTTTTGATACATTGATTAAAGTATTTATTCCTATAACTGAGCACGCATCAAAAAACAAGTGTTCAAGATACATCATTGTATCAAGTGTTACAAATCCAATACAGTGAGCAAAATTTTATGACATTACGTTATCGTTCAGAAAAATCGACAAAGTCTTCCCCTAAGAAATCTTCATTCTCTTCGCTTGCAATTTTTTTTCCTTATCTTTTGCGCTATCGTTGGTTGTTTATCTTTGCTTTTCTAGCATTATCTGTTGCTGCTCTTGTCACATTAGCTTTGCCTGTGGCTATCCGCCAAATGTTTGATCATGGGTTTTCTACTTCAAGCCATGGACATATTAATTTTTACTTTGGAATTTTGTTTATCTTAGCCTTGTTTCTCGCATTTGCTTCAGCAGCCCGTTATTACTGTGTTATCACCTTAGGAGAACGGATTGTTGCCGATTTACGGCGTGATGTGTTTGTCCATATTATGAAACTTTCTCCTGCTTTTTTTGATCGATCACATTCAGGAGAGATTGTTTCAAGGCTTCTAACAGATACCACACAAATAAAATTAGCTGTGGGCTCTACCGCCTCTACCGCCTTGCGTCAGCTGATTATCGTGATCGGAGCCGTCGTAATGATGGTGATCACCAATGCTAAATTGTCTTTGTTGGTTTTAGCTGCTATTCCTGTTGTGGCCATTCCCTTGGTAGTCTTTGGACGTAAAGTTCGCTCTCGTACGCGTGCGGCGCAAGATCGTCTCGCAGATGCCAATGCTGTTGCTACAGAACAGGTCAGTGCTATTCGCACTGTGCAAGCTTTTACTGCAGAAAAACTCGTTACAATACGTTTTTCACAATTGATAGAACGTGCTTTTCAAACAGCACGTGCTTCTGTGATCCTGCGCTCCTTTTTTACGGGGTTTGCAATTTTTTTGGTTTTTAGCAGTGTGGTTGCTGTTTTATGGATTGGATCGCGTGATGTTTTGAATGGAACAATGACAGGGGGAACCTTAGGGCAATTTGTCCTTTATGCGGTTTTTGGAGCTTCTACTTTTGCGCAATTATCGGAACTGGGAGCAGAATTAATCCAAGCAGCAGGCGCTGCTGAACGGCTTGCCGAATTGTTACAAGAACAACCTACTATTGTAGCTCCTAAAAATGCTTTATCATTAGAGCAACCTGTTCGAGGTGAACTTGTTTTTGATCAGGTTGATTTTACCTATCCTTCTAGACCACAAGAGAAAGTTTTACGCTCACTTTCCTTTTCTGTAAAAGCAGGCGAAACGGTTGCTTTTGTTGGAGCTTCCGGAGCAGGAAAAAGCAGCATTTTTTCTTTGATCCTTCGTTTTTATGATCCAATAAGTGGAACAATTCGGTTGGATGGCATGGAAATTAATCGCCTTTCTTTACAAGATTTACGCAGTGCAATTTCCTATGTTCCACAAGATGTCGCCATTTTTGATGGAACATTGCGTGATAATATTATTTTTGGAACTGAAAATACCCATGAAGAGGAAATCCTTGTTGCCGCTAAAGCGGCTAATGCACTTGAATTTATTCAAGCTTTACCAGATGGCTTGAATACGCAAGTAGGAGAACGCGGTACCATGCTTTCTGGGGGACAAAAACAACGCATTGGTATTGCGCGGGCAATTTTAAGAAATGCACCCCTCTTGCTGCTTGATGAAGCAACATCGGCTTTGGATGCAAACAGTGAAAAGTTGGTGCAAGACGCTTTAGAAGGATTGATGCAAAATCGTACAACCTTGGTCATTGCACATCGTTTAGCAACAATTTTAAAAGCAGATCGTATTCTTGTGATGGATAAAGGCGCCCTTGTTGAAGAAGGAACGCATGCTGAACTTGTGGCAAAAAATGGCGTTTACGCTTACCTCGCAAAACTCCAATTTTCACCTGAGTAAGTGATCATGATACAAGAGCCGTATCTTTAAAGGCATAAACAGCACTTTTTTCAGACAGGCTTATCAATTTAAATCTCTCATGGAAAAAAGAAAGGCAAGCATTGAGATGTTTTTCTTTTTTCTGCGCAAGATAGAGCATTTTTATAAAGACACTTCTGTGTACAGAATGTAAAATGATACCAAGTTAATCTCTATGGACTATTAAGATGAGCAAGGAGTTCTCTTCATAACAGCGCCATAACGGTGATTTATAAGGATAATTCATTGTTTTTCATGAAAGATCATAAATACCATAGGATTTTCTCATGTCAAACCCTCATAGTAAGTCAAACAAAATCTCTTGCTTGCTCATCACAAGCAGAGTTGGCGTGTGAAGTGAAACGGTACAAGAAAGGAATAAAATACCTCTCTTGCCCCTTACGTTCTAAGGGCTGTCAAAACATTGGGGCGCTGACAAAAGAGTATACGCTGGCAAAAAGTATAATAGGTGCTCGCTTGCTTGAGACCCTTATGCGGCTCACACTTGATAGGGTTCTAGGGACACAAGCTCTATCCTAAAGACTGACCACACTCTTTAAAAAAACTGAATATTAAAAATTTGCCCTCTCTCACCGCTCTAAACAATAGTGTTTACCGAAAATCATGACAAATTGTAATTCACAAATACACTTCTCTATTGCAAGAGTATCCTTTTATTCTCTTTCAAAAACACGAACACTTTTTGAATATTGTTTACAGATCCGTCTTATTGAAAAAGAGCAAAGATTTTTTTAGCACTTTTGGGCTTCTTATAACTTTTGTGTGAGAGCACATGAGAAACAGCGTTTATAATAAACTGGCTTTTGGCAAAATCGTAAAATTTTATCAAATTTATTGTTTGTAAATATCACCACGACCACTGTTCTGCTCTTGCAGACACGCAACCTCAAAACGACGTTCTCTTTACTCACAAATCGTCTCTCCAGCTCTCTCTTTCAGTCATAGCCCATAAAAATAAGGATAGAGTACTTCGATTAAACACCATCTTCTCACCCCCTCCAAGCCCCATATATTTTACAGCTCTCAATTTTATAGCACCCCCTGTCGTGCTTTAAGAAGGCATTTTAACGATGATAAGAACATGTACAAAGAGGATATATCTTTAGGGTCTTTATGTTTTAAAGCTTGCACTAAATCATAATTTTTTTGTATAGCGAGCTAAGCGTATGCAGAACTGACACCCTAACCATTTCAAACCATTCAGCTGTTTCAGGAACAGATAAGCCAAGTTTTACGATTATATCTTCAACCACGAATTCACCGAAGTACGGAGGATTTTCATCATTTTTTAGCGCTCCCTCTTCAGTGATCCTCTAGATAATTAACTCATTCAGCATCTATACCAGAAAAGCGAAATATTACATGCTAATTTTCCTTTACATTCATTAGCCAAGCCCCCTCAAAATAACCTTTTAGTGAATAGAGCTAAAAGGATAAGTCTTCAAAACCATTTGGTGATATAGCTATATCAAGAGCACCTAAAATACGACTTAGTTGCTCAATATAGGCGATTTTCCCCTTTTTATCGTATCAGTCTTGTAGAAGACTTTAAGTCTTTTATGCTTAAATCAAAAAATTATAATTGGATTATATTGCATAAAGATGCTTTTTCTCATTTTTCCATTTAACACACGATAAGTTACCATTTAGGCATGATGAGAAGCTTTCCCCTTATATCATACATGTTAAAAACAAAATAAGCCGTTTGGGTATCTTAAGGTCAAGGATGCAGTTAGGCGCAACTTGTAAAGGGTTGCCTTGAGGCTTAAGGACCCAAGGCTTGTTAGTCCCTTCATTAAAAGCGGGTCTGATGTCATTATTTTGGAGAGCGATTATTAAGAATTTGAGAGGCAGACAGCCTCTCATTTTGATTTGTATGCAAACAAAGTGCACTCTATTTATTCAGGAAGAATAAGAATATACCCAGGAGGTGCTAAACGGAATAAGAGAGCGTCGTAACCCCACGCAGCAGACAGGAAGCAAATAGAAGAAACGCCTTCAAGAATTGTTAAGAATAATGCGTACGATATAGCGGCTTCATCTGCTGCTTCGCGGCGTTCTATAAGATATCCGAAAAAAAATAAAAAGCACCCTATTCCACTCACCGACCCAAAGACTTTTAATGCGGTATGAACCGGCCCACGTATGTTGAGCAAGATAATAAAAATTATGAAAGTAAATACTGTAAAGATCCCTTCGAATACCCCACGCACCATATTGCACAATTTTCGCATCATAATTGCAGAAAAGCTCTGTTCTGCGTATCGATTTTTTCTTTTGATGCTTGTATTCTTAGAAGATATACCGTCCACAACTCCCCCCGTTTTAAGCCAAGATGCTATGAAGTTAGTTACTTTCAATTATATCATCAAAAAATACAAGAAAAATTTATCCATTTTAACGAAAAATAGGTGTTTTATTGAGGTGCAAATCTATTTTCTTTCGCAAGAGTTATTCAATTCGTTCGCCAATAGAAAACTACCCCCATTGAAGAGGAAGCTATCCTGACGCAGAAAAGCTTCATAAGCTGTATTCCAATCCGCTCAGAAATCGCAACTTTCTAATCTACCCGCTTAATCCACCTTTGAAACTGCAATCAAATAAATTCTGCTGATGACAAGTAATGATAACATGAAAAAGAGAAAATATCACAATATCAAACTCTTCAATACAGTATGAGCTTTATGATTTTCACTCAAGAAGTAAGTGCCCACCCATGAACGACACCATACTAAAGTGCTGTGCATTCACAAATTTCCTAGCATTATCTCCCCTTCTCGAAATTGCACCTCTCCCGCAATCTTATCTCTCGATAGCACCCATTAAAGACTTTTAAAAGGTCCAAGGAAAAAACTCTCTGAGAAAGCTTTCAAGCCTAAAATGCCCCCGCCATTCTTATCATGATGAGGGCGCAAAAAATCACGCAGAAACATGAAAAATCTCTCCGCATTTAAAAACAGAGCTTGTCCTTCAAGCGCACGCTTTTTCTTGTTCTTTTGTCCATTGTCCCAAAGCCGCAAGATGGTTCATCCGAGCGCGATGACGAAATGCCTTCTGTGCAACAGCAATATTTTCATCTTTTCCTGCCCATGCTTTTAAGGCAGCTGCTTGCAATGCTCGTCCATAGGAAAAGGTCAATTTCCAAGGCAATACGCCCAAAGAATTCATGGCAGATAAATGCGCCGTTGCTTCCTGATCAGACTGCCCTCCAGAAAGAAAAGCAATTCCGGGAACAGCGGCAGGAACAGTCTGTTTAAGCACTTGGATGGTCTTTTCAGCAACTTCTTCAACAGAAGCCTTGCGAGCATCCTTTCCATCAATCACCATATTGGGCTTTAAAATCATCCCCTCCAAAAGAACACGAGCTTCAAACAATTCTTTAAAGACAGCCTGCAAAACAGTGCGTGTCACCTCAAAGCAGCGTGTAATTGAATGCCCACACGATGGTCCATCCATCAACACTTCCGGCTCAACAATGGGCACAATATTGAACTCCTGACATAAGGCAGCATAGCGTGCAAGAGCTTGTGCATTTTGTCTTATGGCGCCTCTTGTTGGCAAAGTGTGTTCATCAATAGCAATTACCGCACGCCATTTAGCAAAACGTGCTCCCAAAGCATAATAGTCTTTTAGCCGCTCACGAAGACCATCCAACCCTTCGGTAATTGTCTCTTGGGGAAAAGCAGCCAAGGGTTTTGCACCGGTATCAACTTTAATCCCTGGCAAAGCGCCTGAATCCCGAATAAGATCCGTCAACATTTTCCCAGTAGATGCTTTTTGCCGAATGGTTTCATCAAATAAAATAACCCCAGAGATGGCGTTTTCCATCGCTTCTTTTGTACTAAAAAGCATTTCACGATAAGCACGGCGCTTATCTTCATTGGATTCAACACCAATGCTTTCAAAACGCTTTCCAATGGTCGCCGTACTTTCATCTGCCGCCAAAATACCTTTACCCGCATGCACCAAAGCAAGTGCAATATCTTCAAGCCGTTCATTCATAAAAAATTCCTCTTTATTTTGTCTTAATTTCTAAAAATGCGCAACACTATCAAAACACTCTACACGACCGTATAGTTTTTCTTTAACCTTCCCCTTCAAAGAAGCCCTTTAAGCCTGCATAAGGGCAAGAATACCAGGAAGGGTCTTTCCTTCCATCCATTCCAAAAAAGCTCCTCCAGCAGTCGAAAGATAAGTAAAATCATTGGCAACACCGGCATGATTAAGGGCAAAAACCGTATCGCCCCCTCCCGCAATTGAAACCAACTTTCCCGTCAAACTACGTTCTGCTGCATGGCGTGCAACGGCAATGGTTCCCTTATCAAAGGGAGACATCTCAAAAACACCAAGGGGTCCATTCCACACAAGAGTAGCAGCTTCATCTATCGCAGCATTGATATGCGCAATAGAGCGCGTCCCAATATCCAATATCATGCCATCTTGTGGAATATCTTCAATGTCATAAAGACGATGCGGTGCATCTTTTTCAAAGCGAAATCCAACGACAGCATCCTGAGGAAGCAGAAGGGTACAGTGACACTCTTGCGCTTTTTTAATGATTTTTTTTATCGTTTCCATCAATGCATGTTCACACAGTGACTTACCAACAGACACACCTTGCGCTGCTAAAAAACTGTTAGCCATGCCCCCACCAATCACGAGATGATCAACCTTTTCCACCAAATGATTGAGCACAAAAAGCTTGCTGGAAACTTTCGCTCCTCCCACAATGGCAACCACAGGGTGTGTTGGATTGCCAAGTCCTTTTTCTAACGCCTGCATCTCACCTTGCAAAGAGCGCCCTGCATAAGAAGGCAACAAATGCGTTATTCCCTCCACCGAAGCATGGGCACGATGAGAAACTGAAAAAGCATCATTAACATAGAGATCTCCATTATGAGCCAAAGCTTCTGCAAAAGAACAATCATTCTTTTCTTCACCAGCATAAAAACGAACATTTTCAAGCAGTAAAACACCACCATTTTGTAATGACTCAACTGCAACCTGCACCGTCGAACCGATACAGTCAGGAGCAAAAGCAACCGGCTGATTAATGATCTTTTCCAGCACTTGCACAACAGGACGGAGTGAAAACTCTGGCTCTACCTTTCCTTTGGGGCGACCACAATGAGAAAGCAGAATAAGTTTAGCACCACACTTTTGCAGCTCAACGAGTGTCTCTTTATGCCGCTCTAAGCGTGTCGTATCACAGACCTTACCCTGCGCCATTGGCACATTAAAATCCACCCGCACAAGAACACGTTTTCCAGTGACATCAACATCATCAAGTGTACGAAACCCCATCACTGCTTCCTCTTCACTTTCCATTGTTTCAAATAAAAACGCATCCAACAACCCTGCCCACTTTTCTTTCCACTTATCCCCTCTTTGCTTTTACAAGAGACCCACGACAGCCCATCTCTCACCCTCTGTTTGAAAAGCCAAAGCTTTCATCATCAAATGTACAAAAGCCACTCATTGCTCTTAATCTTCATATCCCATTGTGGCAAACAAATGCATTGGCTCAACTTGATCTCTATTAAAGCTTCCTTTTACTTCTAAGCAAAAGAATTTACATCTCCTGTTTCCTAACGTTTTCTCAAAAGGTGTCTCGTTCATATCTTACTTTTTCAAAGTTTACTCTTTCATGCAGGTTTTAAAAGCACGTATTGACCCAGTATTAAAACAAAACACATCATCAATATTTCAATAGCCTCTTCTCTCTAGCGCATGAGAACAACAGCCTCTATCTGTTTTTCTCAAAATTGCACAAAAATGAGACTTTTCCCTATAAAAATGAGGACCCTGAGGTCCTCTTATATTGTCTTAGCAAAAGCCACTGCCGTATCACTCATACGGTTAGAAAAGCCCCATTCATTATCATACCAAACCAAAACGCGACAGAGCTTACCATCAATCACTTTTGTTTGATCATTGTGGAAAATAGCTGAATGAGGATTATGATTAAAATCACAACTCACAAGTTTCTCTTCTGTATAATCCAAAATGCCCTTCAAAGGACCTTGTGCAGCAATAGCAATAGCTGTATTAATTTCTTCGATTGTTGTGGAACGCTTAGCGATAAATGTCAAATCAACCACAGAAACATTAGGGGTCGGAACACGAATCGATACACCATCAAGCAATCCCTTTAATTCTGGCAAGACCAATCCCACAGCTTTTGCCGCTCCTGTTGAGGTAGGAATCATAGAAAGAGCTGCCGCACGTGCACGATAAAGGTCCCGATGCATTGTATCCAACACAGGTTGATCACCCGTATAAGAATGGATTGTTGTCATGAAGCCCTTTTCAATGCCCACCGTGTTATGTAAAACTTGTGCAACAGGCGCCAAACAATTGGTTGTACAAGAAGCATTTGAAACAACGCGATGCTCGCTGCTTAAAGATTGATGATTAACCCCATAGACGACCGTAAGATCTGCTCCTTCAGAAGGCGCAGAAATAAGAACACGCTTTGCCCCCGCATCTAAATGAGCACTTGCTTTATCACGCGCAGTAAAAATACCCGTACATTCCAAAGCAATATCGATATCCAAATCTTTCCAAGGCAATTGAGCAGGATCACGCTCTGCGCATACCTTTATTAAACCACCTCCCACATCAATAGCATCCCCTATCACCTTAACGATATCAGGAAAACGCCCATGAACTGAATCATAGCGTAATAAATGGGCATTTGTTTCCACCGATCCCAAATCATTAATTGCAACCACTTCAATATCTTGTCGTCCACTTTCCACAAGTGCACGTAAAATATTGCGACCAATACGACCAAACCCATTAATTGCAACACGAACTGTCATTTCACATGTTTCCTCATAAATTTTTTAAGCACAACATTTAAAACACAATAAATGGGTATTTTACCAATCCCAAATCATTAATTCCCACATTGTCAATATCTTGATCACTCACTTATCCACAATAATGCACAAAATATGATGCCCTAAAACCACCCCATTCATGACAACACAAGCTGTCACTTTGTCTTTTCTTCTTTGATCTTTTCCAGCTCTTTTTCAACGGTGGCAACGACATTTTCCCAAGTAATACCAAAATGCGCATAAAGGGCATCAATTGTTCCACTTGCCCCAAAGCCCTTCATACCAATAAACACACCATCACAGCCAATAAAACGGTCCCATCCTTGGGCGACGGCAGCTTCAATGGCAACTTTAATCGGTGCATCTCCAATGAGAGCACGCTGATAGGAGAGAGATTGTTGAGAAAAAAGTTCAAAACAAGGCACAGAAACCACACGCGTTGGGATGCCTTTTTCTTCTAACACCGCATGTGCCTCCACTGCAATTTGCAATTCTGAACCAGAAGAAAACAGCGTCACTTGTGCATCATCGCTAGCTGTTAGGAATTCATAAGCACCAAGCATACAGAGATTTTCTTCTTCATACTCCTGACGCAAAAGCGGTAGATTTTGTCGACTCAAAGCTAAGGTAGAAGGTGTCCCGCGTGCTTTCAAAGCCAATTGCCAACACTCGACTGTCTCCATAGCATCGGCAGGACGGAACACAAAATGATTAGGCATTGCACGCAGGCAAGCCAAATGCTCCACGGGTTGATGGGTCGGACCATCCTCACCAAGACCAATAGAATCATGAGTCATGACATAAATCACCCGCAACCCCATGAGAGAAGACAAACGCATAGCAGGACGCATATAGTCAGAAAAGCATAAAAAGGTTCCCCCATAAGGAATAAAGCCGCCATAAAGGGCAAGACCATTCATCACAGCTCCCATTACATGTTCGCGAATTCCATAATGCAGATAGCGCCCTGAAAAATCTTCAGCAGAGATACTTTTCATCTGGCTGCTTTTTGTATTATTAGATCCGGTTAAATCAGCCGAACCACCAATAGTTTCAGTAACGACTTCATTAATCACTTCAAGAGCCATTTCCGAAGCTTTACGCGTAGCAACAACAGGGCGCTCTTCAACGAGTTTTTGTTTATAAGTATCAATAGCACCATCAAATCCGCCCACGAGATCGCCCCGCATCAATCTTTCGAACTCCACACGCTCTGAAACAGGAAGATCAGCAAATTTTTCTTCCCATTTTTGGCGTTTTTTAGCAGCATTGAGACTAGCCAAGCGCCAATTATCAAGAATATCGGCTGGAATAACGAAAGGCTCAGCATCCCACCCTAACGCGATACGGGTTTCAGTGATTTCTCGTGCGCCCAAAGGAGCTCCATGAACTTTATTGGTACCCGCTTTATTGGGTGCTCCAAAGCCAATTGTTGTTTTACAAGCGATCAAAGTTGGTTTATCGGAATTTTGTGCCGCCTCAATAGCCCGCGCAATTGCTGCTTGATCATGCCCATTGACTTTATGTGTCTCCCAACCAGATGCCTTAAAACGCGCAATCTGATCTGTACTGTCAGCAAGGGAAATCTCTCCATCGATAGAAATATTATTATCGTCCCACAACACAATAAGCTTATTGAGTTTCAAATGACCAGCAAGGGAAAGTGCTTCTTGAGATATCCCTTCCATAAGGCATCCATCACCCACCAACGCATAAGTGTAATGGTTGATAAGATCACCAAAACGGGCATTTTGCAAACGCTCTCCAAGAGCCATCCCCACGGCATTAGCCAACCCTTGTCCAAGAGGACCAGTCGTTGTTTCGATTCCTGCCACATGCCCATATTCTGGATGCCCGGCAAGCTTTGCTCCTAATTGGCGAAAATTTTTGAGATCTTCAATGCCAATATCTTCATAACCAGAAAGATACAAGAGAGCATAAAGCAACATAGACCCATGTCCTGCTGATAACACAAAACGATCACGGTTAGGCCAGCGAGGTTTTTTGGGGTCGTGAGCAAGAAATTTTGTGTAAAGAACCGTAGCAATATCGGCTGCTCCCATTGGCAAGCCCGGATGACCAGAATTTGCTTTTTCAATCGCATCAATAGCAAGAAAACGGATAGCATTGGCCATCTGATTCTGTTGGTGGGTGTTTGTCATGAATAATCGACCATTTCGTTAAATACGTTATTCTGTTGCTTTTTCCGTATTCTATTAAAATTCTCAAGAAATACTATTTTCTAACCATTAGCGTGAGACTTTTTGCCACCACTTCAATAATATTAATAACATTCCCCTCACGCGTTCTGTATATCCATGTCATTTATGCCAATACGCGCAAAAAATCCAGCTTTTAATTTATATCTATCCCCTGCTTTGCTTGCTAAAATATCCTACATACTTAAAAATAAAATGCACACAACACAAGAGTGAAAGTGATTCGTTTTTGCATAACACATTGATAAAGGATACAATTACCCAAAGGATAAAGGCAATGAACCAAGAGACTACAGTTCTACAAGATGCTTTAGAGCACCTAGAAAAGGCACTTAGAACTTTAGAGATTACCATAATAAACCGCAATGCCGTTATTAATAAAAATAACGAATGGGAAGAAGAAATCCAACGAATGAATGCTGACCGCAGCCATCTTGCCCAAGCGCTTGACAAAGCTGAAGCCCAAATTGAACGCTTAGAGTCCGTAAACAAAGAAGTTTCCAAACGTCTTATTAAAGCAATGGAAACAATTCGTGTTGTCATTGATAGATAAAGGTTTGAATGTATGGAAACTGTTTCCGTTACCATTGATGGTAAAGTTTATCGCATGGCTTGTGACAAAGGACAAGAACGTCGTCTTATTGCGCTTGCTGCTCAATTGGATCAATATATCACACATTTAAAGAACAATTTTGGTGAAATTGGCGACCATCGTTTATCGGTTATGGCTGGCATAATGATTATTGATGAAATGGAAGAAATAAAACGAGAAAATAAAAAATTACAAGAAGACTACAATACTCTTTTACGACTCCACAACGAAAGAGACCGCACCATGGGGAAAATTATGCGTGACACCACACAACGCATTGAAAATCTCACCAACCAATTGCTCAAAGATGATCAAAACTGCACAAACATTCAAGAACAAGAACAGGAAGATTTCTAAAAAGTACATCAGCGCGTAATAAACCAGAGACTTGACTTGTCCGCCACATCTCACAGGATAAAAATTCTTAACCCCACACCAGTCTGTAAACAGTCTGTTTTTTTATAGGAAGGATTCCAGCTACTCACGACTTATGAGATTAACTTAAACCTCAACAAGAAAGTCCTACCCTGAATATTTGACCTCCGCACAAACGCTTCCTATATCAAGGAGGCTGTCTTATATCACCACATTTCAAATAAGATGTCTTTTAACAGCGCAATAAGATAACAAAACCAACATCCTTGTAAAAAAATCATATAAATGACAACAGCAACAAACAAATAAAGCACCCTTCGAAAAAAAGAGCTATATTCATGTTCCCTATGAATGCATGCCAAAAAATTCTTTCCCCTAGATAATATCAAGCATATTCAATATATATTAAAAAATAACCTTATCTATTATACCGTAAAACACCGCCACTTGATAATACAAGCACCATGGAGTCTTTGCACCTGAAATGTCCATCCGATGAAACCCACCGAAAAGAACCGTATCATTTATAAACCAGCGTGAATTAAGTATTTTCATCCTTTAGAGCAGGAAAAAAGTCAAACTCGAAGAGTATGTTAATCTCATACAAGCTCAAACATTATAAACAACAATAATAGCTCTTGAAAACATTCTCTACCGACATCTTTATCCTTATAACAAACAAACAATTCATCCATACCTCTCTCCCCACCCCTCAAAATCTCCAAGCTTAATAAAAGAAAGAGCAAATCGGCATCATCATTATAGTCAGCCCTCAATATTGCGATAGCCCCCTTGGCTCGTAAAACGATTCATAAGAGGCATTTTTGTACACTTTTTACCCACATGCCCCACCCGCTTGTGACGTGCAAACAAAGAGTTATGATTAACAAAACATAAATAAATTGAAGAGAATTTTACGGAATTCGGGGTTCTAATTCAAGTTTAATAACGATAAATTATCATTATAAATCAATATTTTGCAAATGCTTCGACAAAGCATATTTTAAAAACACATTCACCCATCACTTTTTCTCATAACATACCAGTACGATTTTTTAGGCACATAATTTTAACTTTATTCAATTCTGTTGGCAAAAGTTTAAAATGAGAACAATTTCAAGGCTCTTATCCAAAAAGAAAAAGAATAAATTCTCATTATCAATAAACATCTCGCTCGTATAAACATCAATAAAGCAATCCCCAATATGCCTCAATGAAATAAAAGGAGGAGCTCCCATTAAATGCCTACCGTAAAAGCAGCTTCCTCAGAACTAAAACAAAATCAACAGACAACATCACCGCATCTGCTCCCATCCCCAAACTGGACGACCTAACGCAATACCTTTCTATCTTACGATAGGAGATAAAAGAATAATGGGTCTATGGAGGCATTCACAAGAGGCGCACACCCGTTGTTTTTAAAGCCTGTTCAAAGGCGCATGAAAAAACACCATGCGTAAACGGCTCAAATCCCTTTCGTTCCATCTTGGGAGACAGAGGCAATACGCAAGAGATTTGTCGCACCGGGCGTTCCAAGGGGAACCCCAGCTGTCACAAGGAAGCGATCTCCCCCTTTGCAAAAACCTTCCTGAAATGCAATGGCTGCTGCACGATCAACCATATCCTCTAAACTCCGTGCATCTTGCGTGACCACACAATGAAGCCCCCAAACTAAAGCCAAACGCCGTGCTGTTTCCACAATGGGCGATAAAGCAATAATGGGTCTATTAGGGCGTTCACGAGAGGCACGCACCCCGGTGGTTCCTGAAGCCGTATAAGCAATAATAGCGGATAGCGCAAGTGTTTCAGCAATCTGACGTGCAGCAAGAGAAATCGCATCCGTTCCTGTTGATTCTGGTGCTGGATGTTGTGCTCCAACCTGAGCGGCATAAGTATGATCTTGTTCGATTTGTCGCGCGATTCGGTCCATCATAAGCACAGCTTCTTCAGGATAGCGACCAGAAGCAGATTCAGCAGACAACATCACCGCATCTGTTCCTGCATAAACTGCTGTAGCAACATCCGACACTTCTGCGCGTGTCGGAACAGGAGATGTAATCATTGATTCAAGCATCTGTGTTGCCACCACAACAGGCTTTCCTGCTAAACGACAAGCTTTTATGAGCTCCATCTGAAGTGCAGGGACCTTTTCCAAAGGCATTTCCACTCCAAGATCACCCCGTGCAATCATAATACCATCGGATACCTCAATAATTTTCTCTATATGCTCCAAGGCTTGAGGCTTTTCGATTTTAGCCATCAAAGACACCTTGCTTTTCGTCAACTGACGCACCGCCATAATATCTTCTGGACGTTGAATAAAAGAAAGAGCAACCCAATCAACAGGCTGCTGTAAAAGAGCCTGAAGATCCTCCTTATCTTTTGACGTCATTGAATCAAAAGGCAAAATTGTATCGGGAAAACTGACACCCTTTCGATCAGAAATACGGGTTCCAGCAACCACGCGACACTGTACAGAATGACCATCACAAACTTGCGCACGCAGTTCCACCCTTCCATCATCAATCAACAACCGGTCCCCTGGTTTAATCGCCGAAAATACATCCTCATGAGGGAAAAAAACACGCTGTGCATCACCAAGAACATCGCGATTATCTAATGTAAAGTTTTGTCCAACACGCAAATCTTCTTGACCCTTAGCAAAACGCCCCACACGCAGTTTTGGCCCCTGAAGATCCACCAAAATACCAATGGGGCGTCGAACTGTTTTTTCAACTTCTCGTATAGACTTGACCAAATCACCCATCATATCACGATCAGTATGGCTCATATTAAGACGAAAAACGTCTGCTCCTGCCCTAAAAAGCTTCTCAATCATCAAACGAGAAAAAGAAGAAGGACCAAGAGTCGCAATAATTTTCACTTTACGTGCACGTTTCACGGTGGAGAATTTCCTGAAAGAGAAGGTATAACTGAATTGTTTAACAAAGACTCATCCGTCAACTGGATCATCCAACTGGTTTGATTTCCGGTATCGATTTCTTTAAATTCAGCCTTTTGATATCCTCGAGGGAAACAATCATGAACGCCTTGAATGGTAAATTGGCTATCTTGCACACACATGGTTACAGAGCCTGCCCAGTTCCCCTTTTTTTGTGCCCCTTCCGCATAAAAATAATAAAACCGTGAAGCAAGAGGCCCCTCAATTAAGGTTTTACACTCCGTCACGGGTACCGTCCACCAACCTTCGCTCACCCATCCTGAAAATGTACGATATCCAAGAGCAACCCCTACAGACTGTTGGGTTGTATTACAAACCCTAAAGTCAGCTTTTGCAAAAACAACAAGGGGAAACAAGAGAAAAATGCTCAAGAAAAAAACCTTAAATCCTTTCTGAAGCACCCAATATCGTTTTTTTAAAATCACAAAACTTCCTCTATAATGTCAAATTCTCAAAACAAATTACACACTTCTTTTTCAAAAGCTTTTCAAGTCTAAAACGTATATTTTTATATTTTTCTTTTTATAGCCCTTTTATCAATGCATATATCTTAAAAATTTTACAAAATATTTAAAGTCAATTTGTAAAAAAGCTGTGTAGCTTGATTTACTTTATTGTTTTCAAGCTTTTTTAACATAAATTCGTCGTCGAAAAACAACTTAAAATATATAACTTGGAGAAAAATACAATGAACGATACAGTAACCGATCAAACACACGCTATATCCGTAAACCAATTACGCTCTTTTATCGAACGTATTGAACGACTAGAAGAAGAGAAAAAAACCATTTCTGATGATATTAAAGACGTTTACACTGAACTTAAAGGCTCTGGTTTTGATAGTAAAGCTGTTCGAAGCATTATACGGCTGCGTAAAAAAGAAGAGCATGAAAGAATGGAAGAAGAAGCAATCATTGAACTTTATAAAAATGCGCTTGGTATGAATTAAAACCATTGATAACATTGGAAATTTTTTTAAGAAAAGAAAATACAAAAAAATGGCAAAAAACAAATGAATGTATAAAAATTTCACCCAAACAATAAGCCGTTTGTGTAACTTGTAACGAGACTATCGATCACAGAATACACAATATTGCAACAGCCCTCACATTTAAAAGGATTTATACAGAGAATTTTTATTCTTGTTCTTCAATCATTTTTATCCACATAAACCCTCACTTGTATGCCAACCTATGCCAACCCAGTTTGTGATGTGCAAGAGAGGTGTTTTTATGATTAAACATCAATAAATTTGAAATGAGAAAGTCTTCCGATATTGAGGACTCTCTTCCTTCAAATTGAACAAAATGAATTATGATGATAAATCAATTCATTATCTACAAAAAGAAACATATGAAAGCGGTCAGCAGTTGAAATCCGCTAAATGAGAGTCTGAGCTGTTTACAAAAGAAGAGCTGGTTAAGGATCTTTATCTTTTAGGATAGGCAGAAATTCGGCATATTTACACATTTGATAAAAAGCCCCTTGATAGAACTTTTAATAAAACTTTATTCGAATCTATTAACCGACTCATACAGATCATTGATTCGAGAGGTTAGAATGTGATCTCTCCATTTTCCAGAAATCATCAAATAGTCTTTGGCATAGCCTTCTTTTTCAAAATGAAGGCGTTTTAATAAACGTTCGCTTTTTATGTTCTCAGGTCTATAATTTGCCATCACTCTATGCAGATGATAAACATGAAAGATATGCCGTATTAGAGCCGATAAACTCTCAAACATAAGACCTTTACCTTGTTGTTTTTCATCAAGAGAAAAACCAAGATGACAAGCTTGAAAAACACCCCGAACCACATTTGTAAAATTCACAACACCAATGACTGTGTTTTCATTTTTTAATCGTACGGCATATCGGTATGCTTGTCCTTGTGCACTTTCATAAGCAAATGCATTAGCTCGTGTTTCCCAAGCTGTTAGGCTGTGGTAACCATCAGATCTAACAGGTTCAAAAGGACGCAGATGATTCGCATTACGGAGGGAATAAGAAGACAGTTCAGCTGCATCTTCTAAACCGATCAATGTAGAAATTGTTCGCTTTGTTTTAATTGCTATCATTTTCTCCTCCTAGAAATGTTACAATAACACGTTGATTTATCCTAACAAATCATCATTTTTAAACTTAAATCATAACGTCGAATACAGTAAGCTTTCCTCATCACAACACTTCTCACGTTAGAATCAATGAAGATCATTTGCTTTTCCGTCATAAGCAAGGTTGGTGTATTTAGGATATAAGGTAAAGATAAGGGAATGTTTCTTATGAATGCTCTCAAGTTCCAAGGGGGCTGTAGCAACATTGGGGACTGGCAAAGTATGCAATGGAACTGGCGTACTTCCATATACGAAATTTTGAAAAAACTCACGGCAAAGGTAGTTTTGTTTCTTTGCCTTGTAAACGAAGAGCATGCTTGTTTTGCGCTATCATATCACTGCTCCCCCGTATAGAAATCCCAATGACCATCACCTTGAAATGCTATATGTTACAGTGCAATCTAAAAAGTCTCTGCCATAACTCGTCAACAGCACTGTTCCCGCTAAATCAGCCACAAACTCTTGTAACAAATCAAAGAAAAGCGATGATGCAATACAAATCTTTTAAAGTTTTTTAGATATTATCGTGAACACGCTTCCATTTCTTCGCGTAAAATTTCAAGTTCTAGCCATTCTTCTTGCTTTTGTGTGCAAGTATTTCTCTTTTTTTCCAACGCTGTTGATAAACGCTCAAAACGTTCTTTATCGCGGCAATAAAGGGTTGGATCAGAGAGCTCTTGCTCAATTTTTTTGATTTCGTCCTGTAAAACAGCAATTTCTTCAGGCAATTTTTCCAATGCATAAACCTGCTTATAAGACAATTTACTTCGTGTTTTTTTCTCTCGCCCTATCAAGCTATGATCTATTGATGTATCCTGTTTTGAAAGCTCTCCCGCATGAGATTTTGAAGGTGCTTTACGCTGCGATAATTCTGTTCTTTTGCGTTGTAAGCGAAGAGCATGCTGGTTTTGCGCCATCATATCACTATAGCCGCCCGCATACAAAACCCAATGACCATCACCTTGAGGTGCCAACATATGCGTTACAGTACGATCTAAAAAGTCTCTGTCATGGCTGACCAACAATACTGTCCCCGCAAAATCAGCAATAAATTCTTGCAACAAATCCAAAGTTTCCATATCCAAATCATTGGTCGGTTCATCAAGAATCAAAAAGTTTGCAGGACGAGAAAGAAGTCGTGCAAGCATGAGGCGTGCTCTTTCTCCCCCTGAAAATTCTTTAAGGGGAGTGCGAGCTTGTTCCGGTAAAAATAAAAAGTCTTTCATATAAGAAACGACATGCCGCTCCAGCCCATTGATCACAAGAGTATCACCTCTTCCTCCCGTTAAATAATGCGCTAAAGTTTCTTCTTCATTTAAAATACGTTGCTGATCAAGCAATGCCATAGAGAGGTTATAGCCATGCCTCACCGTTCCACCATCCACGGCTTCTTGCCCAATTAATACAGAAAGGAGCGTTGTCTTTCCGATACCATTGGGTCCTACCAACCCGATTCGATCACCACGCTGAATGCGCAAAGAGAAATCTTTCACGATAATGCGATCACCATAGGATTTTGAAATTTTCTTTGCTTCAAGCACCAATTGCCCAGACTCATGACTTTTCGCTGCTGTCAAAAGTGCATTTCCAGGCTGCCCTTTATAGGTTTGATGACGCTGTCTTAAGTTGTTTAATTCGCCTAAACGCCGTACGTTACGCTTACGCCGTGCACTTACGCCATAACGTAACCATTGCTCTTCACGAGCAATTTGGCGCCCCAATTTATGCTGCTCAATGGCTTCTTCTTGCAACGCCTTATCACGCCAACTTTCAAATTCTGAAAAACGCTTTTCCAGTCTTTTGGTTGTGCCACGATCAAGCCATACCGTTGACCGCGTAACATTTTCTAAAAATCGCCGATCATGGGAAATCACCACAATCGCTGAACGCAAAGAAGATAAAACAGCTTCCAGCCATTCAATGGTTGGTAAATCAAGATGATTGGTTGGTTCATCTAAGAACAAAATATCGGGTTTTGCAGCAATGGCCTGTAACAATGAAACACGCCGCTTTTCGCCTCCCGAAAGCGTTTCCAATTTTTCCGCCCCCGAAAACCCTAAATTTGTGCGAAGCGTATTGATCCACTGGACATCAGATATATCGTCCAGCCCCGCTTCCATATAAGCGTTAATATCTTCAAATCCTGAACAATCCGGATTTTGTGAAACATAACGGAGCGTCACTCGCGGGTGGCGAAAAATTTCGCCACCATGAGGCTCTAATATTCCCGCGGCAATTTTTAACAGAGTTGATTTTCCACAACCATTACGGCCGACCAGCGCAATACGCGCCCCTTGCTCAACCGATAAAGAAGCTTGATTGAGCAAAGGCGTTTTTCCAAAATTTAAGAAAATGCGGTCAAGCCGCAGAAGCGGCACCGCCATTAACGAACGCGGTGCGGACAAGGTGCTTTATACATCACCCCTCTTGCATCACGGTAAGCACACAATTGCCGTACAGGAACTCTCTGTCCACAAGGTGCTTGGTAAACATGCCCTCTACGACCGCGATACGTGCACAATTGTGATGCCTGTCTTTGTTGTTTTCTTTGATTTGCAGCTGCACCTGTTACTGTTCCAGCCAAAGCACCAAATGCTGCACCGGTAAGTGCTGCTCCAGGCGTACTTCCAGCAATAGCAGTTCCAGCCAAAGCACCGATTGCTGCTCCTCCTACGCCGTAACGTGCAACGCGTTCATCGTTTGTGGTACAAGCAACTGAACTGAAACCAATGGCTGAAACAACTGCCACTTTAAAAATTGATTTTAACATATCAAAACCTTTCCTTCTCAAGATCAATACATAATATATCGTTTATGTCGGCACTTATAATCACTAGTCCTCCCCCTGCCTTATTCAAAATATATTGGAAGAGCTTTATGGAATAGGCACAGACGCTAACAATATAGCTTTTCCAGAACCTAAATGGCAAGAAAAGGTTCCACAAATACGGTTAGAAAGTGTTAAAGAAGAGCCAAATGACACATTTTTGTCACAAACTGGCCATTTTACCCCTTTAAGAGTTAAACCTTTTAAATCAGAAAAACCGATAATACTAAACAAACATCCCTTAGGCAAATCATACGAACAAGGTTTTGACAAAACCGGCCAACCTTCTTCCAAACCGCTTGTCAACAACACTGAAATACCCCTTTCAGCCATCATCAACGCTTGCGTCATATGAGAAAGGCTATGATCACTTCGCTCCCCTCCCAAAGCACCGCACAAAATAAGCTTTTTAGCGCCATTTTGCAACGCTCTTTCACATGCCAGAGCACTATCTGTCATATCTTTATCAGAGGGAAAAACTTCACGCGGAACATGACTATATTGACGTATTAAGTTCTCATCTGATGAATCAAAGTCCCCTAACCACAACTCAGGCGTCACATTAAGCGCTGCCGCATGACGCATACCACCATCAGCAGCAATTACCCGACTGTTTTGAATTTGATTAAGCAAACGATCAGTGATATGAACATCCCCATTTAATAATATCGTAAATGTTGTCATGCCATACTTTGCCTTTCACAAAATTTTCTTTACAGTGCATCTTTTTATAAGTGAGAGTCATTTTTTATAAACAAAAAGCGTGATATAGCCAAACGAATCCTTATCCCTAATGCCTTTCTTAAAGAAACATACGATATAAAGATACAAATGCAATTTGCCAAATTACTCCGCAGAAATAATGTGCACCATGGTCCAACGCACCCCATTTTTCACCGCAATTTTCTTTTTCGCTCTTGCCTGTATAAAGCAACTTTCATAAGTTTAACGTTTCTCCTTTCAGCTTGTCATACACCCTTTTCTCAAAATGATAGGTTTTCTTCCACTTCTTCTAAAACGATCAAACGTACCAACAACCACAATATCTATGTCACATTAAGCGCTCTGCAACACCCACGTATTTTGCAAATGTATGGTGGCGCTTATCATGATGCAAAACTTGAACACCTTTTAGCAAAGATTGTCCGTAAACTGGCAGTTGCATCACATAGTTCTCATCAAAGCTATTCTGTAACAATTTTAAACTCAGAAACTATCAACGCTTTTGCGCTCCCCAACGGCTCGATCTACATCACTCGTGGTATGCTGGCATTAGCCAATGATTCTTCAGAAGTTGCAGCCATTTTAGCCCATGAGATAGCACATATCAGAGCCAATCATGGCATTTTACGCCTGCAAAAAGAAGCCCAATTAAAGATGACAAATCACATGTCTTCACGTCTTCTTTCTTCTATTGGCAAAAAACTTCATAACCCTATGCAAAACAAGCAACAACTCGCGCAATTTTCCCGCAATCAAGAGCTGGAAGCTGATTCCATTGCGCTCGAAATGCTCCAACAATCAGGATATGATCCTTTTGCTTCACCACGCTTTCTTCAAACAATGGAAGCCTATAGTGCTTTTCGTAATATCTCTGGCTCCCAAAATGCCTCTCTAGATTTTCTAGCCTCTCACCAAACTACCCCTCAACGCATTCGGCTTGCGATAAAAAAAGCGGGTAAAATCAGTAAAGGGAATAGTAAAATATCTGATCACGATTCTTTTCTCAAAAGCATTGATGGCATAATTTTTGGAGGAGGCTTTTATACAGGTTTTGTACGAGGCAACCAATTTATTCACCCACAATTGCGCATAGCTTTTTCTGTTCCAAACAATTTTACAATAGAACATTCAGCACATACTGTTTGGGCCAGTGGACCAGATAAAATTGCGATTCGTTTTGACGCTATTCCACATCCTGCTGAAATATCTGCGAGTGATTATTTGAAAAGTGGCTGGATTATCGGTCTAGACCAATCATCTATCCGCCCCATCACAATTCAAGGGCTCCCCAATCAAGAATTTATGCGTCAAGAATCCCAAAGCCAAAATTTACTTGGAGCAAGGGCCCATGCTACCAATGATCAATGGCAATTTGATGTGGTTGTCATTCCATTCAACAACCACATCTTTCGTTTTTTGACGGCCGCTCCACATAATTCTCGAAATTTTGCAGAGGTTGCCCAAAAAACGCTACAAAGCTTTCATTCTCTTTCATCTTCACAGTTAAAAAAATTGCAGCCCTTAAAAATCCGTGTTGTCCGTGTTAAACAAGGAGAAACCGTTGCAAATCTTGCAGATAAAATGCAATACACACCATATAAAGAAAAACTCTTTCGCATCCTCAACGCCCTCTCACCAACGCAAACTTTACCGGCAGGTACAAAAGTGAAAATTATTACAGAATAAGCCTTTCTTCTCATCTGTTACAGTTTTGATTCTTTTCTGTCTGTATCACGCCCTCCCCCTTAAAGCATATTCGAAAATAAAGAGGAACACTTTAAAATCCAACTTCATCATACCTTTATAGGTCTCCGTTCGATATATATTTCCTCCAACTAACAGCCCCCTATCTTCCTCTGTAGTAGCGCTCCCAAGGAGGCATATTTCTAAACAAATCCGGACATCCCCTAAAACTGACTTTATCATATTCTCATATGCCCCCACTTAATATATTCTCTTTCCCCCCCAAAAAGCCTTTCACTGCTTATATATCGTAAGCATCTTCTGAATGAATCGTAAGGAGAGCAGAACGCAATTTTTGCAAAGCCCTAGCTTCAATTTGACGCACGCGCTCTTTCGAGATTCCTAACTTTTCACCCAAAACTTCGAGAGTCGCACCCTCTTCATTTAAGCGACGAAAGCGAATAATTTCCAACTCCCGTTCGTTGAGAATTTGCAACGCATCGTAAAGCCATTGTGTACGCCGTTGACCATCAATGACTTGCTCAATTAAAGCATCAGGAAGAGGACTATCATCCACCAAAACATCCATCTTAGCAATGGGATTATCACTGTTCTCAGAAACAGAAACACTCAAGGAATTATCAGAACTGGAAAAACGAAAATCCATCGTTTCAACATCGCGCACGGAAACACCGAGTTTTTCAGCGATTGTGCGAAAAATATCCTGTTTTGACAAAGCACTATCATCTTGTATCAGTTTTGCACGCAAACGCCGAAGATTAAAGAAAAGTGCTTTTTGCGAAGAACTCGTTCCCCCTCGAACGATTGACCAATTTCGCAAAATATAATCTTGAATAGAAGCGCGTATCCACCACGTTGCATATGTTGAAAAACGCACTTCCCGATCAGGTTCAAAACGTGCAGCTGCTTCCAATAGTCCCACATACCCTTCTTGTACCAAATCCCCCAATGGCATTTTGAAACGTTTAAAGCGATTAGCAATAGCAATCACTAAACGCATATGAGCCGCTGCAATTTGATGCATGGCGTCATCATCACGTTTGTCTTTCCACCGCAGAGCCAAATCATGCTCTTTTTGTCGTTCAAGATAAGGTGCTTGCATAGCAGAACGCATCATATTACGTCCTAAGCTTTTGTCTGCATCGCTATAATTTTTGCTGCTTTTATAAACAGCATTTGAAAGATTACCCATAATAACCCCTTGCGATTAAAATTATCAAAATTGATTTGGCAACGACATCATTGTTCTTCGCTTAAAAAGAACGCAAAAGTTGTTAACTTCTGTGGCCACTACTTTAACGTGTAATTTTATAATCGCAATTGTTTTTTTTACTGTCATGGTAAAACTTCTTGTCATAAGACACAATTTCACCTGCAAAATGCCTTTACAATATGCCTTTTAGCCTATGAAATATTTGAAAAAACTTTCTCTTCACTTTTCATGACAAAACAGCAAAAAAATTAAAGTGATCATGCAAAAGAAATGCCGTTTTTTGATAATCGGTTCCGTTTCCTTTTAAATCGAAGAATTTATTTATGCTTTTAGCTTTACAATACAACTAATAAGTGTAATTTGCAAATATAAAGCATCCAAACTGAATGAAAACTGAATGAAAAAAGAATCATTCAAGTTTTAAAGGCGCAAAGAAACAGCAAAAAATGACAAGAGTGATTGAAGCAAACACAACAAACGTGTTAAAGAAAGAGCACCATTATGAAATTGTCGCAAAAAGCTTTTGACCAGTGTCACACTGAGAAAGAAAATGATCATGGATAGCAAGATTGTTCAACAGAATGAGATTCTTCAAGATGATATTCTCATTGAAAAACACGGAAGGGGTAAATTTGAAGGTTTTCGTTTTTATGCCAACAAAAACAGTACCGATCAAATAGCTGAGAAGCAAATTTCAACAGAGAATGAGAATTTGATTCTTGCTTTTTCCAAACGCGCGACACGTTTTTGTGCTTGTGCAAATGGAGATTTTACCCTCAGTTCTGATGGAATTGTGCGCTGGATTGGTCAACCCGTAGGACAACTTGTAGCAACAGAAGATTTTTTCAAACCAAAACTGATTGTTTTAGCAGATGAACAACTCACGGAAGAATCCCGCAATAACGTTGTGAAACGATTAGAACGCTTTGTCACCTTTCATTTTGAAACGACTTTAAAACCCCTGTTTGATTTGCGCAATGCTGATAATTTAACAGATTCAACAAACAGTCTTGCTTTACAACTTTTTAACTCTTTAGGGATTTTACCACGCCGCGAAGTCTTAGACATTGTCAAAAACCTTGCGCAAGAATCACGTGCCGTTCTTCGGCGTCTAGGCGTGCGTTTTGGCGCTTTTCATATCTATGTTGCCGGAATGCTTAAACCTGCTCCGGTTCAAGCCATTACTCTCCTGTGGAATCTTCAAAATGCGGGACAAGATCAAACTGGTTTGGGTGAAATTTTTTCAGCATTATCTGCTGGTCGAACCTCTTTGATGGTTGACTCTACCTATAACCGCCAATTTTATCAATTAGCCGGCTACCGAATCTTAGGACAACGTGCTGTACGGATTGATATTTTAGAACGTCTTGCCAATCTCATCCGTCCCGCACTTCATTGGAAACAAGGAAGTGATCCCAAACCAGATGGCGCCTATGATGGAAAAAGTTTTTTTGTTACACCAGCCATGATGTCCATTCTTGGGGCCAATGGAAATGATATGGAAGAAATCCTCAAAGGACTTGGTTATCAATCGTACAGCATAAGCAATACTGTTTTTGAACAAAATCTCCTTGCACACCAAGCCTCTTCCCCTGTCAATGAGACAATGCAAGATGTTCCCGCAGCAGAATGCGTTGGAAGTCAATGGCAAACAATAAGCGATTTAGAAACAACACGAGAAGAAAAAAATATCTCATACCCAAACATTTCATCCTCTGGTATTGAAAAACATCTCCATAAAACCAATCGTTTACCAGAAGCTGAACCTATTGGGAATTTTGCCAAATCCCCTCGCTCTACAGAAGAAGATAAAGTTATTTTATTATGGCATTATAAGCATCAATTTCCCCACCATGCACAAAAAAAACGTGATAAATTAGGAAATAAATGGCAAAATAAATCGAAGAACGCTGTAAAAAAAGCGGAATACAAAAATGAAAATTCCCCTCAAAAAGCACCATCACAAGCAAAACGCTCTCATAAGTTCCACAAATCCCAAGGAAAACATGCAAATCATAAGCCCTTTCAAAAAGAAAAGCGCCTTAATCCTGATTCACCTTTTGCGAAACTAGCTGTACTACGCGATCAACTCACCAATCATAAAAACACGCACACACTTTCCTCTAAAGAGAATTAAAGTAACAAATGGAGTTCGATCTTGACCCACGTAGTAACCGACAACTGCATTCACTGCAAATATACGGATTGCGTTGAAGTCTGCCCAGTTGATTGTTTTTATGAAGGGGAAAATATGCTTGTTATTCACCCCGATGAATGCATCGATTGTGGTGTTTGCGTGCCAGAATGCCCAGCAGAAGCGATTTTACCTGATACAGAACCAGGGTTAGAAAAGTGGTTAGAACTCAATCTTCATTATGCAAACAAATGGCCTAATCTAACCACCCGAAAAGATCCTCTTCCTCAAGCAAAAGAAATGGATGGCGTTCCAAATAAATTAGAAAAGTATTTTTCAGAAAATCCAGGAAGTGGCGAAGAGTAATGATAAAGTGTACACTCTCCTCCTTCAACGATTGAAAGACTTCTCTTGTAAAAATAAAAAATCCTTAAGCGAAATGATTGATTCTTTTAAATTTTGATGTTAATGTTATTTTAACATGATCATCTTTCTAAGTATTTTTCTTTGCTTGTTATAGTAAAGCGGTGTATTTTTTTTTGATTTAAAAGTACTCGGCTTTTATGCTCACTTAATTGGTACAATATACTTGGTTAAAGAAAACTCAACCCTCAGGTTTATAACCTGTTTTCCGATACATTTGTTGATCATAAGGGAGTAAACTAAAATATGGCATCCCAACATGGAACGTCTTCCAAGACCAAAGAATTTGCAACCTCTGAATATATCGTCTACCCTACGCATGGAGTAGGACAAATTATAGCGATTGAAGATCAAGAAGTTGCAGGACATAAATTAAAACTTTTTGTCATTCATTTCGCGAAAGATAAGATGGATGTCAAAGTCCCCATTGCAAAAGCCCTTTCCGTTGGAATGCGTAAATTATCTGCTAGTGATTCTGTCGAACGTGCCTTAAAAGTTTTACGCGGAAAAGCACGCGTTAAACGGACCATGTGGTCACGTCGTGCACAAGAATATGATGCTAAAATCAACTCAGGAGATCTTATTTGTATCGCCGAAGTAGTCCGTGATCTTTTCCGCTCTAATCTACAGCCTGAACAATCTTACTCTGAGCGCCAACTTTATACAGCTGCTCTTGAAAGAATGGCCCGCGAAATTGCGGTTATTAATAGTCTTTCTGAAACAGAAGCTATCAATCTCATAGAGATGCATCTCTCCAACAAGCCGGAACGCGAGTTTAAAACTGAGAGAGAAGAAACAGATGAAAACAGTAAAGCTGTCTACGCTGCATAATACACTCTTTCATCATAATGATGATATTTCGATAAAACCAGCGAAAAGCTGGTTTTATTTTTTAACATCCTCTCTACCCTTAAGGACAAAGTTTCTTAACCAGCGCCAATCTATAAACAATCTAACTTTTCGACAAATTCCTCCTCCTTATTTTCTTTCTTCATAGATAACAAACTGATTAATCATCATAATCTAGCATTATTCATATTAAATTAGAATCTTGAATATGGTAAGATTTCTCATTTCAAATTTCTCTCATGTTGAATTAATCAAATCACTTGCTTGTCAATCACAAGCGGAGCTGATCTGTGGGTAAAAACTGTACAAAAAGAGCGAGACACTGTCTCAAGCACCAAAGGATATACCAACATTGGAATCTGGCAAGATGTGTAAGGGCGGGGCTTGCTTTTTTATTTAAGCGTAAAGATCATAGTGCCGTTTATACACTACACCGAAACTTTACCATTTATTCCCTTCTACAAAACCATTGTAACATTCAAAAACACCGTCATAAAATGGATGCCACAAATATTGAAAAATATTGCTTAAAAAAAATGCGTGACGGTACAACATAAGATATTTTGTCTTGGGCGCTCTATTTTGCATGAGAAGCATTCCCCATTAAAGAACGCGATAAAAAAAGCATGAACTAAAACCATCATCTCCATTCTGTAAAAGGCATTCCAAATACTTTTGAAAGCTGTAAAACTAACTTAAAAAATCACAATAAAAATGAACGTTGGCATTGCCCTTCCAATTTCATATTTTTCCCAAATGAGGTTTCTTATTTCAGAGGAGATATACGCAATATTCTTACTCCAATCGAACACAAAAAATCTAGAATGATTCATAGAACTCTTAAAAGTCTTAATCTCTGTTTCAAACAGACTGCTAAAGATTGGATATTCTCAGCAGGAATTGTCCAGTTATCATCTTCAATCTGATCTTCACGAATATGACGCAAAGGATTAGTACGAACGCCTATCAGGACAAGCAAACGCAAAGCCAGTTATGTTATGTTTTACAGAGTAACTGATAAAAGGCAAAAACATCTCTCCAATCCATTGCTGGTCTATGAGTGGTTTTATGACGTTGTTTGCCTAAGAGCGCGCGTACTTTTGCACTGCTTGTAAATCAACATCCACACCCAATGCAACCGCATGTTTAAGACAAAGATTAAGACGCTTCAGTGCTGTCTGAGCTGTTCCAGCTTTTGCATGCCAAATAGAGGCAAGGGTATTGCGTATCTCTGTTTGCGTAATCTCTGAAACAGGCAGACAGCCTAATTTGGGGAGAATATAAAGGTGTAAGGGTGAAAACCAATCACAAGCCTCACCATCATTTTTTAATTCAGCTTTACGGCTTTCAAAAGCATCCAACACGATATCTTTTAAATAATGGAGATTGCGCATTGCCTCACGCTTTTGTTTCTCACGTTCTTTAATGGGATCACGCCCCTCACGTAAAACAGCCCACCACCCAGTTGCCAATTCACGGGCTTGTTTAAAAAAAACATCTCGCAAGGCACCCAAGCCCATTTCACGGCGCCGACCATGAATGGTATAACGATAAAGCCATTGAGCACCACCATCTTTACGTTTGTGAAGAAGCAAGCCGGCACCATCATTATATTTGCTAGCCCCCAATGTTGTGACAACCCTTGGCTCTTAAGACTCTTCATAAGAACCATTTTTAGTTCTTTCTTATACAAATTTTATCCACACACTCATCCCACTTGTGACGTGCAAACGAGTGGTTTGGATTGATTCTAGATAGAGAGATTTGAAATGAGTGAATCTTACGTTATTCGGGGTTCTAATTCAATATGAAAAACAATGAATTATATATATAAATCAATATGTTGTCTAGTGATGAACAGATAACAAAAAAAATCATAAACTTAGGTAAGCAACACTATAAAATCATTCATAAACCAGCTATGAACTGGAGAATCGTACCGGCTTTGATAAAATACTTTGCTCACCCCCACACATAACATATCTGGTTTTAAGTTTACTTATTTTTACAAGCTGTTCGCAACAAATCCCTTATATTCACAAAAATAAGAAAAATATATAGACAATTCTTAGTTCAAAAACATGAAAATACAGCGTGATATTCATAGAAAAGTCTCATGCACTTTTATCATAAAAAGTACTAAAGATTATTGAATGTGTACACCTTCTGTCTTGTAACGGTTTTCTCTTTTCTGCTCATAAGAAAGCGCGCTGGCATCAGCATACACTTAACCCCAATGTTACAACAATTCTTACATTTGAAAATATTCATTATAAACATTTTTCCTTTTTTATAGAGTTTTCACCCACATGCCAGCCCCACTTGTGACCGAAAAGCAAGTGATTATCATTGATTCAACATAGGGAAAAATTTGAAATGAGAAAATCCTACGATAGACCTTCCATTCAAGGCGCAAAACAACAAATGATCTTTATAAATCAATGTGATGTCGATCTCTATTTTTTTTTAAGGAGAATCACATGTCACAATATAAGCCTATAGACAAACCATTGCCTTAAATATTCTCATAAAAAACACCGGAAAACACCGATATGCTTAAATCCTTACATAGATCAACCGCCTTAAACGATGATATTTTACGGTCTAATAGGATTCTCTCTATAGTCAATAAAGATTAAGTGCGATACAAAATGATTCTATTACTGAGCTAACTTATATCAATACCCAAGCTCTTAACGAAGTCATCATAAAAGACACTGATACAAGTAGCCCTTTATAGCCTCTCAAGAAAACAAGAAAATCATCTCCCACAATAGAATCATTTCTCTACAGCACAACTTTATCCCACACATGTTCTCAAGAAAAAGTGAAAAACGCATCTTACCCAATGCATTCATTAATGAAACAAAAGAAGTTCACCACTAGAAAAGAAAGAAAACGCTAAAGTTTTAACCACTAAAACAGAACGTCCACGATACATTCCCTGTTCCACATCGATAGAAGACGATGCAAGAGAACCTCAACATTCATCTTAAAGCGAAAATGCACGCCCCAAGCGTGCATTGATCGATGCAATAAAAGAAGTTCACCACTGGAAAAGAAAGAAAACGCTCAGTCTTTAACCACTAAAACGGAACGCCCACGATACATTCCCGTTTTCAAATCAATGTGATGAGGACGACGTAATTCACCAGAATTTTTATCTTCGATATAAGTCGGCGCCTTCAGAGCATCAGCCGAACGGCGCATGCCCCTCTTCGCTGGAGAGGTTTTTCGTTTAGGTACAGCCATAAAAAGACACTCCAAATCCATTAAAACAGAAAAAGCAATGTCAAAAATGACAATGCTTCATTTAAAACACCATAAAATTTGAGGATATTATACACTGATAAAAAAGAAGAGGCAATGTCAAAATGATCCTCCTCTTACCAAAAATGACCTTCCTGTTATCAAAAATGGTGTCACAATAATCAAATGAATATCAAAAACACTGCAAAATTTAAGAATTTTATACACCAATGAAAGCTTTTTTATAAGCCCTTCATTCAATTTTTATTTGGTTTAAAAAGGGATTTGCGCATACAGTAGAGATACGGATAAAAAGAGAAGTTGATTTTTAATAAAAAACGACGCCAATTTATGAAAACAAGAAAAAGCGACAACCTTTCTCTTTAAACTTCATAATTTCATTTTTGTAAAAACAAAGGAAGCAAGAATGCACGAATTTACCACCCTTCTTGCAAAACATAGAGACACCGTTGAAAAACGGCTTGATACCCTGTTAAGTGATCAAATCCAAAATGGTGAAATTTCACGCCCTAAAAACTTAATCAAAGCCATGCGCTATGGTGTGCTGAACGGTGGAAAACGCTTGCGTCCTTTTCTTGTAATTCAAAGTGCTGCACTTTTTGACGTCCCTGTAGAACATTCTCTTGATGTTGCATGTGCCTTAGAATGTATCCATTGTTATTCGCTCATTCATGATGATCTTCCCGCTATGGATAACGATATACTCCGGCGTGGAAAACCCACTGTCCATGTAGCATTTGATGAAGCAACAGCAATTCTAGCAGGCAATGCCCTCTTAACATTTGCCTTTGAAATCATTGCCGATAAAGCTAGTAATCTATCTACAGATATTAGAATCAAGCTGATCACGTCTCTTGCACAATCGGCAGGACTTGGCGGTATGTTAGGTGGACAAATGCTGGACCTTGAAGCTGAAAAAAGACCGCAAGAAAGTACTGACATCATCACTCTACAACACATGAAAACAGCAGCCCTGATAAGCTTTGCTTGCCAAGCAGGTGCCATCATTGGCAATGCATCTAAAGAATTAACCGAAAAGCTTACTGATTTTGGTACCTATCTTGGTTTAGCCTTTCAATTAACCGATGACCTTCTTGATGTCACCGCCAACACGCAAACCCTAGGAAAAACGGCTAGGAAAGATGAAACGGCACAAAAAGCCACTTTTGTTCATCTTTACGGCATTAAAGAAACCCAAAAAAAGCGAGATATACTCATCAGTAAAGCAGAAGCATTCTTACATCCTTTTGGCGCTAAAGCACTCCCCCTCCAACAAGCAGCACACTTTAGTGCAATACGCCAAAATTAAACTTCATCCACCCTATTGTACATAGTGTACACCGTCATATTTATTGAATGCATAATAGACTTTTCCAAGAAAAGTTACTATTAATCTCCATTATAGTCCTTATCATGAAATGGGTACGACAAATCTTGAGAGGAATTTCATTAAAACAAGCCGCGTGAATTTATAACACAAATGCATTCTGGGTATCCTATTTTGCATGAAAAATGCCTTCCATTAAAGACTAAAAGAAACAAAATGTGAAAATGCGTAATCACCATGTTTTAAAAGATATTACAGTGGATGCTTTAAAGCCGAATAAAAAACAACCGGAAAGAGGAAAACTCGTTTTCTCCTTTATGTCTTTAATCTTCTAACGATAAGGCAAAAATAAACAGAATAAGTATACAACAAGGCATTTTATAAACCCGCAAAAAACAATAAAAATGCCGATTGGCTTTGTAGCCTTATCAAAGTCATCTGTTGTTTATTGCCAACCCTAGGAGTACACTGCCCTCAGTAAAGAGTCGTAATTTTTATGCCTTTCCACGCTATCTTGTTGTAAAAGATCAAATATGGTTACATTCTGTAAATTCAGTCGTGTATTGCTTGCTCTCTAAAAACACTTTTACAAAAATGCTCGTTGTTTAGTTTAAGCATTATTTTTTTGAAGCTCGTATTTAAAATATCAGAAAAAAATGAACATAATGGCTATTTTGATTTTTATGCCACCCTCAAAGAACAAAGTCTTTTAATACAATCTGCTCTGTAAACAGTCTAGTATCCTACCGAGTAGGTTTCTCTCGCTTTCCACACATGCGATTCACTTAAACTAAAGACGCGATAAGCAAGACTTAAGAATATTCACCATGTACTTCTTAAAATACTTAATGTATCAAACAGGATACCTTCACCACCCCTCAAATGACAGTATATTATAGCATAACAGGATAAATAAAACCACTAATTTCAATAGAACGAAAGACCAAAGCAGTATTATTACCGATCTCTCTTCTCTTAAACTGGAAAGATATAACACATTGATTTATAATGATAATTTGCGGTTGTTCAACTTGAATAAGAACCCTGAATACCGTAAGATTCTCTCATTTCAAATCTGTGTATATTGAATCAATCAAAATCACTTGCTTGCACCTCAAAAACAGAGAGAGCCGCGTAGGGCAAAACATCAAAGAAAAGACTAAAAAAATGCCTCTTATGAACCGTCTTAAAAGCCAAGGGCTGTCGCAACATTAGGGGCTAGCAAAGTGAATGATTATGTCGGCATGCTCCTTCAAAAGCAGAAACATTTTTATTTACAAAAGTGTGTAATAACTTCAATTTAATAATAATCATGATCACTGTACAACTTTAATTCATCACGCTCTTTATCTCGTTTATTCAATTCATCACACAAAAAGAGAATTGATAAGATTAAACAGAGAATGATCTTTGCAACAGAAAGATAAAAAAGTCCTTATTATTATATATAATAGCGCAATCTAATTTGTGATAAGTCGTTTTTTCAATCCAAGTGCAAATTTCCTCCTTTAAGTGCAATTTTCTTATTAAGATGAAAAGCATCATTGTAAGTGAACCTATGCCTGTTGCCAACGCTGGAAAATATGGCCACCTTTTGAAGCCATAATAAAAAAACAAGCAACATGGCCAAGAAAATGCCGCAATTATCAAGAGTATTATAGCCATTTAATACCCTTCGAGAGAATTTTTCTCATTACCCATTCAATATCATTTGTAAATTCCTCTTGGTTTCATCATATCATATATCGTGTGGAGTTCTCTGCAAAAACGCGCTATTTGTTTAGTATTGTCATCATGACCAGCTCTCATACTAAACACAAGGTCAATAATTTGTGTTGTTGGGCTAATACCATTTCCACTTGAAGAATTAAGAAATTTTTTCGCATAATCAATCATGGGGTCGGTAGAATTCATAGACATATTATAAGCCCAGATAAAATCGCTTTCTCTCCAATTATAGTCATAACGCAAACTGCTTATGACATTGGGTAGCATTGCCCATGACATCTCCTCATTATAATCACTGCGTAATAAATTAACAAAGCGTCCACATAAAACAATAAGTATGTGTCGATGCCATATAATATCAAATTTGGGCGCTATGTTTTGATAACCACGGCTATAGACGAAATTTCTTGCTTGTTCCTGCTTTTGAAAATGTTCAAAAGCCTCGTATTTTTCACTTATATATTCTTCGTAAAGTTTATTGTACTGCTCTAAACTATCTACACGCGTACATCCCAACAATACCAATACAGAAAAAAGAGTTATAAATGTTACAACAAACGTTATGGATAACGATTTCATCGCTTTACCTTTATAATAACCATAATTTGTACGGCTTAACAGATTCCTATCAAATATATCAATATGTGCTGGTTTCTTGTGGCTTATTTGTAGCAAATTGTACTCAACAATATTTCTGTACTTGGTTTTATTCCCTCTCAAAGAGGGGGGATGTCATTCAAAGTTTCCATAGATAAGTTTATTATCTGGATCAGAAATTTTCTAACATCAGAAAATACAGAGCTAACGCCACAATCAAAGAGAAAATACTCAAAAATGAGAATGTACAACGTAAAAAATTATCTCAACAAGATAATTGATATTTTAAAGAAAACAGCAATAAAACGCGTTAAATATATCAACAATAAAATCAGTCATGAGGAAAGCCTATTTGAACAGGCTATAAATTGTCCGACTGCTTAAATTAGCTCTAATGAGATAAAGTGTTACCAGTAAGGAACCAATGAAAATGAGAAAACTGCTCCATCACCATTCCTTAATAAGTATATAATCCGGCACAATCATGTTCTTTATCAGCGTCCAATCTTGTCAGCAACCCTTTGTGTAATATTCATGAGCAGCATTTTTATTTCTTTTGTAATGATTGTTATGCCATTTTAATGATTATTATGCCAAGCCCACTTATAACGTACAAGCAGATGACTTTGATTGCTTCAACATACATAGATTTTAAATAAGAATAACTGACACTATTCAGCTTTCTCATTCAACATGCAAAAACAACGATGCGCCTTAATAAATCAAAGCTTTGCCCCACTATGAAACCCTATAAAACACGTATCGTAATAAGTTAATATTTTCACTGAACTTTTTTGAGAGTTCCTTCTAAAAAAAGTACTGCCAACAAGTAAATCAATAAATAAATAGCAAAAATATAAACGAGTGAGAAAAAGCCAAATATATTGACCATATACGCACTCATGTAAAAAAATACCAATAAGCTAAATCTCCCAACGGTTGACAAGAAAGATTCATATGTAGCCCTGAAATGATCACTAATACTATCATGCAAAACAACTTCTACACGAAGATATGTATACTTAATGAGATAAAAAATCATACAAACTAAAATGACAGCCATTTCTTTTCTTGGTTCAAAGAAAGCAACGGTAAAAATCAGTGAAGCCGAAAGAAACAGTAGTAAAATAAAATTCACTCTTTCACTTAGTTTTGTAAAGAGAAAACTAGCCAAGAGCTGAGAGAACAATATCAGTGAAAATGTCACACCAAGATCAAAATAAGTGACATTAATATCATAATCTTTAAATATCCACTGCCAATACTGCGAGAATATATTGAAAAAGATCAATGAAAAATAAAAGCATAAAGAGATATAAGGAACTTTAATAAAAATAGACAATATCTCCTTAGCTTCACAAATGAGAGAATTCGCTTTATTTGGTTTTTTCTCCCCCTTCAAGTCATCAAGAAAAAACAAACCAAATAGTGTCGTCATAAACATTAAAAACGCCGCGATATACCATATATATTGGCTAGAATAATCAGCAAAATATGCGCCGATTAAACTGAATATAAACATGCCGATATAATTATATTGAGAGCTGGAACCAAGCACTTTTTTAGTAGATGTCAATTTTGCTTTTGCATATTGAACAAGTAAAGCATTATAGGCTCCAGCAATTAATGTCAGCGATAAGGCATTAAAAGTTTCTGCCAAAAGAAAACCATAAAAGCTTGTAGAAAATCCCATGAGAAAGAGCCATGTGGCAGCAAAAGCCGCTGCCAAAACGATCGATATTTTATAACTTTTTCGATCAGCAAAATATCCCAGAGGAATATCGGTAACCATCATAATAAAAGCCTGAAACGACTTAATGACACCTATATCAATAAGCGTTAAACCTTTTTCAAGCATATAAAAGACAATAAAGGCGCCGGTTAAAATCCTTATACCGTTAAATAAAAAGCCAAACGCTAATATACTTGTCATGCACTCCCCCAATAACGCCAAAAAAGGCACCCGTATACATCATTTTATATCAATATAAAAGCTTACATTTTACGACAAATAGGACTATAATCGCTATAAGGATTTCCAATCCTATCAATTTGATACCCCAAAAAATGCTGGGAAAATGCCTGAAAAATCAATAAACAATGTTCTTTCTATAATTTGATATTTGAAGAATCCGTTAAATATTTTACTGTCTCAAGAGCAGCCAAAAAACCAACAACAACATTTACGGATCTATTAAAGTATTCATATCGTTTTGCTTAATAGTCTTAACACACTCAAACTCATTAATATCTTTCATAAGCTTCTGATTCTAAAACAGGCATATCATCTGGTTTTACCTAAAATAATAAGCAACCAACAACAGTATTGACCATAGCTAAAGCAGCAGCATACAACAGCGCCATCTTCACATTGAAGACAGCTTGTTAAAAAAAACGACACACCATTTTTACTTCAACCTTATGCGATTTTTACCTCAACCTTGCCCAAAGCGTGTATGAATATAATCACTCAAAAGTGCTTCAAATTCTTCAGCAATGTGATCACCCCGCAAAGTTTTTACCTTTTGTCCCTCAATAAAAACAGGTGCCGCAGGACTTTCCCCCACTCCAGGCAAAGATATTCCAATATCCGCATGCTTTGATTCCCCCGGTCCATTGACGATACATCCCATCACAGCAACCTTCAAACTTTCAACGCCAGGGTATTTTTTACGCCAAACAGGCATATTTTTGTATAAATCTGCTTCAATTTTTTGCGCCAATTGTTGAAAGACCGTTGAGGTTGTGCGCCCACAACCAGGACAAGCCGCAACAACAGGCAAAAATTGCCGAAAACCCATCACTTGCAAAAGTTCTTGCCCCACCTTTACTTCTCGTGTCCGATCACCACCAGGTTTTGGTGTTAAGGAAATTCGTATCGTATCGCCAATCCCTTGCTGTAATAAAATACCCAAAGCCACCGAAGAAGCAACAATGCCCTTTGTTCCCATCCCAGCTTCCGTTAACCCCAAATGAAGAGCATAATCACAACGCGCCGCCAAGGTGGTATAAACAGCAATAAGATCTTGGACATCACTCACTTTAGCAGAAAGAATAATTTTATCACGCCCCAACCCTAACTCTTCTGCTAAAGTAGCCGAAAGCAAAGCCGACTGCACAACAGTTTCCCGCATCACTTCAGCAACCGATAAAGGATTTTCTTGCTGTGCATTTTCATTCATAAGCCGTGTTAACAACGCATTATCAAGAGAGCCCCAATTCACGCCAATGCGAATAGGTTTATGATACCGACAAGCAATCTCAATAATTTCTGCAAATTGACGATCTTTTTTTGCGCCAAAACCAACATTTCCAGGATTGATGCGATATTTTGCAAGCGCTTCAGCACACGCAGGATGCTCAGATAAAAGCTTATGACCAATATAATGAAAATCCCCAACCAATGGTACAAAAAATCCTAACCTCTCCAATCGCTCCCGTATTTTTGGTACAGCCGCCGCCGCTTCATCGCGATCAACAGTAATTCGAACCAATTGTGAGCCAGCTTGCCAAAGAGCAGCTACTTGAGAAACAGTTGCATCAACATCAGCGGTATCTGTATTGGTCATCGACTGTACAACTATCGGGCTCTGCCCCCCAATGATCACATCACCAACAGCAACACCAACAGATCGACGACGCTCAAGTGGTTTAGATAAAAAATAGGTCGTACTCATCAAGTCCTCAAATTTTTAAAACCTGCGCTATCAATCATTATTTACATTGATTTCCTCCGCGCTTCAAAGGACGAAAATTACACCGCCCACCAATCTTAACAGATTGCTCTCAAAAGGTTCGACCTACTAACACTGATGCAATACAACTCATAGGTGTATTCATTCTATAGACGTACCGGATAAGTTCTACTACTTCTGTTCAAGTTTATACTTCTACACTTGGTTGCTTCAAAAAGAAACTGAAACAAAACAGAGACAATACTGTATTTTTAAGTTGCATGCCGATACCTGACATCAATGTCATCACAAAACAGTGTTTTACAACACAACAAATAACACCCATCAAAGCGCCATTTTTAAAAATGCATGAAAGACATCGCCAAATTAATCCAATATATTGATTTATAATAATCTATTTTTTACAAATTTGAATGGAAAACCCAAATATCATAAGATTTCCTCATTTTAAATCTTCTTAATTGAATCAATCAATACCACTCCCTACAGCCACAAGAGAATAGGTAGATAAAAACTCCTTATAAACTATTTCAAGTGCCAAAAGCTATCCCAACACTTTAAACAAACAAAAAAATGAAGACATCGCCCACCATTTTTATGAATGAATCTTACACCATTTTGTAAAAATTTTTACCTTACATCCTTAACAAACACCATCACGAAATGAACTCGAGTACATTAAGAAATGCCTCATTAAACCCAAACTCTTAACTCTCATCTCACCCACGCACGGCATTATCAATGCAACCTTTCAATTTTCAAGCCGTTATAGCAAAACCCCAAACACAATTCCAACTGTCACACAACAATTTAACACATGAAGGAGTCAATAAATGTGTCTATTTTCACCCCATAGAAAAAATGCTAAAATTAAAAAACGTATAGCACAATTAAAAAGAGAGCTGGTCCCCGTAAATCATTGGAGTTTTCAAAATGATAGCTTTGAAAACATTTCTGAGCTGTTTAATACATGGAAACAAAAAGGCCGTCACGCACTTTATCACCTCAACGAACATGCTACAGAATTAAAGAAAAAAGCGAAAGAAAATCCTAAAAAAACCCTCGCATTAGCAGCAGGAGCCGTTTTAGTAAGCTTCTTGCTGATCCGTAAAAATTAATAACACAACCAATAACCTTCCCTTTTAATGCCCGACTCAAAGCGGGCATTTTTTATGGTTTACAAAATATAAACTTTACATCTTCCTCCTAACTTTATGCCCTCTCCCAACAGGATAAGTTTCTCACCCATCCGAGCAGTCTATAATCCAGTTTTTTATCTGGCATCCCCCTACCCCCATCTTCCAAACATGCGATGATACCACACCTCAAAGGACAGTGTTGTGCAAAACCACAGGCAAAGCTTCCAATACTCCATCCCCCTACTGAGTTAGTTCAAAAGAAATGGAAGTGAGTAAAGATGCATGCGCTTTAATATTCTAAGGAACATTATTTTACATCATGACATAAAAGTATAAGAAGCCTAAGAGCTTTAAAACATGTAGTATAGCAAACCAAACGAAATCTTCCAACGTAAACAACCACTTGCTATAAGTAAATGACGCAAAAATTAAACTGAAAAAACCCAAAATTTCATCCTCCAGAATCGACTCGCTGCGAAGTATCTACATAGGTAACCACGGACATGCCAGGAATGAGTTTTTCAATCCCTTCCTGCCCAGGATCTAAAGCAATCCGTACTGAAATACGTTGCGCAATTTTGATAAAATTACCAATTGTCGTATCCGTTTTTAACAATGAAAATTCTGAGCCTGTAGCAGGTGCAAAACGAACCACACGCCCTGTTAACTTTTTGTTGTTCAATGCATCAACAGAAAAAACAACCGGTTGTCCCACACGCATCTGAGAAAGTTGCGTTTCCTTATAATTAGCAATAATCCAAATATCATCAGAAATAACAGAGACCAATTGTGTCCCCGGCATAACATATTGCCCTACCCTAGCGCCAACCAATCCAACATAGCCTGTTCTAGGAGATAAAATCTTTGTATGATCGAGATTAAGTTTTGCCAACTCAACACTCACCTTCGCTCCCGAAACTTCTGACTGTAAACTTTGCCGTTCAAGATTTAATTGTTTTTGCAATTGTCGTTTTGTTTCTAGGGCTGCCAAGAGTTGTGAAAGAGGGCGAGAAACAGAAACTGCCGCATCACCAAAGCCTAACTTTTTACTATCAGAAACAACATTAGAGAATGCTCGTGAACGCGCTAATTCCGCTTCTGCAGCATTAACTTCTCCCTGTAAAATCTGAGCTTGCAATTCAATACTTGCCAGTTTTGCATTTTTTGAATCGAGAACAGCCTGTGCCCGTGCAAACTGCTGACGAAAAAGAGAATCATCAAGCTCAAAGAGCAGCATTCCTTTTTCAACACGTTGATAATCTTGCACATAAATCCGTGCAATCACCCCAGAGATCTGTGAACTCACCAGAGTAACATTACCCTTAATGGAAGCATTATCCGTTATTTGAATGTTATTTACAAAAGGAGGAAGTCTCCAAGCCCACAAAATTAGCAAAACACCCGTAATGCCCGATAGGAATGCAACAATCGTAGCTTTTGACCGTAATGCTTTTATCATTTTTTGCACCCCTCTTCTATAACATCACTCTACTTTTCTAACGCACGCAAAGAGCATGACTTAACAACCATTGTAACAAGAAAAACAACGAATACAGCCATTGAAATATAAAAATAAAGCCGAAAAACGTCATCATAAGCAAAAATATTTGCTGTTAACTTAAATTTCTCTATCAACAGAGAAGTCGCCTGCTCACTTCCAAAGCCATGGGGAACAGAAGCACCATAAGAAGGCGAAAATAAAGTATTTATCTCACCAGAAATAAGCGGATCCGTCACAACAATATTTTGTGTTAAAGACTCAAAGTTCTTATGAGCAAAATAAAACTGTAGAGTGCCAAAAAAAGCCGATCCCATCAATCCCCCTGTCACTTGCGTTAGCAAAAAAACAGCAATAAAACTCAAAACATAACGCGGCCCTCGCTCACCAGCAATCACAAACCCTTTGAAAAGAGCAGGAGGCAAAAAAAGTGCATAACTAAAACTCACCAATCCTTGGCTCAACATCATATCTTGCGGACGCGTTAAATGATTGACACGACTATCTAAATAAGCGCCAAGTGCCAAACAACCCAAAGATAACAAATAAAAATAATCTTCACGCCCCGCCCGTAAAAAAAAGACACAAACAGCCCCCCCTAACAGAATCCCTAATGTCACCGCAAGATACATGGGCGCCATTTCACGATTGAGCAAACCAAAAAGATTAAAAAAACCGACGGGCAAATTGGATCGCTCCAACAAAAAAACATGAAAAATCAATAAAATAAAAACAGATTGTATCATTTCTTTACTGAAAATCCAACGGAGATCAATCAACGGTTTTTCTCTATTAAGCTCAATAATAATAGCAACAGCCAAAGAGAAAATAGCAAGTGCGAGCCCCCAACCAATCCATGGCGCTTCATACCACCAATACAATATACCAACAGACATGATCACAGCATTTAATCCAAGACCAAGAGCAATCAAACCATAGCTTATCCAATCTAATTTTTGAATAACCTTACTACGCACAACAGGAGTAAGAGGTAAAGTATAGATACAGACCAAGCTGATAAGAACCAACCCCATTTCCAGAGCGGAAAGGCTGGAAAAACCACCATTTTCCAGCAAATCAGGAGAAATCAAACGTGATAAAGGTGCTGCTAAAGCTGCATTCATATAATTCAAACTCAGAGCAACAGTAAACTTCTTTGCTGGAGCAAAAGCCTCCATCATATAAAGCAGCGCAAGCGAAGCCAAAGGCGCAGCAGCAATCCCAGCAAAAAAGCGAATAATTAGCGCAGAACGCAAATCCGTAACAAAGAGCTGCAACACACAAACCAAAACAAAGCCAAGGATTGACAGTTCAGCAAAAGCGCGCAGCCCAAATTGATAGCGGATTTTGATCAACATAATCGCTACACTCACATTTGGCGCCATATAAGCCGCTACCAGCCATGTCGTCTCGGCCAAAGTTGCATGAAAATCACCCGTAAGATGGACAATGTTAGACTGAACAATATTAGCCCCTAAACCATAAGCCCATTGCAAAATAAGAGAAGCAAAAATATAAACAAAGCACTTTGGCAAAGGTCCCGCAAAGACACGACCAGGATGAGGAAAAGGTTTTGCACTCCTTTTAGCAGACACAACCGTACTCTTTTTTCCGCTCATGTCATCTTTTCCTGTATACTCTGCTACGCTTCTATCAACACAACACCATCAGCTGACAACTGCTGAAAAAAAGCCTCTATTTTATGATTGTCCTCATCACTTGTCCCTCCTTCTAACGTCGCTTGAATCTGCAAAATCTGCTGTTCTAATACATCAAAAGAAAGATTCTCTACAGCCACAACGTGCTCTACCAATAAAGAGCAACCTGAAAAGGTAATATTTGCAACGCCCCCGCATACAACAAATAATTTTTCACCCAAAGAGGTGCGAACACGAACACTGCCCAACACAATACTTGCTACCAATGGCGCATGATGCGCCATAACTGTCAAATAACCTGAGGCTGAAGGAAGAACAACAGACACTACCTGCTCTGAAAACACAATTTTTTCAGGCGATACAAGCTCAAATAAAAAATGCTCTTCTCTATTGTTTTCCACAAAAGTCTCCACAATACCCGATATAAGGACTCTCCGTTTTCTCCAACGACTCGTCCTTTTTAACGAAAAATACCCATGACAGTTTTCTCTTGAATAAGAAGCTTCTTACTAAGAAGCCTCTGCCATGAGACGCTTTCCTTTTTCAAGTGCTTCATCAATCGAACCAACCATATAAAAAGCAGCTTCTGGCAAATCATCGTAATCGCCAGCACAAAGCCCCTTAAAGCCTTTGATTGTATCTTCCAAAGGAACGAGTTTCCCCGGCGAACCAGTAAAGGCTTCCGCAACATGGAAAGGTTGCGAAAGGAAACGTTCAATTTTACGCGCCCGCCCCACCAGCAATTTGTCATCTTCAGAAAGTTCATCCATTCCAAGAATAGCAATAATATCCTGAAGCGCTCTATAACGTTGTAAAATGGTTTGCACTTGACAAGCAACAGTGTAATGCTCTTCCCCCACAATCAATGGATCCAACATACGCGAGAAAGAGTCAAGCGGATCAACCGCTGGATAAATCCCCTTTTCCGCAATAGAGCGCGAAAGAACAGTTGTTGCATCCAAATGAGCAAAAGATGCTGCCGGCGCCGGATCCGTCAAGTCATCTGCCGGAACATAAATTGCCTGAACGGAAGTAATAGAGCCTGTTTTTGTACTGGTAATACGTTCTTGCAACGCCCCCATATCCGTTGCCAAGGTAGGCTGATACCCAACAGCAGAAGGAATACGCCCTAAAAGAGCAGATACCTCAGCTCCTGCTTGCGTGAAACGGAAAATATTATCCACAAAGAAGAGAACATCTTGTCCTTCATCACGGAAACTTTCCGCAATTGTCAATCCTGAAAGAGCCACACGCGCACGCGCTCCTGGTGGTTCATTCATTTGCCCGTAAACAAGGGCACACTTTGACCCTTCCGTTGAACCATTATTCTCTTTTGGATTCACATTCACGCGGCTTTCGATCATTTCATAATAAAGATCATTTCCTTCACGTGTACGTTCTCCCACACCAGCAAATACAGAATAGCCACCATGTGCCTTTGCAATATTGTTTATAAGCTCCATAATGAGAACGGTTTTTCCAACACCAGCACCACCAAACAAGCCAATTTTACCCCCTTTAGAATAAGGGGCTAACAAATCCACGACTTTAATACCGGTTACGAGAATTTCCGAAACAGTCGATTGCTCAACATATTCAGGTGCCTCTTGGTGAATAGAACGTGTTTTGGTTGAAGCGATTGGTCCCACATTATCCACCGGTTCCCCAATCACATTCATAATACGTCCCAACGTTGCTTCTCCTACAGGAACGCTAATTTGTGTGCCTGTATCCACAACCTTTTGGCCCCGCATCAAACCATCAGTCGTATCCATAGCAATCGTACGCACGGTATTTTCACCCAAATGCTGCGCAACTTCTAATACCAAGCGATTGCCTAAATTCTCTGTTTCCAAAGCGTTGAGAATATTTGGCAATTCACCTTCAAATTGCACATCAACGACAGCACCAATAATCTGCTTGATTTCACCAACAGCGCCTTTTGCATGCTCTTCTTTTTTTGCGGATGTATCTTTTTTTACAGGTGTATCTTTAGCTGCATCACGCGCAGGTACAGAGGAAGCCTTTACATCCACTTGAGATTTCGAAGCGGCTTTTTTCACGCCGGAACGAGCAGCTGGTTTCTTTTTTTCACCTTTTTCTGTTCCTTTGCTTGAGGTTACTGCTTTTACCATCAATCCTTACCTTCTCCATTTAAAGCGCTTCAGCGCCCGCAATAATTTCGATCAATTCTGTCGTAATCTGTGCTTGACGTTGACGATTATAAGCCACCGTCAATTTACTAATCATTTCACCCGCATTGCGCGATGCATTATCCATAGCTGTCATCTTGGCGCCCATTTCACCAGCAACATTTTCTAGCAAAGCCCGAAAGATTTGCACCGAAAGATTACGTGGTACAAGAGCCTCTAAAAGAGACGCAGCATCAGGTTCATATTCATAAACAATCGATTGTGAACCTTTGTTATGATCGGTTTGCTCCACAATATCTATTGCCCCAACAGCTGCTTTTGGAGCAACCATTGGAATCAAATCCAAAGCTGTTGGACGCTGATTAATTACGGAAACAAATTCAGAATAAAACAGCGTACAAACATCAAAAGCACCTTCATTGAATAAATCAACAATCCGTTGACTAATCATCACTGCCTCTGCAAAACCAATTCGCTTTACAGCATGCAAATCGATATGATCAATTATCAAGCCTTTGTAATCACGCGATAAAATATCCGCGCCTTTTTTACCCACAGTGATAATTTTTACTATTTTATCAGCCGCCAACAATGCCTTAATCTGTTCACGTGCACGACGAGCAATTTGCACGTTAAAAGCACCACACAAACCGCGCTCAGCAGTACACACCACCAAAAGATGCACATCATCGCGCCCCGTACCACGCATAAGAGTAGGCGCATCAACACCATCTACATCAGCAGCAACACTGGTCAAAATATCAGCCATTCTCTTCGCATAAGGGCGTGCAGACTGCGCTGCCTCTTGAGCACGATGCAACCTTGCCGCTGCAACCATTTGCATAGCTTTGGTAATCTTTTGTGTTGCTTTAACCGAAGCGATACGGTCTCTAAGATCTTTTAGTGAAGCCATTCAAGCATTCCATCAATTCATCACGAGAAATTTTTCGCATAAGTATTAAGAACAGTTATCAACTTATCTTTCAGCTCATCTGTTATTTGCTTTTGCTCAGCAATTGCCTTTGAGAGATCTTGATAATCACTACGCAAAAGCACCAAAAGTCCCTGCTCAAACCGCGCAACATCAGAAACCGCCAAAGCATCAAGATAGCCATTCACACCCGCGAAAATAACCACCACCTGTTCTTCTGTTTTGAGTGGAGAAAATTGCGGCTGCTTCAACAGCTCTGTCAAGCGCGCACCCCGATTTAACAGACGCTGGGTTGACGCATCCAAATCAGAGCCAAACTGCGCAAAAGCTGCCATTTCACGATATTGCGCCAATTCACCTTTAATCGAGCCAGCAACTTGCTTCATCGCTTTAATTTGTGCGGCAGAACCAACACGCGACACAGAAAGACCAACATTTACAGCAGGACGAATTCCTTGATAAAATAAATTAGTCTCTAGAAAAATTTGCCCATCAGTAATCGAAATCACATTTGTAGGAATATAGGCAGAAACATCATTTGCTTGCGTTTCAATAACCGGCAAAGCTGTCAATGACCCAGATCCATTTTCCGCATTCAACTTCGCAGCCCGCTCTAAAAGACGCGAATGAAGATAGAAAACATCTCCCGGATAAGCTTCACGACCTGGAGGACGACGCAATAAAAGAGACATTTGACGATACGCCACCGCCTGTTTTGACAAGTCATCATAACCAATCAAAGCATGTTGCCCATTATCACGGAAATACTCACCCATAGCACACCCAGCAAGAGGTGCAATAAATTGCAGTGGTGCTGGATCAGAAGCGGTCGCTGCAACAATAATAGAATATTCCAGCGCTCCACGTTCTTCTAAAACTTTAACGAATTGTGCCACCGTCGAACGTTTTTGACCGATAGCCACATAAATACAATAAACTTTGTCTTGCTCCCGTCCAGCCCCTTTTTCATGAAAAGGTTTTTGATTTAAAAATGTATCGAGCAAAATTGCTGTTTTTCCTGTTTGGCGATCACCAATCACCAATTCACGCTGCCCCCGTCCAATAGGAATAAGTGCGTCAATCGCTTTCAATCCGGTCGACATCGGTTCATGCACTGACTGACGCGGAATAATCCCTGGCGCCTTAACATCAACACGACGACGCTCCGTTGCTTTAATGGGACCCTTCCCATCGATAGGGTTTCCCAACGCATCAACCACACGTCCCAGCAAAGCGGGGCCCACAGGAACATCGACGATAGCGCCTAACCGCTTTACACAATCACCTTCACGAATATCACGATCTGAGCCAAAAATGACCACACCAACATTATCAACTTCCAAATTGAGTGCCATACCACGCACACCGTTTGGAAAAGCGACCATTTCCCCTGCTTGGACATTATCCAAACCATAAACGCGAGCAATACCATCCCCTACAGAGAGAACCCAACCAATTTCTGAAACCTCAGCCTTTTGGTCAAAGTTTTTGATTTGCTCTTTTAGAATTTTTGAAATTTCAGATGGTCTAATATCCATCAGCTGACCTCTTTTTTCAATGCAAGCTTAAGTGAAGACAATTTTGTGAGAAGAGACGTATCAATTTGAGACGACCCCACACGAACGATTAATCCACCAAGAATTGTTGGATCCACAATGATGTGCAGCAAGACTTTTCCTCCAACAACACCTTCCAAAGCCTCACACAACTCTTGTCTTTGTTGAGAACTTAAGGGGTGCGCAGAAACAATTTGCGCAGTAACCTGCCTACGAGCGCGTGCAACACAATGCTGGAAAGCACGTAAAATACCAAATACAGCACTAAGCCTACGGTTTGTGGCAATAACGCGTAAAAAATTACCAATGACCTGCCCTGCATTTTTATCAGCAAATTTGATGTTTGCACAAACAGATTGCATCACCTTAATTTGCTCTTTAACTGAAAAGAATGGACTAAGCACAAAGCGTTTTAAATCCTTATGCTCCAAAACAAGCAAAAGATCCTCTACTGCCTTTTCAACCTTTTCAACGTTTCCGGCTTCTTGAACGCAATCAAAAAGCGCTTGCGCATAGCGTTGATCTACCAACGGCAGCGGTATGAGAGAAAATGAATCCGACACGAAATACCGCCTCTTTCCCTTGAGCGACTCTCTGATAGTTATCAGATGAAATGAAACAGACATTCTCAATCTTAAGAATCTTTTTCTTAAAACCTAGAACAAAAATCACTTGGTTTCTAGCATAGACATAGCCGACTCGCAACACTACAAATCGCTGCTTTTTAAAAATTTTAATAAAATATTCAAAATATTTTTGAAAAGCATTTTTTTTAGATATACAGGATGGCATCACAGTTTTTTTATGCCTCTTTTTGACATTCTCTGAGCGATTTTTTCACTCTCTTTGATTTTTCTTCAAATGCCCTTGCCACCATAATAAAACACTTCTTCTCTAAAAAACACTCCCTTTATCACCACAAGACCTTTAATGAGATGCAGCTGCGATTGAAAAAGTCTATTATTTCAAACTGATAAGAAAGAAAAAAACAATGAATATCCTCCTAAAAATTAAAGAAAACATTGATCTTTTTTCTTCAAATACCCACTCCTTTTAAAAAATTTCACCAAGTAATATTTTCTTGTAAGCACACTCTTTAAATATACAACACATTGATTTATAATGATAATATATCATTTTTCATACCGGATAAGCTTCAAATATCGACAAATTCTCTCTTTTCAAATTTTTTTATCAAAATCACGCCCTTCATTAAGCCCGCGTAGCTTCACTTTATATGGCACTATATTGCACTGATTTTAGAAGAAGCATAGATCAATATTAATTTGAACCCGAATAGAATTGGATACTTTTGGTGTACAGCTAAGCATTTTCAGCCCTTATAAAAAGAATCCGCCTATCAAAAGAATACTGTCCCTAACACAAAAAAGGAGTAAAAGCCGAAATGATAGCGCCCTCAAAGAAGAGAGGCGCTTCTGCTGGTTCTATCACAAAGATATTTTTTCCCGTGGCTCTACTTAATGCAATGTACATATATCATATTTTGCTGCCTGGATGCTTATTCTGAATAATACTAAGAGTTCAAGTAAAGCACCTTAAGCAAAGAGATCTTTACTTTATGCGATACTGGTTTTAGAAAAAACTTTGCGGATCAATATCAATTTGAACCCGAACGGAACTGGGCATTTTGGGTGTACCGCTAAGCATTGCATGTATAAACCCTTGTATATCAAAAGAACGCTGTCCCTGCAACAAAAGCCGAAAACGATAACGCCCCCGAACCAAAGCCAAAGGCGCTTCTGCTGGTCCCATAACCGAGATATTTTTTTCCCGTGGCGCTGCCTGACGCAATGCGCGCGCATAATGTTCTGCTGCTTGGCGCTGTTGTGCAGAAACAATCAAAGAGGCAAGCCGCCCATAGGGGGGCAAATGATAATGCTGACGTGCTGCAATCTCACGTGTGTAAAAATCTTCTGGCTGGCATGCAAGTAAGGCTTTGATGACCGGATGATCTGGTTGATAAGTTTGCAATAATCCTAAACTTTTCAATCCCACACGCCCTGCTCTTCCGGTAACTTGAGAAAGCAGCTGATAGGTACGTTCACTTGCGCGTAAATCGCCATTGGCAAGACCAAGATCAGCATCAATAACACCAACCAGAGAGAGCTTGGGAAAATGATGTCCTTTAGCAACCAACTGTGTTCCAATAATAATGTCCACATCGCCATTGGCAATGGCTTGTAATTCGCTTCGCAACTGCCCAATCCCTCCTTTGAGATCCGTTGAAAGGATCAATGATCGCGCTTGAGGAAAAAGCATTTGTGTTTCTTCTGCAATTCTTTCCACACCCGGTCCACAAGCTACGAGATGATCTAATGTCCCGCATTCAGGACAGGCTTGAGGAAGTGGTTCATGATATCCACAATGATGACATTTCAGTTGCCCTTGCGCACGATGTTCTACCAACCAACTTGAACAATCAGTACAATGAAAACGATGTCCGCAAATTCGGCATAAAGTTAAAGGTGCATAACCACGACGATTAAGAAAAAGAAGAACTTGTTCGCCCTTATCAAGCGTTTGTTTTAAAGCCCTTTCAAGAGCAAAAGAAATAAAGCGCCCCTTTTGCACCCCTCCTTGGCGCATATCAACCACCCGCAACTGTGGAAGTGCTACTTCTTTAAAACGGGAAGGTAAATGTACCTTTTGATAACGCCCTCTTAAAACATTGGCTTGGCTTTCAATCGACGGTGTTGCTGAAGATAAGATAACAGGAAAACGCTCAAAAGAGCCCCGTGCAACAGCCATATCACGCGCATGGTAAAAAATGCGCTCTTCTTGTTTATAAGCGCTATCATGTTCTTCATCGACAACAATCAAGCCAAGCTCATGAAAGGGAAGAAAAAGCGCTGAACGAGCCCCCGCAACGACACGCACCCGCCCTTCTGCAACTTGCCGCCAAACGCGCTCTCTACGACGTGGCGTCAAATCAGAATGCCATTCCGCTGCCGCAGCTCCAAAGCGTGCATAAAAACGATCTAAAAACTGCTGTGTTAAAGCAATTTCCGGCAATAAAATTAAAACCTGCTTGCCCCCTTTGAAGGCTTGAGCGACCGCTTCAAAATAAACCTCTGTCTTTCCTGATCCCGTAACACCATCAAGCAAAAAAACTTGAAACTGAGAAGATAAAACACCTTCCCGCAACATTGTTGCTGCTTCATTTTGCGCTCCCTGCAACTGAGGGGAACAAAAATCAGGATCAGGCATGCCCACAAGATCAGGAGCAGGAACCTTAACATCTTCAAAAATTCCTAGCGCTTTTAAACCTTCAACAACAGAAACCGAAGTTCCAGACGCATGTGCCAGACCAGAACGTGTCCATATCTTCTCACTGCGCACCAATTCCAAAACCCGTGACCGCGCTGGTGTGAGACGTTCTACATTTCCACCACAATATCGCAAACCCAGCATCTGCGCTTCCGGCTCTAAAGCAGCCGGTACAGACAAAACCAATCGTGCAACAAGACCAAAAGGCGCCATTGTATAGCGACTAACAAAACGCAAAAATGTGATCATTTCTGCCTTTAATGGGGGGCAATCAAAAACATGAAGCAGAGAGCGTAATTTTTCACGCGCCACCAAACCAGACCTTTGCCCATCTGCTGTCTTCTCTCCAACATCCACAACAAAACCGCAAAGCTCACGCCCCATCACCGGAACCCGAACAAAGGAACCAACGTTCACCTCCATAGAAGAGGGAACTTTATAACTATAAGCGTGAGCAACAGGAAGAGGAACCAATACAGATACAATCTCTTCCTCTATCACGTTTGAATGCATCTTTTAAACCAATCTACGACCTCTTGAGCACCAACAGGTCTACACCTTATCTTTAAACACTCTTATAAAATTCATTGCAGGATTCAATCTCTCCCCCCTATCACAACATTTTTCTCACAAAAATTCTTTTTAATACTCATTTCATCACCAAAGTGCCAATAAAAAAACCAATCTCATCGTCTATAATAAAAAACTCTATAGCAAAAAAAACAGCGCCATTCTTCTGTGCAAATAAAGCTCATCACTATAAGCATTCAACATGATATTGTAAGTGCGCTCTTCAACAAAGCTATCCCATAGTGTAACTTCTTCCCAACACACACGTTTATTTTTTTACCGCCTCATATCTCAATTTATCTTCAACAAACTGATTTATAAAGATATAATCATCATTTTACCTATTGTAATAAAACCCTCAATACGATGAATTTTTCTCATTTCAACCCCATCGAGGAACATTTGTAAATCCTTATTAATGAGAGAGTCTCCCATGATTTTAATTACAGGGAGAATAATATCGCAAATGGAACCGTTACAATATTCACCTTGGCTTTGTGCCAAAACGTGGAAACACATGCGTACATCTTTCAGCTTGATTGAGAATCAAGCAACAATACAAGTAGCACAAAAGCGTATTGTTGAAGAATGGGTAACACAGAATAAATCAATGTATTGACCATAAAAAAACACTTCATGTGTAAAATTTACATGCCTTCTTCAATGGTGTTTTACGATAAAATAAATCCATTCGCTTCTATCAAAAATGAGGTTAAATGTCCCCCCCTGAAAAAGGGAGGTATCTTATGATGCTCTCTCAAATATCAAGAGCAATCGCAAATAGGAAATGAGCAAAGTGTTTGATAATGCTAGCTTATTTCCATAAATATAAAAACACCGCTACGCAAAGATGCCAATACGCAAAAATGTTGATACGCAATGAATTCTATGCCTTATCACGAGTAACACTATGAAATGGGTGTGGAAACGATAAATCATATTTCTTTACCGAAAACGGGTACATGATTAACACCATAGCATTCTTGTTCTTTACACAGATATTAATTCTTTCTCTTGCTTTTACAGTCAACAATAGCGCATAACAAAAAATAAGATAAAAGCTAAAAAGAAGAGGTTAGATATGAAGTTTTTTGTGGATAGCGCTAATATCGAAGAAATTCAAGAGTCACAGAATTTAAGCCTTGTTGATGGTGTTACCACCAATCCCTCTCTTATCCTAAAATCAGGACGCAATATTCTTGATGTTACAAAAGAAATTTGTGCTCTCGTTAGCGGACCTGTTTCTGCTGAAGTTGCAGCAACGGAATTTGAAAGCATCATGAAAGAAGCAGCTGTTTTAGCAAAGGTTGCCGACAATATTTGTATCAAGCTTCCTTTAACACTCGATGGATTAAAAGCCTGTAAAGCCCTCACAGCAGCAGGACTAAAAACAAATCTCACACTTTGTTTTTCTGCCAATCAAGCCTTATTAGCCGCCAAAGCAGGTGCAACATTCGTTTCACCTTTTATTGGTAGACTTGATGATTGTGGAAATGATGGAAGTGAACTGCTTCATGAAATTCGCACAATTTATGATAACTATAACTTTAAAACACAAATCTTGGCCGCTTCAATCCGCACCGTTAATCATGTCAAAGAAGCAGCACTCAGAGGTGCTGACGTTGCAACAGTTCCACCAACAATCTTAAAAGCACTGGTCAAACACCCTCTCACCGACAAAGGGTTGCAAATATTCCTCGACGACTGGAAAAAAACAGGACAAAATATTGCTTAATATCTAGAATTTTTATTGGAAAGATCTTTTGAAAGTAACAAAAAGATCTGTTCAGCCAACTCTTCCGCAACACGTTTTTTTGCATCTTCTTCTGCTTGCAGCGTTGCATATTCTTGACGAAGTCGCTCAAAAGATGCATTCATCATTGCTGTTCCTTTTGCAACAAGAGTATTTTTCATATCCTGCAAAGTATAAGAAGCTCTGCTCATAACAGTTCCAACAGAAGGTCGTCCCTTTCTCTTTTTCTCGAAATCAACCTCTATCTGCATCGATTCTCTTGTAAAGACGGATATCTGCAATGCCAATCGATAAGCAGGTAGAGAAGGTTTACCACCATTTCCATACAAAAGAAACAGCAGATGATTGCGCACCATTTGACCAAAACGATCCGAAGGTTCTTCCACAACAATAGAAGCAAGCTTTTGCGCTAACCCCAAAGAAAATTGTTCAGAAGAGTGCCCAGAAGCAGAATTCATTGTCATTGCACTCTGCAACTCTTGACGGTAAAGCGGTTCAACTTTGCATCCACACAACAGTGTAAAGACACAAGCTAAAACAACAAGCAGAAAACTTTTAAAGAACGACATTCACAATCCTTTTTGGAACAACAATGATTTTTTTCATAGGCTTTTCAAGCAGCTGCGCCTTTACAAAGTCTAAAACCAAAACTGCTTCTTTAATCATCGCCTCATCGGCAGTTGCAGCAATAGTTACCTCACCACGTTTTTTACCATTAATTTGTACCGGCAAAGTATAGCATTCTTCAACAGTTAACGTGGGATCATAAACAGGCCAAGCAAGCGCAGATATTAATTTTTTCCCCCCTAAAGCAGCATGACATTCTTCTGCTAAATGGGGCATCATTGGTGCAATCATAGCAAGAAAAAAATCCATGGCTTGACGTAAAGAAGCTTTCATTTCATCGTCAACACTTTCTATCCTATTTAACAACGGCGCCATAATATTCAAGAATTCATAAAGGCGTGCAATAGCCCGATTAAAAGCGAATTTTTCCAAATCATCTTCTACAGCGCAAAGCGTGCGATGTGCAACCTTTGAGAGTTCCAAAGCTGCTCCCTGATGCCCTGCACAAGGCGCCACATCCTTTAAAATAGAAGCACTCACAGCTACATGGCGCCAAACACGCTGTACAAAGCGATGTGCACCTTCAACACCAGATTCTGTCCAAATGACATCCCGCTCGGGGGGAGAATCTGACAACACAAACCAGCGCACAGTATCAGCGCCATAGGATGCGATAATATCATCAGGATCAACGACATTCTTTTTTGATTTTGACATTTTCTCAATCGAACCAATTGTCACTTCACTTTGATCGGTTAATTTATAAGCACACCGCTTTCCATCTTTTTCAACAATGGAAATATCCGCTGGAGAAACCCACCCTTGATCATCTCGATAGGTTTCATGCACCACCATCCCTTGGGTAAAAAGCCCCTTAAAAGGCTCATCTACCGTCACATGACCGACCAATTTCATAGCACGCATAAAAAAGCGCGCATAAAGAAGATGCAAAATCGCGTGCTCAATTCCACCAATATATTGTTGCACAGGCAACCATTCAGCTGTTGCTTGTTTATCAACAGGTTCCTGCGCAAAAGGAGCCGTAAAGCGTGCATAATACCAAGAAGAGTCAACAAATGTGTCCATGGTATCGGTTTCGCGTTTGGCCGGTTGACCACAGGAAGGACAAGTAACATTTTGCCATGTTTCATGCCGTGCAAGAGGATTTCCTGGTTGATCAAAAGTAACATCATCAGGCAACACAACCGGTAAATTAGCACGTGGAACAGGGACAACCCCACAAGTTGTACAATGGATCATCGGAATGGGGCACCCCCAATAACGTTGACGTGAAATCCCCCAATCACGCAAACGAAATTGCACTGTTTTCTTCCCTTGCGGTTGCCCATTGAGCATTTGTTTTTCAAGCTTTTTAGCAGCTTCTTCAAAAGCTTGTTGGGGTGTTAAACCATCCAAAAAGCTGGAGTTGATCATCACCCCATCACCCGTATAAGGTGTTTCAGTAATAACAAAATCTTCTGCTTGCTCTCCTTTTGGCAAAACCACTGGTTTTATTGGAAGATCATATTTGCGCGCAAAATCGAAATCTCTCTGATCATGAGCCGGACAACCAAAAACAACCCCTGTTCCATAATCCATAAGCACAAAATTCGCGATATAAACAGGAATATGTACTGTTGAATCAAAAGGATGAACTGCCAAAAGGGGCGTGAGAAATCCTTGTTTTTCAGCTGTTTCAAGTGCTGCCGTTGTCGTTCCACCACACCGACAGTTTTCGATAAAAGCACTCAACGCTTTATCTTTCTTTGCCAAAGCTTGTGCAATGGGATGGTCAACAGACAGAGCTAAAAAAGAAGCGCCAAAAAGTGTATCAGGACGTGTTGAATAACAAAAAACCTCATCAAATGTCTCACAAACATCATCAACACCACTTGTTGCCTTTAAAGCCCAACGAATCAGTAAACCTTGCGATTTTCCAATCCAATTTTTTTGCATAGTGCGAACTTTTTCAGGCCACTGCTCCAGCTCTTCAAGCCCAGCCAAGAGCTCTTCACTAAAGTCGCTAATTTTGAAAAACCACTGCGTCAATTCACGCTGTTCCACCAACGCACCAGAACGCCATCCCCGCCCATCAACAACCTGCTCATTTGCCAAAACGGTGTGGTCAACAGGATCCCAATTCACCTTAGCCACTTTACGCGCAACCAAACCCTTTTGATAGAAATCAAGGAACAACATTTGTTGACGATGGTAATATTCCACATCACAAGTCGCAAATTCACGTGTCCAATCTAGTGAGAGCCCTAATTGCTTTAATTGCCCACGCATCACAGCAATATTCTGATAGGTCCAAGTTTTAGGATGCACTTTACTTTGCAGAGCAGCATTTTCAGCCGGCATACCAAAAGCATCCCAGCCCATAGGATGAAGCACATTAAAACCCTTTGCTCGTTTATAGCGTGCAACCACATCCCCCATGGCATAATTGCGCACATGCCCCATGTGAATACGGCCAGAAGGATAAGGAAACATTTCTAAAACATAATATTTTTCACGAGCATCTTCTTGAACAGTCTGAAAAATTTTCTTTTCATCCCAAATTTCTTGCCATTTTTTTTCTCTCGCACGTGGATTATAGCGTTCGCCTATATTACAATGTCCAATTGTCATTCCTATTATACTCTTTTAATAAAACAGAACCAAAAACTTGTTTTATTATGCTTGACCATGGATTAACCTCATCGTCAACATTTTCGTGAAATATTTCCCTAAGTATTTTATAAAACTTAAAAAAAAACGACCAACTCTTGAACAAAAAAGGTAAAGCACAAAAACATGAATACACAAACGCCCCTCGATGCCCCTTCCATTGAAGCATGGCAAAACCTTCAAAAAGACATTGCTGAAACATGTCAAGAGTTACAACGCCCTGTAGAAGAAATTGAACTTATCGCTGTTTCAAAAACTGTTTCTGCCGCTGATATACGTCCCCTTTTGCAAGCAGGACAATCTTTGTTTGCAGAAAACCGCGTACAAGAAGCGGCACAAAAATGGACTGCTTTACGTCAACAATTTGAAAATATTAAACTTCATCTCATCGGTCCCCTACAATCAAATAAAGCCGCCGAAGCTATCAAAATTTTTGATGTCATTCAAACGGTTGATCGTGAAAAAATAGCCAAAATTTTATCCGAAGAAATGCAAAAACAAAAAAGGCATCTTCCTTGCTATGTTCAGGTTAACATTGGCTTAGAACCGCAAAAAAGTGGTATCTCACCGCAAGAAGCGACATCTTTTGTCAACCAATGCAAAAACAACTATGGACTTGATATCATCGGTCTTATGGGCATCCCCCCTGTCGATGAAAACCCCGGACCCTATTTCGCGCTTTTAGCAAAATTAGCAAAACAAGCAGGTCTTTCAAAGCTTTCCATGGGTATGTCCAGTGACTTCAAAACCGCTCTACAGTTTGGCTCTAACGTTCTTCGCATTGGCTCTGCTTTATTTGGAAAACGCCCTGTGTAAAGCAATTTCCCCTCATATAAATTCATTCCCCCCTTCATATAAATTCCCATTGAAGATTCTACGAACAAGCCAAAAACAGCAGAAATGAGAAAAAATATTTCCTTCAATATCAATAAAAGAGCAATTCTAGCAAAAAAGATTTCAGTCCCTCTTTCATCCTGTTAGCAAAATAAGCAAACAAGCTGGTCTTCTCAAAATTCTCACCGGCACATCCACAACACGTACAATAGATTTAAGATAGCATTGCAATTTGGCTCTCATATTCTCGCACATTGGTTCTACTTCACCTCCCCTCTGACCGCCTCTCCAGCAAAAGCAACGTAAAAAATAAATCCTTATATAAAGGCAAAATGATAAGAGAGGCGTTGCACATGAATGAAAAAACTATCGCGAAATAAATAATTGCAAAAGAATATTCAATACGATTATCGCAATGATTTCCATTAAAAATCATGAATTCTCTTAAACTTCTCTAACACGCGTAAACAATTTCCCCACATGCAAATGGCGTAAAGCAGGCAAAAAGAGGCTTATGGCTGCATAATACAGTAACAAAACTCTTTCATGTAAGCCACTTGAGCAAAATAAACATCTTAAATGCTCAATAGAGCACCAAGAACCGCGCTAAACAACATGAATAGCAATCTATAAAGTCCAACGATAGCATAAAGGCTTTCTATGCTCTACAAAGCGTAACATACGATCAATATTCGCCTGAAACATAAAAGAACAAATCCCAAGCATATGCGCATAATACATGCAGGCAAAACAATGGCAATGAGATAGATCCCAATAACGATATTTCTTTATCGTTCTCGTAAACAAAGAGAAAAACTTCAACTTTTCATATACGCAATTTTTCTAAATTTAAAATTTAATTAAGAAAAAATATGGTGTAATTTCTTATATTTTAAAATATTAAAATTAATATTATTATATTTTTAAGAAAAAAAACTTCATATATACATAATATAGTTATTATTTATAAAGTATTTTTATTGTTATTTTTAAAGTTTATCTTTGACATTTTTCTAAAAATACGTGATACCAATTTGAAATGTATCATTGTGATACTATTTTTAATGTAGATAATTAATATGTTTGGTTCATTCAACACATTCGGTCATATGGCGACAAAGCCTTCTTTTGGTCATTCGCACAATTCAAGACCTTTTCATGGAAATGCATGCAGTCCTAATGCTTTTCTTTCTCACATGAATGCACAAGGTTTTGACTATGCAGTTGCAGGAGGGATAACCGGAGCAGCATTAGGAGCTGCAACTGGTCCAGGTGCACTTATGGGTGGACTTACTGGTGCCACGACTGGTTTCTTCGGAGGTTTTGGTTTAGGGTTCGTACAGAAAGTTCATGAGTGTTGGTTCTAATTTTTAGAGAGCAACTATAAAGATATCTCTGAAGTTAATAATTTGTAATTTTTTTCGAAAAATATCTAAATTATATTATCTACAATTATTATTGAGACGGACTTCAGAGATATTTATAATTTGTAATTATATTATAATTTGGATTGCGTGATGACAGATCTTATCTCTAAAATTATTGAAACGCTTATAGCAACATTTTTTTTTGGTTTAATATATCTTTTTTATTATAATTTTATTTCTTATAGTTGGAAAGATTCTCTAAAAAAATCATTATTAATAAGCTCAATATTCTTTCTTGTTAGTCTTTTATTTAACTATATTGGTTTATATCAAATTCTGAGAAATATTTTATAATAGACATTTTTAAAATGTCTTAGTGTGTTTATAAAAAGCTCTATACCGCAATAGGTTTTGCTATATTTGAGTATCCTAAAAACATAGAATACCTTCTTTAATATCATCACATCAGATTTAAAAATTGACTATTCTAATCTTTGTCATTTAGTCTAACCTCACAATGAAAAGCTTTTGGAATAACTCTGCCAAAATATAAAAATACAATGGCTGATTTTTCTAAAAAATAAAAAGAGGGAAACATGACTGAAAAAATTTATCCAATATCAGAAGAGATCAAAAAAAATACTTTACTCGATGAGGAAACTTATCAACAATGGTATCGAGAAAGCATTAATGATCCAGAAAGCTTCTGGGCAAAACATGGTCAACGCATTGAATGGTTTAAACCTTTTACAAAAGTAAAAAACACTTCTTTTAACGGAGATGTCTCCATTCAATGGTACGAAGATGGGGTAACAAATGTTGCCTATAATTGCATTGATCGCCACCTGAAAACCCATGGAGACAAAATCGCGCTCATTTGGGAAGGAGATAATCCTTATCATGATAAAAAAATAACCTATAACGAGCTTTATGAACATGTTTGTCGTTTTGCCAATCTTTTGAAAAGTCGTGGCATTAAGAAAGGCGATAAAGTAACCATTTATCTTCCTATGATTCCCGAAGCAGCCTATGCTATGCTCGCGTGTGCCCGCATTGGTGCTGTTCATTCGGTTATTTTTGCAGGCTTTTCTGCTGAAGCAATAGCAGGACGCCTTGTTGACTGTGAATCAACCTTTATGATTACCGCTGATCACGGCTTGCGTGGCGGCAAACGGATCAACTTAAAAGACAACGTTGACCATGCCATTGAGATAGCCGCGCGCCAAAACGTGCAGGTGGACCAAGTCATGGTTATACGGCGGACTTGTGGACCCATTCAATGGGTAGAGGGGCGTGATTTTTGGTACCACGAAGAGATAGCTCATACCAAAACAGCTTGTCCACCAGAACCAATGAATGCTGAAGATCCACTTTTTATTCTTTATACTTCAGGCTCCACCGGCAAACCTAAAGGTGTTTTGCATACCACAGCAGGCTATCTTGTTTTTGCCGCGATGACACATCAATATGTTTTTGATTACCACCCCGATGAAATTTACTGGTGTACAGCTGATATTGGTTGGATTACCGGTCATTCTTACTTGGTTTATGGACCTTTATGCAATGGTGCGACCACTTTAATGTTTGAAGGCACACCAACCTTTCCTGACAAAGGAAGATTTTGGGAAATTGTCAACAAGCATCAAGTCAATACACTCTATACCGCACCAACAGCTATCCGCGCCTTAATGGGAGCTGGAAATTCGTTTGTTGAACGCTCAGACAGGACATCGTTGCGCCTTTTAGGAACAGTAGGAGAACCTATTAACCCAGAAGCATGGGAATGGTTTTATCATACAGTTGGAAATGACCGTTGTCCGATTCTCGATACATGGTGGCAAACGGAAACAGGAGGGCATATGATCACGCCCTTGCCTGGTGCAACCCCCCTCAAAGCAGGATCAGCCACACGTCCTTTTTTTGGTGTTCAACCCCAAATTGTTGATGCCCAAGGCAATATTTTAGAAGGTGAAGCAGAAGGCAATCTTTGTATCAGTGATTCATGGCCAGGACAAATGCGCACGCTTTATAAAGATCATGAGCGCTTTATTCAAACTTATTTTTCCTCCTATAAAGGAAGATATTTTACAGGCGATGGTTGTAGGCGCGATAGTGACGGCTATTACTGGATTACAGGGCGGGTTGATGACATTCTCAATGTCTCGGGACACAGGTTAGGAACTGCTGAAATTGAATCAGCCCTTGTTTCTCATCCCGCTGTATCAGAAGCAGCTATTGTGGGTTACCCGCATCCCATTAAAGGACAAGGAATTTATAGTTTTATCACCTTAATGGAAGGGACAGCGCCGAGTGAAGAGTTACAAAAAGAGCTTATTAAACATGTAAGACAAGAAATAGGTTCTATTGCCATATTGGATAAAATTCAATTTGCCCCACAGCTTCCCAAAACGCGATCAGGAAAAATTATGAGACGTATTTTACGAAAAATCGCCGAAAACGATTTTGATACTCTCGGAGATATCTCAACTCTTGCCGAACCACAAGTTGTTGAAGATCTGATTGCTAACCGACAAAATTAAAGAACCCACGAAGAAATATAACATACGGTGGTTTTTGTTTTTTTTTGCTAAAATTATCTCAGCATTATTACGAAAACCACCGAGGAGAATAAAAAACAAAACAATTCATGAAAAGCTCAATCATTCTAACAACAAACGCTTTTCTTCATGAGAGGTAAGAAATAATTTAAGCAAAAACCTCAGGATTGGGATACGAACAAGAATAAGAAAGTAAGATAAAAAGAGCAACATAGCTTTTTAAAATCACCTAATGTCCACTCAATGCAAAAAAAGCCTCTGAGTAAGAAGGAAAAATAGTTCTGATGTTTATGCTAGAATCCCTTTGAAATTCCTGCTAAAATCATAAATAAGGCTAAAAAAAGAAAGTATAAGTGATAATATTCTTGAGCAAAAATATTTATCTATAACGAGGGTGTATAAAAAATATTGAAAACCATGAAATCTAAAATAAACAAGCTTACAACAAAAATCTAAAGCAATGAAAGTAAGAGTTATTAGAATAAATGATGCAATATAAAATCAGGAGTAATAATAAAAAGTGATTCATTTTGAAAATGTCGGCCTACGCTATGGAATGGGCCCTGAGGTCCTTCGTGATATTAGCTTTCATATTCCTCCTGGATCATTTCAATTTCTCACAGGTGCCTCTGGAGCAGGGAAAACGTCGCTGATGCGTCTTATGTTTTTAGCACTCAAACCCACCCGCGGTCATATTGATCTCTTTGGAACAGACACAGCATTACTCAAACGACAAGAGCTCCCTGCGCTGCGACAACGTATCGGGGTGGTTTTTCAAGATTTTCGTTTACTCGACCACATGACCACTTATGAAAATGTTTCCTTACCTTTACGCATTAAAGGACAAGAAGAAGCAACCTATCGCAGTGAAGTGGAAGATCTTCTCTGTTGGGTAGGTCTTGGAGATCATATTCATGTTTTACCACCGGTTCTTTCCGGTGGGGAAAAACAAAGGGTAGCCATTGCACGCGCACTCATTGATCAACCTGAAATTCTACTTGCCGATGAACCCACCGGAAATGTCGATCCGCCCTTGGCAAAACGCCTCCTGCGTTTGTTTATTGAATTAAACCGTTTTGGAACGGCTGTTATCATTGCCACCCATGATATTGCCTTAATGGAACAAGTTGCAGCACGGCGTATGCTTCTCCATAACGGACGGATGACGATTCATGAATAAATTTTTCTCCGTTTTTACCAGCAATAAAAAAAATACAACAGCGATTATTCCCAGTGGTAATATTTCTGGAAAAGCATTGGTTGCCGTGATTGCTATTATGACATTTCTTTCAAGCCTCACCTTAATCGGAGTTGATTTGGTCCAACGTGCCGCCGAAAATTGGAGTAATCAGATTAGCTATGAAGCAACAATACAGATACGCCCCATTGACAATGTTGATATCAACAAAGCACTCCGTGATGCCGTACAATTGGTTAAAACATTTTCTGGTGTACAAGATGCAAAAATTGTTGACCAAAAAGCTACAGAAAAGTTACTGGAGCCATGGCTTGGAACAGGCTTCAATGTCAATGAACTACCCCTTCCCCGCCTCATCATTGTGACCCTGAAGAGAGATGAAAAAATCAATTTTGCAGCCATTAATCACGCCATTAAAACCCAAATTCCAGGAGGTCAATTTGATGATCACCGTGTTTGGGTTCATCGTTTTGCGACCATGGCACACACCACTGTTTTCATTGGTTTTTCAATTTTAGCATTGGTTTTAGGCTCTCTTATCCTCACCATCATTTTTGCCACCCGCAATGCATTGGCAGAAAATACACATATTATCAATGTCTTATATTTCCTTGGTACTGAAACTCTTTTCATTGCTCGCCAATTTGACTGGCATTTTTTAAAAACTGCGCTGCGTGGTGCTTTATATGGTGGTCTCACAAGCATATTTCTATTTTCAGCCTTTTGTCTCTGGACGAATTATAACTTGGGAAGAGTAGAAGCTAGCCAAGTAACAGCTTTGTTTGGACATCTTTCCATAAGTTCCATCCCCTACGGAAAAATCATTTTTCTTATTATTTTCGTTTCTTTTCTTACCACCCTTACAAACCGCATGACTATTTTAGCGCAACTGAAAAAAATTGATCAATGTGAAAACGGTTTATTTTAATTTTATGACTCACAACACTTTCAACTCATTGACGCAAAACAATTTAGAACGTCCTCTTCCAAAACGGCCCCACTATAATAGTTGGTCTCCCTGCTTTTTATTTCGCTATTTTCCACCGACAACCCTTACTCTTTCAATCATTGTTTTAATTTTCTGGGGCGGTTTTATTATTTTTTCTGAAAAAACCGAACGACTTGTCCCCCCAACACCTCTTCCCAAAGCCGATGCTATCATTGTGCTTACAGGTGGAGAACACCGAATAGAGACAGGACTTCATCTCTTACAAAAGGGGCTTGGTTCACGACTCCTCATCAGTGGCGTAAATACCTCAACAAACCTGAAGAGTTTCATGCATAACATGCATATTAACCCACAGCTTATCTCCTGTTGTATTGACATTGGGCATCAAGCGATTAACACCAGAGGAAACGCCGAAGAAAGCGCTGCTTGGATCGAAAAGCATCACTATAAAACCCTTTATATCGTCACCCATGATTACCACATATGGCGCTCGATGCGTGAACTTAAATATCTCATGCCTGATATCCATTTCATTGCTTATCCTGTGAAGAAGAGCAAAGCTGAAAGCACAATACAACAGATCAAGCAAGCCCGTATTCTCATATTCCAATATATTAAAACACTGCAAGTCTATATCAGAACCGCCTTCTGACCTTTCTCCCTGATCTTTATTCTTGTGACTTTAAACCTTGCTACCCTCTGACTGCTTTACCCTTCTCTCCATACCTTTCCACACGAATTACCGCCATAAAAGCCCGCCAGAACTTCCCCCCATACAAAGCACAACGCCCCGATACACGTGTCACTGTCTTGCACATTAACCAAAAAACATCTCTTACATCCCAAACATATCTCACAACACGTGATCTATCTAATGCCATCCCCAATATAGAAGACAGCTCTTGTAAATAAATCTTCCCAGATAGCTATAAGATCAAACTTGTCATAAAAATCTATTTACACCACTGTCTTACCCTTCATAAAAAATGCAAACCGCCCCACCCTATATTTTGCCACCCCCAAGTATTACGATAGCTCTTACGCCACTTGGGATGATTGGTAAGAGAAATGCTTTACGCCTTTCTTAAACACGCACATACCAACCTCATATGACATGCAAAGAAGTAATTTTAATAGATTTAAAATAAGAAAATTTATAATACTTAGATTTCTCATTTAACAGAGAGAACATTAAACTATCATTATAAATCAATATATTAGTAACTACTTCTTCATTCTACAAAGCATCTTCATAAGAGCATTTTAGATCACAGATAGGAATAAGCTCAAAACGCACACCGCGACAAATACCCTACATTTTTTATCGCAATCTTTTTTGAAATCATTTCGCTCTCTAAGATCACTTTTTGTCTGGTTTCCTCCCCAAAAAAGAACGAAAATTTTTAAACTCTATTGATCTGTAAACAATAATAACTCAGCTTCTTGTCTAACGCGTTCTCCCTGCTCACTTCAATATCAGAACACCTCAAAGGACAGATTTCATGAGAATTGTGATTTCCTCTCAACATCTCAAAGGACGATGATTCCTATCAGCAACGATTTGTAAACAATCCACTTTCTCTGGACAAGTTCCTCTCAGCTTCCCCATTTATATGGTTTACTCACATAAAGCTCGACAAGAAAACCCTGCCTGAGAATATTCATCACTGCCGCTAAAGCTCATGCGTCATAATTTTAGCGACCTCACTGCCTAAGGTGCTTTATCACATACAATATATTGATTTATAATGAAAATTTATTACGCTTCAACTTGAATGAGAGCTCTCAATATCATCAGATTCTCTCATTTCAAATCTGCTCTCTATTGAATCAATCAAAACCATTTTCTTGCACATCACATAGGACTTGCACATCACAAAGGAAGAGAGCCTGCGTAGCGTAAAACTGTACAAGAAAGGCACGCCTCTTATGGACTGTCTCAAGTGTCGAGGGCTTATAGCAAAACCCACGAACGAGCAAAGTATATGAGAGTGCCAGCTTGTTACGACTCGAGACTATTTTACCGCACGATGGATAATTTAACCCTTTCAGTTTCTCTCACTTCCAATTTTGGAAGATTGCGCACAATTTTCATCGTTTCTAAACTTACCGTAATAACCCGTTGAAACAATTCCAATGGATAAGCTGGATTACCCACCGTTTCAACAGCATAGCGATTAGCATCATTAACAAGTCCATTCGCTTTATCCGTTTTGACAACCTGCCGCTCCATCACCCATTCAAGAGCAGACCTGCCATTGACCACATACTCATAAGCTTCAAGAGGAATATTCTGTATCGTGATATGCGCATTATAAACCACTGTGCTTTTATCAATAGCACCACGCTTACCAGCAAATTTCATCGCTTCAACACGATAGAAACTCTTCTCATCAGAAATCACCCAAGTTCTTGGATCACCCTGTTTATAGGTAACGGGATAGGGTTCAACCTCTTCATAATTCATATGCAAATTACCAAGCTTGCGCCCCGCTGTCACAAAAGCCCAAAAATCCTCTACTCTTTTGACCGTTGGAATACGCGGCAATTGTTTAGATAAATTATGCGCATAACGAGCACGATAATCTTCAGAATGCAAAATCCCATAAACATAATAAAACAAATCATCCTTTGTTATCATTTCACCAGGATAAGCTGCCTTAAAATAAGCCAATCCTTCATCCGTAAGAGCATCACGCCGCTCTAAACCAGTTTCTTTGCTTTCCTCTGCAAAATTTGCAAACAAATGAACCTGATTCCCTTTTTTAGCTCCCAAGGACACAGCATCTTCATAAACATACCGTGGAAAACACTGACCTTTTTCCATTGCATCTAAGCTAGGCAAAACCCTGCTCATAAGGACAGAAAAACCACTGCTTGCTCCTATACCGGTAACTTGTATTACCCTATTCTCAACCGCTTGCTTCATAGGAAATATACGCGGCATTTGATAAACTCTCTCATTAAAGATGCGGTTATAATAAAGCCATTGCTGTGTAAAAGGACGATGAAGACCTTGAATTAAGCAATCACTTTCAAATTCAGAAAACTTTCCTCTTACCAGTTCTTCTTTAAGACTACTGCTCCAACTAATTTTTTTGGCATCCGTGTTAACAAAATCATTCACGGCATTCGCACGCACCTTGCGATCAGCATGTGTGTAGGCATTATTAAAACGCTCTACTTCACCGTTATAAAAAGTAATCATATTGCTCATATTTTTCGCTAAAACTTCACGGCTTGAGTTGTATGCCCAAGCATCACGACCAGTTTGTATACCACGAGAAAAAGTTTTGAATAGCTTTTTATCACTGCCCTTCTTATCACCTAAGGCTAGAAATTTTTCAAAATCATTGTTGCGCTGATCCAGCCAATCACCATGCTCATCTGGTGTAATCATCTGCCAACCGTGTTCACACTTGATACCACCAACACTACTCAACCGCTGAAGTTGAGATAATTTCTCTTTTGTCGTGAGATTATCACCAATATCGTAATAATGAATTTTGCAATGCTCCGTAACATTTGGATTTTTAACAAATAGTGTCACAGCAATTCCTGTCATGCTTCCACTGCCGAAAACATTTTGCCCTTCTTGAGCACGTCCTTTGCTCAACATATTTTTGCGAATATCACCACGCAAATTGAGAACATAAATACTTGAAAATTCTTCATTCAATTCTTTTCGTAAGCCATTCGTAGAGTATCCATTGATAAAACCTGAATTTGTCACCAAACCAATAACACCACAGTCTTTTATGCGATCACTTGCCCAGCGAATAGCACGAATATAACTGTCATAAAGTCCATTAACATTGCTCGCTTTAGATTGAGCAGCATAAGTTTCACGAATGCGGTTATCCAATTTAGGATAGCCAATATTTTGTGCATTGTCGTTTTCGCTTTTTTGTCCAGAAGAATAAGGAGGGTTGCCAACAATAACACGAATATCCAGTTCCTTCTGGTGCGCCCGACGTGTACTGTTATCCACCAGCAAATCACTGATCAGGTCTTTTTCTTGCTCATAAAGCTGGAATGTATCGGTTAAACAAATTCCCTCAAACGGAACATAATCGCCCCCCATCAGACCATGATAGGTCGTCTCAATATTAATGGCTGCAATATAATAGGCTAAAAGCACGATTTCATTGGCATGAATTTCACGACAAAATTTGTGTTTCACTTCTTCTGGCTTTATCAGACCCGATTGTAAAAGCCGCGTGATAAAAGTTCCCGTTCCAGTAAAGGGATCCATGATGTGCACACCCGATGAGCCAAGCGTTTGCCCAAATTCTTGCTCTAAGACATCATTGACAGAGTGCAAAATAAAATCCACAACCTCAACGGGAGTATAAACAATCCCTAATTTTTCGACCGTACGTGGAAAAGCATAACGAAAAAACTTATCATAAAGCTCTACAATCAACCTCTGTTTTGCTTTTGGATCCGTAATGCCACTGGCGCGTAATTTTACACTTGCGTAAAATTTTTCCAGATCTTTGGATTCCTTATCAAGATTCGCCTTATCAAGCACATCAAGAATACGCTGCATAGCACGCGAGACAGGATTTTCACGTGTGAACTGATACTACTCAAACAACACCTGAAAGACAGGACGCGTGATAATATGTTGTGCCAACATCTCAATCGCATCAGCCTCTGTAATCGCATCATTTAAATCATCACGAAGTTCTGCCATAAATCTGTCAAAGGCTTGACGCGCCTCAGTCTCTGGCTCTGCCAGAATACCTGTTAAACGCGTAATATGATTCTTAGCAATTTCAGCAATGTTGCTCGCCCAATCTTCCCAATAATCACGTGTCCCACATTTCTTGACAATCTTTGCCATGATGGCACGAGAAATCTCATCCACAGGGAAAGCAAGCTCCCCTTGTCCATCTGTAAAAAGGACATCACGCTCCGCTGTACCAATGCCCAATCGTGCTGGTTGTGCGCGTAGTGGAAGATTGTCTACAACAGCCGTAATAGCCTTTAATTCAGTGCTCTGTGTGACACCAATAATCTCAATCACATTGCTAATATCTTGCCCGAGGGATGCCTTATTAATCGTCGCATCAAAACGATCATCATGCGCACGCAAAGCATTTAAAATTTGCCAGATAACCCGATATTTATCATTGTTGTTCAAAGCCTGTTCCGCTGGAGTATCAGGAGGAATACCAATTGGCAAAATGACATATCCCATCTTTTTACCCTCAGAGCGACGCATCACCCGCCCAACCGCTTGCACAACATCAATCTGGCTTTTGCGTGGATTTAAAAACATGATCGCATCAAGAGCCGGAACATCCACCCCCTCAGACAAACACCGAGCATTGGTCAAAATACGACAAACATCATCCCCACTATCAGCTTTCAACCAGTCAAGTAATGCACCACGATCCTTCGCATTGAAAGTGCCATCAACATGCTCAATTTCACACTTCAGAAAATGCTCATTTTCTGTATCCTCTTTCGTATAATCAAGATATTCTCTAACAACCGCAGAAAACTCATCACGCACAAGTTCAGAACTTTTAATAGTTTTACAAAACGCTAAAGCACGATGCATAGGATATAAATCCGCACCAACATCAGCCTTCATATTTTGTTTTGTCAAAGCCTTATAACAGCCAATAATCTTTGTTGCATCATCAAGAATAAGCTCAGAATCGCTATCACTAAGGCGCTTCTGAACAGCGGAACTGACCAATTTTTCGTCCATTGCTAAGACAATAACCTTATAATCTGTTAAAAGATCATTTTGTACTGCCCATGAAAAACCCCGATAAAAAAGTGTTTTACCAAAAAGTTTTTCATCATCCATCGAAGCAAGAACGGCATTAACTTCATTCGCGCGACTTTTTGCGTTATCACCAAAAATGCGTGGTGTCGCTGTCATATAAAGGCGTTTCTTGGCGCAAATAACATCATTAGAATGCACCTTAACAAAATTGGATTCACCCTCGCCCACCAGCGTTGCCCCTGTTGTACGGTGCGCTTCATCACAAATGATAAGATCAAATGTTGGCAAACCATAGTTTTTCTGAGCATCAGCAATCACCTGAATAGATTGATAGGTTGCAAACACCACGGTCATCTTATCTGCAACACTCTTCGCCACCTGTTCTGCAAGTTTAGCAGCATCGGTTGTCGCCGGAAAAGCAAGATCAAACACATCAATTTCAGCAACATCATCACTATTTTTACGACGCTTTCCCACTTGTGTATCGGAACAAACAGCAAAAGATCTCAATCCGATTCCTGCATCCGTTGTCCATTCACGAACCGTCTGTGACATCAGTGCCAAGGAAGGAACAAGAAACAAAACAAACTTGCCTTCACCCGCCAAATCCTCAGCAATTTTAAGACTGGTAAATGTCTTACCAGTACCACAAGCCATAATAAGCTTCCCCCGATCTGCTTGAGCAAGCCCAGCACGCACATCACGCAATGCTTCCAATTGATGTGGACGCAACTTCTTTTTATCCTCCAAAACAACTTTGCCCTGGGCTGCAAAAGTTTCCCAACAGATCGGACTTTGTTGTATATCGGAAAGATTAATCCGTATAACAGGAATATCCTGCCCCCGTATCATTGTTTCAGCGTTATCACTCCAAGCACTTTCAGTACTATCTATAATAACACGCCGCTTGAATGGAGCTTTCCCTGATGCCGAAATAAAACTATCAATATCTGCTTTTTTAATTCGATAGGCTGCATCATAAAATTTACATTGGATTGCTGCAAACCCCTCTTCATCACGAAGCTTTGCCACAAGATCAATACCGGTATCCCGACCATCCCAACCATTTTCATGAGCCCAATCTTTAAAGGTTTGAACCTTTTCATAACACCCAAACTGAAGAGGATCATATATTAGATAAGCAAGAGCAAAACGCTCAAAATATGTACCTTTATCTCGTTCGGTACGCGCTTCATCACGATATGTCTGTAAAAGCGATTGCAGCGTCATGCTTCCCCCCAATGAAAAATACCTTCAATTATCGAATCTAAACCAATTCGTCAATGCCTCTTGTTCTACCCAAAAAACTTAAAAAAGCTTAAAATTGCTTGATTTTAAGACATTTCTTCTATGCTTAATTAAATCAACAATAGAGAATCTTTTGATCCTTTTGAGTATCCCCCAAATCATATGATGCATTTATTGATGTCTATATCCCTATGGAAATAAACGGTAAGGCGTGATGATTTTGAAAATATTTTTTGCCTTTTGTTAAGAATACAAAATAAAGTGCGCAATAATTTTAGGATTTAGCTTAGGAATGAGAGGGGGAAATGGATACGACACCTGCGAACACACAAGACACCAAGGAAGAAACTCCACACACAAAACAGCGCATTTTACGAACGATCATGCATATAATTTCACTATAATACGCAAAATATTAGTCGTGATATTCAAAATATTGATTTTTGAAATATTTCTTTATCTTTTGTTCTTTCGTAGACTAATTATTCGCTTCTTATACTTTATAGCGGGTGGCTTTAGAATTCTTTTTTATCTGTATCGGACTTGTAGCAGGAGGGAGAATACCATACCAACTAGACATACCATTGCTCATCACTAGCGCCATTATGTTCTTTAGCAGCATAACTGCAGCTTGGTATTACGATGTTCTCTTACTTCATCTCATACCTGCTGAATATGAGCTTATTCTTTTTCAATGAATGAAAACCCTTTTCATTCATACATCATTCAAAATAAGAAGCGATCCGCCTCTCAAACTTTTTGTCGTCCTCACCAAACTCATGAAATAAGGCAGAAAAAAGCGATACCTTAAACAAAATATTCTAAAGAAGCTACGTTACTTAAATAAAGGAACAGAAAATGACAGTGTCTTAGGTCACATTTTAAAACTTGAGCAAGATCATAATTTATTTGCATAAACCTAAACACCTATAATTTGCACCACCCTCTGCAAAACCAAAAGTGAGAAATCCACATAACCTCTTTTCCGAAAATCTTAAAAAGACTAAACGAAACCTCTTAAACTGCTCAGCTATCTCGATACCAGTTCATTTTTTTGGAAGAACGGAGGTTTAAGCTGTTTTTGGCATCAACCTTCTTTTTTGTTCTTTTGTTTGTTAGCAGATATACTATTCACTACCCCGCCTCTTTTTAAATTAAATCTTAAGAATCGTCGCGCAATATATTTCATTTGTCCTCCTCTTCATATCTCAGAAGACAAAGATTTTTAACAAAATTCAGTCTGCAAGCAATCTCATTCTAACGGGTTCCATTTAACTTCTCCTTAATAGGATTTACTTCCATAAGACTTGACAAGAAAGATTTAAAAATATTCATCATGCATTCTCAAAACATTTAATGCCTCAAGAAGGCTTATATGCCTACCACATCTCACATGATGTGGTGCGCTATAAGAAACGTTCACCTCTAGTGGTACGCTCCACTTAACGAACAAAGCGTTTTCTAAAATAGAGCAGCAAATAATGCTAAACTTTTCCCATTCATGTTTTGCTTCATAAACGCTTCATCCAAGTGGAAAGCATCACGAACAAACATGCCCAAATTGATAAAGTCTAATCGCGTGAAAGAGCGACAACAGGGTCAAGCCGTGAAGCTTGCCGCGCTGGAGAAAAGCCAAAACATATTCCTATGAGGGTTGAAAAAGTAAGAGACATAATGATCGATTCAATGGTATAGATAAGATGGATAGGTGCCTTAAACAGAAGGAACAAGCCACCGATAGAAAGCCCAAGCAAGATCCCCAAACCACCACCAATGACACAAACCAACACCGCTTCAATGAGAAACTGCTGCAAAATATCACTTTGGCGTGCACCAACTGCCATACGCACACCAATTTCATTGATCCGCTCAGAAACGGTGACCAGCATAATATTCATCACCCCAATACCACCTACAATCAGGGAAATCGCTGCAATTGAAGAAATTAAAAGTGTTAAGATATGTGTACTCTCCATGATACGTTCACGAAAGAATTCTGAATTTCTAATGAAAAAATCTTCTCCACCATGCCGCATAATGAGAAAACGTTTCACCATGTTTTCCGCTAAATGTGAATCGACATCATCAGCAATCCTAACAGTAATTGCACGAACTTCTGTTGTACCAAGAAAACGCGTTTGCACTGTTGTATAGGGCAAATAAAGCTGTAATGTATTTGATGTGTTTCCATTTGCGTGATTTTGCGAATCAACAACACCAATAATACGCGCTGGAACATTACCCACATGCACCACTTTGCCAAGAGGGCTTTCATGGCTATGGGGAAAAAGAACAGACAATGCTTCTTTTTCAATCACGAGATCAACCGCCCGATCATGCACACTTTTTTGATCAAAAAACTGTCCTTTGAAAACTTTAAGCCCCTGTGTCTGAAAGAATTGTTCTCCCACCCCCACAATGACAGCATTGACTTCAACTGCACCAAAACGCACTTTTGAGCTTGTTGAAATCTGAGGTGTTACACCAGAAACATAAGGTAACCCAGACAAGGCTTCTGCATCAGCTTCAACCAAACTGGTTATTTTTTCTGCTTGTGGATCAGAAAAACTTTTGCCAGGAAAAATGGTTAATGTATTAGCACCCAAACTTTTAAAATTTTCCAGAATTTTCTCTCGTGTACCATTCCCTAAAGCCACCATAGCAATAATCGCCCCAATACCGATAATCACCCCAAGCATTGTTAGAAAAGTCCGCATGCGATGTGCATTCATTGCCAACAGAGCCATCACAAACGCCTCACGGAATCGCTCAACAAAAGAACGAAAAAAGCCCAGTTTTTGTTGGCCTTTTAGATTTTGTTGTTCCTGAAGAGATTTTCCACCAACTTTTGTTTTTGCAACCCTTGACCGCTTATCAGCAATAATTTCCCCATCACTGATTTCGATAATACGCTCTGCTCTTTCAGCCACCTGCATATCATGGGTTACAATGATAATAGTACGTCCCTCTTGATGAAGTTCATCCAAAATATGCAATACTTCTTGCCCACTCTTTTTGTCCAATGCACCAGTTGGTTCATCTGCAAGAATGACCTCCGCATTATTCATGAGCGCCCGAGCAATAGAAACACGTTGTTGCTGACCACCGGACAGCTGATTTGGACGATGATTTATCCGATCACCCATGCCCAAACGTGTTAAAAGATCCTGTGCCCGCTTTTTCCTTGCTTCCACGGCACTTCCCGCATAAATAGCCGGAATTTCAACATTACCAAGAGCTGTCAATTCATTCAACAAATGGTAACGCTGAAAAATAAAACCAAAATGATTACGTCGCAAAGCCGACAATTCATCCGCAGAAAGGGAAGCTATTTCTTTACCAGAGATCCAATAACGGCCAGAAGTTGGACGGTCAAGACAGCCTAAAATATTCATCAAGGTAGATTTACCTGAACCGGAAGCACCTACAATTGCCACCATTTCACCACGTTTAATGGTAAGATTGATGTTTTTCAAAACGGTAACAAACGCTTCGCCCGCAGGAAATTTACGCACAATATTTTCCAAGACGAAGACAGCATCTGCTTGATTTGTGCTCATGCTTTAACTCTCGTCTTCGCTATGCATGTTAGAAGACTCGGGCATCACTCCATCAGACGAACTGGTGACGACGACATCACCCTCGTTAAGTCCTGAAATAATCTCTGCCATAACCTTATTATTCAACCCAACGCTCACCTGTTTAGTAACCAACTTATTTTCCCCCACCAAAACAGAAACCCATGCTTTACGCTCTCTTGTCTCATCGCGTAAAGCATTACTTGGAACCAACAAGACATTCTGTGCGCGCCCTAAGATAATATGAACTTGAGCAGTCATATAGGTTCGCAAAAAATTGTCCGCATTATCAACATGTAGAATTCCGTTATAATAAATAGCCGATGAGATTAAAGCACTAGAACCACTCACCATACCAGGATTAATACTCACATCAGCACGAATTGTTTCAGGAGCCGGCTCTACTTTTTCTAAAACGCCTTCATAACGACGCTGTGAATTACCTAGAACTGTAAAATAAAGTGGTTGTCCAGCTCGGACTTTAAGAACATCTGCTTCTGAGATTTGCGCCTTGATCGTCATCTTTGATAAATCACCCAAAATAACAATTGTTGGCGCCGACTGAACCGCATTCACATTCTGCCCTTCTTCCACAACTGTTGCCAAAACCGTTCCCGCTGAAGGGGCAGTGATGCGTGTATAACCTAAATTAACCTCTGCACTTTCCACATCAATTTGTGCTTGCACAATCTGCTGACGAAGTTGTTCAATTTGCGCCTCGCGTATTTTCACCTGTGTCGTAGCCTCATCGAGGTTCGCACGTGAAACCGCACGTGTTTCAATCATTTTTTTCTGACGCTCTAAATTTTTCTGTGCAAGAGAAAGATAGGCTTCTTGTTCTACCAAACTCGCATAATAATGCGATAATGCTGCTTTTTTTCTTTTTAAATCATTTTCCTGATCTGTAGGATCAATTTCTGCTAAGAGATCGCCTTCTTTCACAACACTCCCAGGGGAAACATGCATTGACACCACACGCCCTGTTGCTCGCGCACCAACTGCCACCAACCGGTAAGGACGTACAAGACCAGAAGCTAAAACACTTTCCTCAATATCCCCACGCTTCACCACCGCTGTTATATAAGTTGGAGTAGATGTTCCAAAAAAAACAGAACGCAACCATAAAAACAAGAGAATGAGAAATATAGCAGTTAAAAAGAAGGAAAGTTTTTTGTGTTTTGTAATGAAATTTTTGAGTAAGTTTTTTTTCATTTCCCTACCTTTGCACGCGAACGAGGTGCACCATCAACGACTTCCGGACGTGATACATCAACAACGCCATCCCAGCCCCCCCCCAATGCTTTCATCAACGTGATATATTGTGTAACCAAAGAAACACGGCTATCTTTAAGTGCCATTTGTGCAGAATAATAAGAGCGATCAGCATTTAACAATTCAAGAAAACTGGTATTTCCATTCTCAAAAAGACTCCGTGAAAGTTTTAAGGAATGAAGAGAAGCTTTATTCGCAATGATTAGCTTTTCTAAGCGTTGATGTTCTTTAGTTAATCTTACCAACGCATTTTCTACATCTTCTAAAGCTCCCAAAACAGCAGCCCGATAAGTAATAAAAGCTTGATCACGCTGTGCACGCGCGACAGCAATAGAAGCCTCAACCTGACCTCCATTAAAAAAAGGAAAACGCAGACCAGGTCCAAAAGACCAGCCAATCGTTGAATTTTTCCATAACTGATCTATCGCCGTTGCGGCTGTCGAAATATTACCTGTTAAAGTAAGTGATGGATAGCGATCTGCTTCACGTTGACCAATCCGCGCTGTCGCTTGCGCATATTGACGCTCTGCCCGTCGTAAATCCGGACGTGTTAACAAAATATCAGCTGGAATTCCTGCTGGTATCGGCCAGCGCGGTTGTGGAATCTTTGCATACTTAGCATTTTTTTGTAAAAGAGCCTTCAATGCCGTAGGCACACGACCAATTAAGACAGAAAGGCGATGAACGCTCATTGCTAAATTCGCTTCCATCTGTGATATATCTGCTTCTGTATTTGCCATTTGTGCTTGCGCATTTGAAACATCGAGCTCAGAAACATCACCAGCTGTTAATCTAGCACGCATCAATTCATAGGTTTTACGTTGTGATACAGCAATTTGACGCACAATCAACAATTTCTGTTGCCAACCACGCATTTGTACATAATTTGTTGCCACATCTCCTAACAATGTCACCATGGTAGCACGCATATCTTCCACAGCCGCATCAAGACCATAACGCGCTGCTTCAACCGCTCGTTTATGCCCACCAAAAAAATCAAGCTCCCAGCTTGCATCAAAACCACTACGGTATTGGTTTAACAATGCATCAGACTGTGCAGAATGACTACGGGTTCCTGAAATTGAATTGGACACATTTGGCAAAAGAGTTCCCACAACCTGTCCTAAACTCGCACGCGCCTCACGTACCCGAGCTTTGGCAACAGCAACATTATTATTTCCAGAAATCGCATAATCCATTAATGCATCTAGAACAGGGTCATTCAAACGCCGCCACCATCCGGCAAGCGCAACTGGCTGTCCAGCAGTCTGTGCAGATTTTTCTCCCCAAACTGCTGGAACACGAAAAGATGTTTTCTGGTAATTGGGACCAACCATACATCCTGACAAAAGCAACCACAACAAGACAATAGAAAGTAATCCACGAGAAGCGCCCCTTTTGAGATTTCTGATATACATCTAGTCTCCCGCATTCTTTCAGAATCATTATTTAATATTAATACTTTATTTACCTCTTATTTCAAACTTGACGTGAAAAATCAAATACAGTTTGCACAGGAATATGATCTGAAGGGCGTTCCCATCCGCGCGCATCACGAAAAATCGAAAGATCTACAACAAAAGGTGCTAAATCAGGAGAAGACCAAACATGATCAAGCCGCCGCCCATAATCGGTAAATGCCCAATCGCGTGCACGATAACTCCACCATGTATAAAGCTTGGTAGGAGCAGGAATATGCAACCGCATCAGATCAACCCATCCACCTTGACAACACAAATCCTGTAAACGCTTGGTTTCAATAGGAGTATGGCTTACAACCTTCAACAATTGCTGATGAGACCAAACATCCTCTGCCAAAGGAGCAATATTTAAATCGCCCACCAAAAGAGAAGAAAGACCATCTCCTTGATCCGCACGTATGGAAGACATTTCTTCTAAAAAATCAAGCTTATGACGAAATTTTTCATTCACATCAGCATCTGGAATATCTCCCCCAGCAGGAACATAAAAATTATGAATCCGCAAGCTTCTCCCATGGGCTTCCACAATAACTGAGATATAGCGACAATCTTGGTTTTGGCAAAAAAAACGCTTTTCTACCTTTTTAAAAGGCAAACGAGAAACAATAGCCACCCCGTTATAAGATTTTTGTCCACTCAATGCGATATGCTTATAACCCGCTGCTTCAAAAGCCTCCACTGGAAATAAAGCATCTGGACATTTTGTTTCCTGTAGACACAAAACATCTACGGAAAAGAGATCCAAATACTGAAAAACCTGTGCAAGACGCAAACGAATAGAATTAATATTCCAAGTTGCAATACGAAAGAACATTTGTTTTAATCCCAATGACGTAACACTCTTTCTTCATTTCTTCGAAGGAAGTGTGAACATCCCATTAGCGAACCGGACGTCTGTCCGCACATTCATAATCTGCACAGTAGTTTCCAAATTTTGTTGGTCAACAATTGTCCACTGTCGCAAAGCAGAGCCTTTAGAATCAAAAACCATCCTTATTTGCCCTGCCCCAATCGTTTTATCATGCAGAACAATCGTTACAGCCCCTGGATCTTCGCGAAATGCGAACAAGCGCCCAGAAGATACATCAATTTTATCATCCAACAAAAATTTCATTGGCGTTTGCGAAAGTTGTGAAAAGTTCCAAGTATTCAAAGCCCGATTGTTAATACCTACAAATTGGCCATCTGAAATAATCTGTAAAGGCATTTTTTTGTAAATGAAACGAATTTTCCCTGGGCGCTCTAAATAAAATGTCCCCTGAGACATTTTTCCCTTTGGACTAAACTGAATAAAATCACCTGTCATTGTTTTGATTGCCGCAAAGTGATTCACAACATTTTGCGCCTTTATCACTTTATTAGATGCTTGCGAAAAAACAGGAACAGTTAAACACCAAAAGATAATAATTCCCACCAACCCAAAGACTCTTCTTTGCGGTAAAAAAGACGTTTTCATAAAAAATGCTCCCAAGCAATACTTAATTGACTTTATAATTCATAACTTAAGTGATCAACGACGAATAAATACCCTTCTTTATAAGATAAAGATATTGTTTGAAAAAAATATCAAAAGATTTTTAAAAGTATTCTTCTTCGACAATCTCCAACACTTTTCGCTTACCCATATCATTAGCTGGACTAATGATGCCTTCTTCTTCTATCCTTTCGATCAATGTGGCGGCACGGTTATAACCAATGCCTAAACGACATTGAATATAAAAAGTTGAAGCCTTACGATCACGAAGCATAATAGCAACAGCTTGACAATAGGAATCATCTGCTAAAGAAAAAGCTAAAGAAACATCCTTTTTTATTTTTTGCGGTATCGTTTCCAAATAATCAGTCTGCGTTTAAGTTTCCGAAAGCATCCAAATTTCCTGCTTTTCTAAACGCATAATATATTCTTTTCCACCCCTAATCTATGAAGCAACATAAATTATAGTCAATACATAATGGATTAAGGACTAAACATATTACTCGCAAACCTGAAAGCTCTTTTAAGTATCAAAAATACTTTTTTGACTTCCTTCTCACCCAAAAGAATAAAAATTTTCACCACAACCGCTCTGTAAACAGTTTGGAGTTTAGCAAATTTCACTTAGCTTCCCACCCCATATAATTCATTTATATTAAGACTCGACAGATCAGCCTTGCCCTAAATATTTAGAGCGCACTTAAAAAGACACTTAAATATCAAGTCTTACATGCTTTTACACCCCTACATTCGCAATAACATTATTTTATACCAAGATATTGATTTATAATAATTTATCTTTTTAACTTAAATCATAACGCCAAATACAATAAGATTCTTTCATCACATACTCTCTCATATTGAATCAACTCAAATCATTTGCTTGCACATTACAAGCAAGGTTGGTGTGTGGATAAAAGTTATATAAGATAAAGAATCCCCTTATAAAGAGTTCCAAGTGCCAAGGAGCTATCGCAAATCGAGAACTGGTGTATGAAAATGCAGACTTTCTACGATACAGTAAACAAACACTTGTTTTATAAGATATTATAAAAAACAACTATAAAGATTTTTCAAAAGCGCTCTTCTTCAGCAGGCACTAAAATTTCTCGTTTCCCTGCGTGATTTGCTGGACTAATGATACCTTCTTCTTCCATCCTCTCAATCAGTGTCGCAGCACGATTATAACCAATGCCTAAACGGCGTTGAATATAAGAAGTCGAAGCCTTACGATCACGAAGCACAATAGCAACAGCTTGACTATAGGGATCATCTTCTGAAGGAGAAGCCAAAGAAACATCAGCACCATCCTCTTCAACTTCTTGCGTAATTGTTTCCAAATAATCAGGTCGTGCTTGCGCTTTGAGATGCGCAACAACCTGCTCCACTTCATCATCCGCAACAAAAGGACCATGCACACGTTGAATACGTCCTCCTCCCATCATAAAGAGCATATCTCCTTGTCCCAATAATTGCTCGGCCCCCTGTTCACCTAAAATTGTTCGGCTATCAATTTTTGAACTCACAGAAAAAGAAATACGTGTAGGAAAATTGGCTTTGATCGTCCCAGTAATAACATCGACGGAAGGACGCTGTGTCGCCATAATCACGTGGATACCGGCAGCACGTGCCATTTGTGCCAAGCGTTGAACCGCGCCTTCAATGTCTTTACCAGCAACCATCATCAAATCAGCCATTTCATCAATAATGACAACAATATAGGGCATAGGACTAAAATCAAGTGTTTCCGTTTCATAAAGAGGCTCACCGGTCTCGCGATCAAATCCAACTTGAATTGTCCGCACCATTGTCTCTCCCTGACTTGCAGCTTCCCTAAGACGTGCATTAAACCCATCAATATTACGAACGCCTAGTTTTGACATTTTACTATAGCGTTCTTCCATTTCACGAACAGCCCACTTTAAAGCAATCACGGCTTTTTTAGGATCTGTCACCACGGGTGTTAATAAATGGGGAATGCCATCATAAACCGAAAGCTCAAGCATTTTCGGGTCCACCATAATGAGACGACATTGTTCAGGTGTCATACGATAAAGCAATGATAAAATCATTGTATTGATAGCAACAGACTTTCCCGATCCTGTTGTACCAGCAACCAAAAGATGGGGCATTTTTGCTAAATCTGCAACAACAGCTTCCCCCCCGATTGTCTTACCCAAAGCAAGTCCTAGCTTGGCTTTGCTGTCAATAAATTCTTGCGCCTGCAACATTTCTCGTAAATAAACCATCTCACGCTTTGCATTAGGCAATTCTATTCCAATAACATTACGTCCTGGAACCACCGCAACACGCGCCGAAATCGCACGCATCGAGCGTGCAATATCATCTGCCAAACCAATGATACGGGAAGACTTAATGCCTGCAGCCGGTTCAAATTCATACAAAGTTACCACCGGTCCAGGACAAGCATCTATAATTTTTCCTTTGACCCCAAAATCTAACAAAACCCCTTCAAGCTCTTGAGAATTTGCTCTTAAAATAGCAGGAGAAAGTTTTGCATCCTTAACAGACGGTGGTGGAACCGAAAGATAATCTACAAGAGGAAGAACAAAACCACCCTTTGAAGAAGCTGTTAAAGACTTTCGATTTTTAACAGGAGAAATATAGGCTTTATTTTGATTTTCCTCACACTTTACTTTTTCACCTAAAAAAGTTGGCTCAATCCGATCAAATGGCTTTCCTTGCCCTTTACTCTGAAAACGCCTTTTGAAACAGAATAAACGAAAAAAACGCGCTTGAAAAAAATAAAAAAGATGCAAAAGAGCGCCACAAGTTGTCGCAAAAAAACCATGATTTTCACGATCCTCCTCTGCGGCATATTCCGTATCTTCTTCCAACTCAAAGACTGGATTAACGATTTCGTCTTTGGGAATGCTTTTTTCTTTTCTTTTCTTTGTTCGACGCCGCCATATCACATTACCAGCAAAAGCAGCGGTGAAAAAACCTAAAAGAATAAAAACAACACTGAAAAACACCGTGTAAGGAGGAGAAAGAAAAAGAGGAAAGACTGAAGAAGCAACACTTAAAACTTTATCTCCTAAAACCCCTCCTAATCCCATTGGCAATGGCCAATAAGTAAAAGAAGCAACAGGTGACATAAGGGCAAAAGCAATTAAAAAACAAATCGTTGATAGCACCCATAAAAAAAAGCGCAAAGTCAAATTGTAGATATTCTTTTGCGCCAACAAGAGAAAAGACCAAAATAACGGTGGCAACAAAACAGAAAGACTTGCCAAGCCAAAAAACTGCATAATAAAATCTGAAAAAATTGCCCCCATCCACCCCATAAGGTTTGTAACCTCATTTGTACTTGCATGGGTTAAAGATGGATCCTCAACATTCCACGTCGCCAAAGCAAACACACAAAAAATAATAAAGCCCAAAAGCCCAAGCCCAATAAATACCCCTATCTGACGTAAAAACATCTCAATAAGACGCGAACCTTGAGAATTTCGCACTTCTAATGAATCATAAGGAGAAGAACTTCGGTGCATCTATCAATTCCAAATACAAAACTTTCATATTTTAAAGAGTTATAACTCCCTCTCTCTCTTAAAAAAGGATGAAGCTTAAAACTCTGTACCGATCTGTAAACAAATAGCCTGTAAACAATCCGACGTCTTATCTAGCGCGTTCTACCTTCTAACCACTTCATATCACTCATATATCACCACCCTAAGAGACTATCCTTCATAAGGCACACAAAAAGCTCTCCCAAGATATTTATCACACGATCAACCAAAAAACACCTCATGTGTTAAAATGTCACATGGGTCCTATAGGCACCTTCCTCAACAAATAATATTTTTTATGCTACATAATGATAACGGCAAAATATGAATACTGTTTTAACCATCACGAATGACAACAATTTTTTATCTATCATACTAACTAAATATCCCCCTTCAGGACAGGCATACTGAAGTAACTCACACAACTTAAAAAATACACGACCATCTTTGTTTATTTTTAGTTTTCTTTTTTATCAACCAAGTGTAAAAAGAATTGAAGAGGAATATTCAAAAAAGCTTATCCGATAAATCTGTAAGATGAATCACATAAATGATTAAGCAGAAAAACTCTGAAAAACCAATCCGTCATCAGATTGGCGCCAAAAAGAAACCTCGTTCTTGTAAAGCAGAGAGAAAAGTAAAAGTTAAGATATTTTAGGCAATGTAAAAAGATATTCTTTTTAAAAGAAAGCAAACTATAAACAATGGAAGAAGTATTGTGTGTTCTAATCGCAATAAAAACGTACAACCCAATAAAAAAATTAAATCTCATAAAACTAAACAATGTGATCTGCTCATTGCAGGGGGGGCAGCTGTCGGTTTAACCCTAGCGACAGCACTCAAGCAAACAGCCCCTAATCTGAAAATAAAAATCGTTGATGCTGCTCCACAAGGAGATACCCCTGCTTCTAACATACGAACCATTGCCCTTGCTGCTGCTTCTATTCGTATGTTAAAACAATTACAATGTTGGGAATCTATAAAACCCTATGCGCAACCCATTCATTCAATGATCATCACAGATACAAGCACAAATGATCCTGTCAAACCTACTCTTTTAACCTTTGAAGGCGACATTAATCCCGGCGAGCCCTTTGCTGCTATGGTAGAGCATAGAGAACTCATCAACACTTTAAAAAAACGTGTCAAAGATCTCAATATCCCTGTTATTACAAACACCCGTGTCATTGATTTTCATCAAGAAGACCAACATACAACCGTTACTTTAAATAATGAAGAGGTTTGGCAAACAAAATTGCTTATTGCAGCTGACGGAGCCCATTCGAAATTACGCCAAAAAGCAGATCTTAAAAACTTTTCTCATCTCTATAAACAAACAGCAATTATCTGCACAGTTGAACATGAAAAACCCCATAATGGTCAAGCAATTCAACATTTTTTACCTGCCGGTCCTTTTGCTCTTCTCCCTCTCAAAGGCAACCGATCCGCCATTGTGTGGAATGAAGATCATAAAACTGCGCAATATTATCTCAAAGCTGATGCACTTATTTTTGAAACAGAACTCGAAAGACGCATTGGCCATCGATTAGGCAAACTCTCTTGGGATGGCGAACGTCAAGCTTTTCCTTTGAGTCTTTCTTTAACACGTCAATGCGTTAAACCACGTTTTGCTCTCGTTGGCGATGCCGCCCATACCATCCACCCCATTGCAGGACAAGGACTCAATTTAGGATTACGCGATAGCGCTGCCCTCGCTGAAGTGATTATTGAAACAGCACGACTAGGTCTTGACATTGGCTCCCTCACGGCTTTAGAGCGCTATCAAAGCTGGAGACGTTTTGAAATTGTCCGTATGGCTTTAAGCAATGATTGGCTTAATAAACTCTTTTCTAATGATAGCCTTCTTTTACGGATGCTCCGCGATACCGGACTTGGAATCATTAATCAAGCACCAAAAATAAAAAAATACTTCATTCAAGAAGCTGCCGGACTCTCTCCAAATGCCCCACGTCTTCTACATGGCTTCCCACTTTAAGCAAAAATTCATACTATTTCACTTTTTTACAACCTTTGCCTTCCTCCTTCAAAGAACAAAAAATTCCTATCTCATCCAATCTATTTACAAACCGGATTCCTGTCGAGTAATTTTTTTTTGACTTCCTCCTCCCATATTTCACTTAACATAAAACTCGACAAGCAAGCTACATTCTAAGAATATTCACCATGCACTGAAAAAACGTTTAATGTCTCAAAGAGGTTACCTTATATCACCACACCTTAAAAGAAGCCATTTCACGGCATAACAAAATAAACAAGACTTTTTAGCACACAACACTTTATTTACAATAATAAGTTCATTGTTCTCATATTGAGTGAGAAATCTAAAGATCATAAAATACCCTTATTTCAAATCTCTCTCACGTTGAAGCAATCAAAATCATTCGCTTGTACATCACAAGTGAGAGTGTCGTATAAATAAAAACAATTAAACAAAGCAACAAAAAGTCTCCCCCTCTCAAGAACTAAGGACTTTAGCAACATTGTAGGCGAGTAAAGTATATAATGGCGCCGGCTTATACTTTTTATTGAAGTAAAAATGGTGGTGTACAATGGATTTTATATGCTCATAGGGACTTTTACGTTATACTATTCACGAAAAGCGCTATAAAATAAGCTTAGTTGCATTGAAAAATTTTTCTTTTAAAAAAGCGCGTAAATTGGAAACATAAATGTATTCCGTTTGGGGCATTCTGCTTCTCAGACAAACTCTTTAACTTATTGTGGAATACCACACGACTTTAGAAAAAATATTCCAATATATAACAAAGTGTTCCGTACTCTATACCATCACACACAATTGTAAAACCGCATATCATCCCTCTATTTCACACCATAAAAGAAGATAAACTGCAATAGAAATGATCCAATCCTTTTATTTTCAAATACGCTCTTTATTCATTATTCATAAACGCTCATAAATGAGTTTTAATCACAAACGCTCAGAAATATGTCATAAATTCTATAAAACCCATAACAGCCATAGAAATTTTCCATTTTTCTATATACTCACTCATCTCAACTAAACGAACGATAAATAAAGTAAATGCCTCGTATATAATCTTACAGAAAAAAGACCAAACAAAACCTATAACATCAGGCTTGTTCTACAGAACAGTATTTCAAAAATATAAGTATGCTAATTTATTAACATATTAATTGATAAAATTATCATTTTACATATTGAGTTAAAATCCCTATGCAATAAATTATTCTCATTTCGACCATTTTTGTAAATAATCAATAAAACTCTTTATTTACATAGACTAAAAAGAGCACCGTTAATGAAACGATAAAAAGAAGTAAAATATCCCCCTCTCTCAAATGCCAAAAGCAATTACAATATTCCAATCTGGCATCATCATTATGCTTGCCAGATTATAACAACAAGACCTTTTGCATTTAAATAAACTTTTTCACGCTCCCTATCATTGTATTTGGTAACTCAATACTTTAATATATTCGTTCAGTATATTTATACAATTAAATTACCCAAAAGAGCATACTTCTTGCATTTACATTCCTTGGTATTCCCTTATCTTGTAAAGATCGCACACGTGTTACGTTACTTCGAGTTCATCAAGTGTATACCCATTCTCCAACCACTCTTTAATCCACTTAGGTCTACGTCCACGCCCATTCCATAATTCCCATTGGTTATTGGGATTTCTATAATGGCGCTCTTTGCTCACAAGATCAGCGATATCAATTCCATGGGCATTAGCAATTTCAAGAATTTTTCGTCGCGCATTTTGCTTTTCCTTTGCTTGCCGTTTTTTTAATTCCACATCGATTTGTGTACGCATCTCTTGTAGTTCATCAAAATTCATATTTTTGAGATCATTCACCTTAATTACTCCCCTTGCAAAAAAGAATTTCTTTTTGACATATTTTAAACACAATTATAGACAATTTTTGTCCATTTATTATCGAAATTAAAATTACGATACATATATCACTTTGACGGAGATGTGCTTTGAGCCACAAAGAACTGTTTATTGGTATATCAATTACCGCCACTGCATCTTTTTTCAGCTCAATCGCTGGAACTGCTAAATGCAGTGCTCAAACACCATCACACCTCTCTGACTCTCATGAATCAGTAGTCAAAAGTAAATATAAATCGTCACTCTATAAGTTATGGCAATACGCAACAAAGAACAAGCCCTCTCTGTATATTGATGGTGTAGTTCATTATGACAAGAAAACCTCCCCTCATACACAACGGCTTTTTACTTCGTATAAATTTTTTTTGAAAAGATTTTTGCAACTAGAGAATTATATAAAACAAGCAGCTTCAATACAGTATCAAAGATTATTATTTTTTAAAAGCAGCGCCTTTCTTCGTGATTCCAATAATATTAGTTGGCGTAATGTACTATATTTTATTCCACACTTTTATCTTGTTGGTTGGATATTCGCATATATTAGAAATATTCTTAGAAGAGAACAAAGCAATAATCACAAGGAATATTCTAAGCTAAACAATCTCATTCTACAAATTTATAAAATCAAAAGACAACGAGAAAAAGCACAACACAGAATTAGCATTTGTATTAATAAAATTCTTCATAATAAGGTGTATTGCTAATGATTGTTCCAGATTTCACATTTTTTGCTGCTGCATACATATCCAATATGCCTCCCATGACATTTTCAGTTGTTGCCGAACAAGAAACGCGGGACAATGTCTATGTAACAGATGATAAAGATAACTTCTTCTATCAATCATCTCAGCTTAAGGAAACAATCCCAATAACTGAACAGTTTAGCCAGAATAAACATAATTTTAACATAATTTTAGAGCAAATTGATGTTATAAATGTGAAATTGTTTTCTCTTTTTGATGCATTTGATTTTTGCGGAAATTTTACAGCTGTGCAAAGCGCTTTAACTTACTGCTATGAACAAACAACATCAAAGTGCATCTTTGAAAAAGCGACTTTGCAGTCTGTGCTGAATTTTTACAATACAGAAAACTCAAACCACACCTCTATGCAAAAAATTACTTCATATATTGGAGTAAAAGCTGCTGTACGAGGAAATGAAGGCTTGCAGGAGCCTGTAAAGCTTAAAAAAGAAGAACCAGAACAGACAACTAAAGTAGATTCTCTTCCTCTCTCTTCAAAAGGAGAGGAAGATGCATTTACACATAAAGAAAGTAGTGCCCACGATGCTTTTTCAGCTGAAGATTTTCTTCATCGAGAGGCTCGCTAGAGTGATGATTGATATTTTCACGAAAACCCAGAATTTTGATAGGATATTATAATGAAAGGTAGATAAGAAAATGTTAAAGCTCTAATTAGTAAGATTGAAAAAAATCTCTTCTAATTGAGGGCAAAGATAATGAAAATGATAGAACAAAACAGCGTTGATATGGCATTTAGTCAAAAAGCAGCACGTGAGATTACAGTCGTGATGCTTTCAGAAAGGGAATGGTATTTCACGTTTATTTCCGATGATCCAATCACCGGAAAACCAAATAAATATACGTTACTTACACAAAGAGGAAAACTAAGAACTTGGGCTGATCCAAAATATCTTTTTAAGTTTCTTCATGAACGAGGGGTCATTTGTGGGAGTTTTAATCTTAATCAGGATAAAGAACATGAAACAATTAAATATTCTTCACACAACAGCTCGTAATAAAATTGCTGCATTTTCAGCAGCTTTGACCATATTTTTTATGAATAGTTCTGCTCATGCACAAGCCAAAGTAAAAACTTTACAAAATGCAGAGACGGCTCTAAAGGATTTACAGACAGACTTAAAAGTAATTATCCCTATCGCTGCTGCCGTTATACTGTTGTGCTTAGCAATTGGCTATGCAGGACGCTACATCGGAAAAGACACTTTTGTACGTTGGGCAGTAGGTGTTGTCGTCGCAGGTTCTGCAACCCAACTTGTTACTCTGCTATTTAAGCCATAGTGGCGTTAATTATGACTCATAAAATACAATATGTTTATTTATATAAAAATATTATCTAGATTTTAATAAGAGTGAAATATGCAAAAATTAACTAGTATTCAATCGAAAAGTAACAACAAAATCATCGCAATTTCTGCTGCTATGACTGCGTTCTTTATGAATAGTTCTGCTCATGCACAAGCCCAAGTACAAACTTTACAAAACGCGAAGACAGCTCTAACAGAGTTACAGACAGACTTGAAAGCGATTATCCCTATCGCTGCTGCCGTTATACTTTTATGTTTAGCAATTGGTTATGCGGGACGCTACATCGGAAAAGACACTTT
>NZ_JBHIPC010000016.1:0-5748 GCF_042195765.1 Bartonella sp. AP3QHHD
AACAGCGGTGTGCCTTGGCTTTCTAGGAGCTGGTTTTGTAAAAGTGCATCACACCCAAAGCACACTGTTTATCATTGGCATCTTAGGTTTTATCTTGAACAGTGTCGTGCAAAAAAAGGGACTTAATGATAGTTAGCGGACTATGTCATCTTTCTATCTAACCGGCCAAAACTTTCCATCTTCACAGTGCGTTCAATTTCACTGAGTCTACGTTGGAGACAACGGAGAAGCTCGTTACACCATTCGTACAGATCGGAATTTTCCCGACAAGTAGTCTTGCTTCCTTAAAACCGTTATAGTTACAGCCGCCGTTTACTGGGGTTTCAATTCAATGCTTGCACATCTCCTCTTAACATTCCAGCACTGGGTAAACGTCAAACCCTATACATCGGGATTTGGAGTCTCTCCCATGTTCATGACTAAAGTGGTACAAATACCCGTGTGTATCTTACGTTAACTTAACAGATTAATTATCCGTAATTGCCTTTACAAGACACTTTTTATTTGTTACATAATGGGACACTATTCGATAATTGGTTATCAGTTCTTTAAATAAATTATATTCCCACAATCACCATAATAGAATGCGGGGGGGGAGGATTGAGTGTGAGTTTACAAAAAGAAATAGACGTAATGAACCGTCTTTCGTTTTCTATAAGGGGACAATCGGAAAACTGCTCTCGTTTAATTGCGATGAAGCAACATCTTATGATCGGTATAAGTCCGTTCAACACAAGGTTTTCAGAAAAATATATCACTGAGCTCATATGTTGGGCTGCAAAGAAATTCAAAGATATTGACGTATTGCTCCCAGATATAGAATCAGCCATGCTTCTTATATTAGCTTCTGGATCAACTAAGGCTAAAGCAGAGAGGAAAACAAAAAAAGAGCTCAATCGCATAAGACGCATATTATATAATATTCATGATTCTTATAATTTAGAAAAATCATTTCGCATTCTTGACTTCTCTCAATACAAGCAGTTGAACGTCGGGCAAAAAGCGTGGGATTATCAATTGAAGAAACAAAGAATTTAGAAACAACAAATATTTCTCTTGAATATATTTTTGATGAAATCCCTTTCTACGTAAATAGCCCATCTTTACTTAATAGAGAAAACTCAGTTTTAGCTTACCATCGTGAATGGCCGGTTGGAGAATTGTTGCTCAATGGTGAACAACCTCTCTGTGTTGATAAACAACAAGGTCACGGAATTGTTTCGATATGTACGCAAACTTATGAGAAGAACCAGTTTATGATTGAAGATTCAGGGGAAAATGAATGATGCGCAACGTTATTAAATTCAACGTTATGGACAAAAATTTCCAAAAAAATCCATACAATATATACCAAACTGTACATTCTTCTAACTCTGTTCTTTGGGATGAAAATCTTAAAGCTTATTTTTTTGGCCACTATGAAGATGTCAGCGCAATTTTGAAGGATACCCGCTTTACAACAGCGCCCTTAGCCGTTCGAGCAGAGCCGGTAATGGGCGATCGCGTATTGGCACAAATGGAAGGGCATGAGCACCATAGCAAGCGGCACGCCATACTTTCAAAACTTACTGGAAAAATGTTCCGCACGCACTATACTAAAATTATTGAAGAAATAATAGACCAGCTTCTCGTGCCGCATCTTGCAAAAGGGAAAATAGATATTATAAATGAATTCGGTAAAGACTATAGTGTGCTTGTTACATTAATGGTCTTAGGCCTACCAATAGATCGCTACAAGGATATATCCATGTGGCATAAGGGAGTTGCATCTTTTGTCACCAGCCTAAACCAATCAGATGAGGAAAAAGAATTCAGCTTATCGTGCAGCAAAGATATCATCTCTTATTTAACACAACTTATAGAAGAATGGGACAAAAATTCATCAGAAGATTTAATCTCTGTTTTATTCCAGAAAACAAATGATGCTAATAGCATGACAACTTCTGAAATAGTTGCTCTCGTCCTTAACATGTTATTGGCCGCCATAGAGCCTGCTGATAAAACATTAGCTTATCTTTTTTATCATTTACTCACACACCCAAATGAATTAGAAAAAATCCAAAATGACAGGAGACTTCTTGGCGATGCAATTACAGAAACACTGCGCTTGACTTCTCCCGTTCAGCTTATACCACGCCAAACCAATCAAGCGATAGAGTTCGCAGGAGTCACATTACCAGCCGACTCTCTTGTTTTTTGTATGATTGGAGCAGCTAACCGTGATCCTGATATTTTTGTGAACCCCAATCATTTTATACCAGAACGTAAACGGGGCAGTAAAACTGGGGCGGGTCTCATAAGGACCGCAAACCATTTAGCCTTTGGAGCAGGCGTGCACGTTTGTGTAGGTTCTGCTTTTGCTCTCATGCAGATTGAGTTGACGGCAAATAGACTCCTCGATAAACTCATTGACATCAGCTTAACTGATGGCTTCATTTTGGAGGAAGAGGGATTATATACAAGGGGACCATCAGCGCTCCCAATCACATTTATCCCAATATCAAAACCACAGCCATCACAAACACATGTTAATTTTTAAAAGTCTGGGAATGGGGCGGGGACAATATTTTAAAGAATATCAACAGGGGGCATAATAATGCAAAAGGTAGATTCCTATACAAAAACAGAAAGGTATGTCATATATACCGTCATTATTTCCAGCATACTTCCTCTGCTGGACGGGAGCATTGTCAATGTCATCCTTCCTAACCTTGCGCATTATTTTTCAGTCGGAGAAAATAATATACAATGGGTTGTAACATCCTATTTTCTCGCCACCGTTCCAGGGCTGCTAATGGCCGCTTTTGTGCAAGGAAGAATAGGTATCAAAAGCACTTGGCTTCTTGCAAGCTTCATTTTTATGCTTGGATCACTGGGGGTAGGATTAAGCTATAATTTTCCAACTATTATATCTGCCCGTATCGTTCAAGGTTTTGGGACCGGTCTTTTGCTGCCCCTTAGCCAAACCATCATTGCCTTACAATTTGGACAGACACGCGTGCGCCAAGCCATGGGCACCATAGCCGTACCAACAGTTTTCGCTCCTGCCTTTGGTCCGCTGGTAGGCGCCTCGCTTGCTCAGTATGTGTCTTGGCGTTTGTTATTTTTTATCAATATTCCGCTTATTTTATTGGCACTCACCCTTGGAGCAAAACATTTAAAGAGCAACGAAACAACAAAAACAAAATTTAACTTATTTGCTTTTTTAGCGTTTTCCATCTCCCTTCTTTCGTTTTTTTACCTCACAGAAGCCAGAAATATCAATAACCACAACGCCCTCTTTATCCTAGCGCTTATAGCCGTGATATCTCTCATATTATTCATTGTTTCTAATCAGAAAGCAAAAAACAAATTAATCGTCTTTAGCGGATTTCAAAATGCGCGCTATACATTGCTCATGATCATGGGGCTCGTTGCTTCATTTCTTTTTTATAGCTTCCTCGTTTATTTCCCACTAGCCGTTGCCATGGGAGGAAACTATGAAAAGAGCCTTCTCATCATCGGTGCCCTCCTTGCTCTGCAAGGAGTAGGTGCGTGGATTGGCAGGAAATTTATTTACCAAAAATGGAAAGAAAAATCTCCCTTTTTCATGATAGGAATTGGTTTAGTGATATCAAGCTTTGGGTTATTATGCTTCGGCTATAATATAAGCATGGATGGACTAGGATTCTTGCTAAGAGGCATAGGACTTGGCATCGCCACCATTGTCTGCCTTTCCGCCCCCATCCAATATGTCAACAGTTTATACGTCAAAGATACAGCCGTTATCACACGCATATTACAGCAAATAGGTGGTGCCTTAGGGGGTATATTCGCTGGCTTTTTGATCCATTCGCTGACAGAAGAATCCCTGTCCTTAAACCAAACATATATCGTATTCTTCATATTCTCTATCGCTGCATTTTTACTGTTTTGCCTAGCCCTCCTCTTATCGCGTAAAGAGAAGAATTTTGATTTATGATATGCTTTATTTGAACACCCTATCCATAACATTGGCAATGGCATATAAAATCATACAGCATTTACCACTTTTCGAGAAACCAACACACTGAGACATTGAACACAGCCTTCATCATTTTTATGAAAGAACACTAAACCGATAAGCTCCTTAAGCTCTAAAATTGATCACCTCCAGTAACGTACGGTGTTTGTAATTTTATGATACCTCTGTGCTTTTAAATCCCTCTAAAAACCTCTTGAAATATGGGATTTTCTGATCAGACCTTTGCAAAGATCCACGAAATTAAGCACGCGTTTCAATGCGGAATAGTTCCATAAATGCGCTAACAGACGCCCTACAGAACCAGCATAGAATATAGAACCCACAATGCCCCCAAATGCTGACCATCTTCTGCCACGCATCGCGATGCAAAAAATCGCACTGTATTGCAAACTTGATAATGTTATTCCCCCTTTTCAAAGTCATTGAATCACTATGCTTTCATAATCACAATAGGTTCAAATGAAACTGAAGCGACAAAAACAGCTGGTAAAGCAGCATCTTCTCTCCATTTCATTGTTAACTGTCATAACAAATCTCCCCCGCTTTAATAAAAAAGCCCTCTCTCATTGAGAAAGAAATTTTAAAAACATTGAAAATCATGAAGCACGATGACAGACCGCAAACCATCTCTAAAAAGACTGTTTCTTGATTTTCACAGCGTACTCTTAGATTTCTCTAACATTTTCCTGCCTTTAAATTTTCCTTATAAGTTTTACGGACAAAAGAAGCTTTTCAGAACTCTTTTACACATAACTTCATTGCTTCAAGCTCCCTTACAGACACGATAAACGTTTATATTTTCATCTCTACCAAATACGCGAGATTAACAGCGGATATCATGAAAACAGTCTTTTTATAGAAAACAGTAAGCTTTAACGGAATAAACGAGATTTTAAACTAGCCTCCCGCATTACTCATTACTCGATACCGGTTATGCAAATAAAGAGCGCCATCTACTTTTTCTGACAAGCAAAGAACACACACAACATTTAGTAACATGCCATTATTGAAATTCTTGTCACAAAACCTTCCGTTCAGGGATTATGCGCATTGCCTACTTCCTTCTCTCCAATAAACAATCTGCCAATAAAGAATGCTATTGCAGTTACGATAATACAAAATTATACTTCTGTTATCATTCTATATTTTTCGAATTATCACACATTATTCCCCCCTTCACTGTTATAACAATGAAAGGAGAAAAAATAAAACACAATATGGCATTTATCTTTCACAAATCTTATATAAGCCACAAAATTGTTGCGCGACCTTCTATACAAGGTCAGGCAATAAAATCATACTCTAAAAACCACTCCACACCACTTTTTGATATTATAAAGCCATAAAATGCAATTATCGTCTCCGCAAAAAATATCTCAGAAAAACAAAATCCCTCCTGTAATCATTGGACTACTTCCTCCAATGTTTGCGTACCATTATACGTGTAAGGAGTTAAATAACTTGTTTATTGCATCATTTGCTCCTTCTGAGATTCCAGAAGGTACAAAATCCGAAAAAGTTAAAGCATGGCTACGTGCAATCAATGTGGAATGCGAAGAACCGCTTGAAGTCCTTGGTAACTTGCTTGGGGATTTTTTAGAAAAAGAATATTATGACCCAGACCCAAGCGGATTAAATCCATCATTATATGAAAAAATTTTACAGTTACAAAAAGTTAGCGGATTGTTTTGAGGATTTGGCTATACAGGCTACACATAAGACAAAAGAAGAGATGACATAAGAGC
>NZ_JBHIPC010000017.1:0-9744 GCF_042195765.1 Bartonella sp. AP3QHHD
GATCATCTGTGATGAAGCCCATAGAACGACTGGAGCTTCATTGGGAAGTGAAGACAATGAATCAGAATTTATCAAGGTTCACGATAACAGCATCATTCGGGGCAAAAAACGTCTGTATATGACAGCAACGCCGCGTATCTTTAGTGACACTGCTAAAAGGCGGGCGGATGAGATCAATGCTGTTTTGGCATCTATGGACGATGAAACCCTTTATGGCAAACAACTTCATCATTATACCTTCGCGGAAGCTGTCGATAATGAACTTTTAACTCCTTACAAGATTGTGGTCTTGGGTATTAATGAAACCTATATCACACCAGCCATACAGGAGATTATTGCCAATGAAAACCGTGAAATTGATTTAGATGATGCGGCAAAAATTATTGGCTGTTATAGAGCACTTACCAAAATAGATAAGCAAGCGGCTGTTGATGATGATGATACAGAGCCCATGCAATGTGCTTTAGCTTTTTGCAAAGACATTAACACCTCTCAATATATAACAAAGCTCTTTAATAAAATTATCAAATCTCATATTGATGATTTCCTTCAAACCGTTCCCTTTCTAAACTGTGAAGTAAGACATATTGACGGAACGCAAAGCGTCAAAAAACGCAATGAGGAATTGGATTGGCTTAAAGAAGATGCGGGGCAAAACGTTTGTCGGATCTTAAGCAATGTTCGGTGTCTTTCAGAAGGGATTGATGTCCCTGCTCTTGATGCCATCATGTTTTTACACCCGCGCAATAGCCAAGTGGATGTGATACAGGCAGTAGGGCGTGTGATGCGTCGTGCTCCAAATAAAAAAACGGGCTATATCATTTTACCCATTATCATTCCTTCACACTTAGAAGCCAAAAAGGCTTTAAAAAACAATAAGAGATACCGTGTTGTTTGGCAAGTTTTGCATGCTTTACATTCTCATGACGAAAGGCTTGCTCGGACAATTAATCAGATGTCTTTAGGACAAGATAGCAGCCATACGATTGAAATTATAGAGATTAAACGAGCCAATGAATTAAAAGAGCTTACCACAACGGTTGATGAGATCTCGATACCATCCAAAACAGAAAGTTCTGGACGTGTCATTGGAACAGCAGAAAGCAAATCTCAATCGGTATCTGGAGGACAAGGAGACCTATTCCGCCGTTCTGAATTTTTTGATTTTGTCAAAGCCATTTTTCTGGATAGTTTTAAAATCACGGATTATTGGGGCATTTGGGCGAACAATGTTGCTGAGATTGCTCAAAACCATATCACGCATCTTCAAAACCTGCTTGCTGATGAAAACAGTGAAGCCTTTCACGCCTTTGATGCCTTCCATAAGGAATTACAAAACAACGTAAACAGCGATATTAAACAAGAGGAAGCGATTGAGATGTTAGCGCAACATCTTGTCACGCGTCCCGTGTTTGAAGCTTTATTTTACGGTAATGAATTTGTACAGAACAATGCCATTTCGCAAGCCATGGACAAGATCTTAAGAGAACTGGATAAAACGAACATTGAAGAAAAAACCAAAGATCTTGATCAATTTTACAAAAGTGTCACATTCTGTACAGCAGGTATTACAGAAACTCATGCAAAACAGAATCTTATTATCAAACTTTATGAAAGTTTTTTTGCCAAGGCATTTAAGAAAACCACGGATAAGCTTGGGATTGTTTATACACCCGTTGAGGTTGTTGATTTTATCATTCATTCTGTTGATGATGTGTTGCGTAATGAGTTTGGAAAAAGCTTGGGGTCACGGGGTTTTTCTATTCTTGACCCTTTCACTGGAACAGGGACCTTTATCACACGGCTATTACAATCCAATCTCATCAAACCAGAGGATATGGAATATAAATTCCGTCATGATATTCATGCCAATGAGATTGTTTTACTGGCTTATTACATAGCAGCGATTAACATTGAATCGACCTATCATAGTCTGATGAAAGGGAATTATATCCCATTCAAGCATATTGGTTTGGCTGATACGTTTCGGATGCTTGAAAAACAAGATTTGATGAAAGGTTTACTAGAGGAAAACAGTGAATATTTAGAGCATCAAAAGAAACTGGATATTAAAGTTATCTTTGGTAACCCTCCTTATTCGGTAGGACAAAAGAATGAAAACGATAATAATCCCAATATATCTTATCCCATATTAGATGATCGTATTCGTGAGACTTATATAGCTAAATCGAAAGCAACTAGTACGCAAAAGTTATATGATAGTTATATCCGCGCTATCCGCTGGGCTAGTGACCGTATTGATAATGCTGGGGTAATCGGCTTTGTCACAAATGCCGGTTTTATTACTGGACATTCTATGGATGGTTTACGCAAATGCCTCGTTGAAGAATTTAGCAGCCTTTATATTTTCCATTTACGGGGTAACCAACGAACTTCTGGAGAACTTTCTCGAAAAGAAGGTGGTAAAATTTTTGGTTCTGGATCTCGAGCCCCTATAGCGATTTCCATTCTCGTAAAAAATCCAAATGCACAACAGCGTGGTAAGATATATTTTCGTGATATTGGAGATTATCTCACGAGAAAAGAAAAGCTTATAATAATAGAGTCTCTTGGTAGCATTGATGGTATTACACGGAGCAAACAAGGTTGGCAAATAATTACACCAGATAAGTACAGTGATTGGCTTGATCAACGTGATGACAGTTTCAAAACATTCTTAGCTATGGGTGTCAAAAAGGGGCATGATAAAAAGCTCTTTGAAACTTATTCTCTTGGTGTTTCAACCAATCGTGATGCTTGGACGTATAACTCAAGCCGTGAATCTGTAAAGAAAAATATGAATAACATGACTGCCTTCTATAATAATGAGGTAAAACGTTTAAATAATACCTATTCACATGCTGATCGTACAGCACGTGCAAAGGTCGTGAATGATTTCGTCAATTCCGATGTAAGAAAGATTAGTTGGAGCAGTACTCTTAAGAGAGAATTATTAAGAGGTAAATTTTCCGAATTTGAAGATAAATGCCTTATTCAAAGCCTATACCGTCCTTTTACACAACAATGGCTTTATTACAATAGCGTCTTTAATGAAGCAGTTTATCAAATGCCGCGTATATTCCCGATAAGACAAGCGGTTGATAATAAGGTGATACAAATTACAGGTATAGGAGCAAAGAAAGACTTTTCTGTATTGATGACTAAAGCTTTGCCTAATTTAGATTCAATAGAAAAAGGTCAATGTTTTCCACGCTATATTTACGAAGATACTACGGTTTCAAAAAGTAAAAGTGAGAAACAATCCCATTTATTTACGCATTCTACGGAGAAAAACACAACAGCTGGTTTACAGAGGCGTAATGCTATTACTGATGAGGGGCTAGAACATTTTAAAGCCGCTTATCCTAATGAAACTATCACTAAAGATGATTTGTTCTATTATGTTTATGGGATTTTACATTCAGAAGATTACCGTGCTCGTTATGCTGATAATTTATGCAAAGAATTACCTCGCATTCCTTGCGTAAAGAGTGCTGATGATTTTTGGAAGTTTGTAACAGCTGGGCGTGAACTCGGTCATTTGCACGTAAACTATGAAGATGTAGAGCCTTATCCCGTGATCTTTAAAAAGGGTAATCCAAAACAGACAGAAATCTCTAATCTCGAAAAATTCTATTATGTGACTGAAATGAAATTCGCAAAAGCAGGTAAAGAGAAAGATAAAACCACTGTTATTTATAATAACAATATCACAATAACAGATATACCTCTTGAAGCTTATGCGTATATCGTCAATGGTAAACCCGCTCTTGAATGGGTTATGGGGCGTCAATGCGTAAAGACTGATAAAAAGAGTGGCATTGTGAATGATGCCAATCACTATGCTGTTGAAACCGTTGGCAACCCTGCTTATCCATTAGAGTTGTTTCAAAGGGTTATTACCGTAAGTCTAGAAACAATGAAGATTGTTAAGAACTTACCAAAATTAGAAATAAGAGAAACTGAATAAGCTTATTAAAGCATGCTCACATAATGGGTATGATAAACTCACAACGGGTATAAGGTTTTATACCTATAGGTTCTATGCCCCTTTTATAAATTGCTTACATATAATCTTTAAAAGAATATTTTATATGCGTTATCATAAAAGATAAGGCTTTGCACTTTTTAACACTGTACTTTGGATTGCTTTAAGATTTTTAATAAATCCCATCTTAAAGTGAATACGCTTCTTTTACATTGCCTTTAAAAGATTATACCGTAATCTAAAATGATAGCTTTATTGTTATCAGAAGCTTTGTTTAAAGAGAGTTATGTATATTCATTTTCTTATATTACTTATAGGTTTTGAATGTTTCTCAAACCCCCAAAACACCTACAAAACCCTCTTAAATATATATTAAAGATTGTATTTATGTTTTGTGTTTAATATAGGTTGTTTATTTGAAAGATTAACTTATTGAAATATAATGACTTTTATTTTTTATTGAAAAATATGTAAAGGGGGGAGCGTAAAAAGCACCTCCAAAACCCCCTAAACCTCCAAAACTCATAACCATAATGGTCTTGATAGCATCTATTATGATTATAATCCCTTTCTTTTGAAAGGCTTAAAGGATCATATGCTTTTCATAAAGCACATTTTAATCATTCACTAAAATCATAAGATTCGTCTGTTAAATAAACAGACATAACCGATAAAATAGACAATAATCCATTAAAAGGGATTTTGATCATCTATGGAATAATTTTATAGATCTTTTTTTATAGGTTGTTTCCTTAAAATCTTGCACCAAAACCATGATCAGAGCCATACCACTGTTGAGTTTCTCAACTATGATCAAGGCTTTGGACCGCGCCTTATTTTCTAAATTTTTTGAAATCTTTTTGATATTTTTTAGGTGCTATTTCTTGTCTTTTTTTCCGATAAAATTGACTATTTTCTCTTTCCACGAGCGGGATTGCTCCTTGCTGATAACCNCAAGTGGTCCCCTGCCGTAAAGCTTTGCTGATAAGATTGTAAGGTCTCAACATCACCCAACAAAGCAAGAGCGCCAAGATGAAGTAAAGCATAATCCGTATTATCTGCTTTAGACGTGGCGCCTTTTTCCCAAGGAGCAGTGCCATAATCAGAGCGAAGTCTTTTAGAAAGGTCAATCTCTTTGACTGACCATTCTAGCGCATCATCAAGCGCCTGTGTTAAACGATCCGTAGTGACTTCTGGTTCAAAAATTTCTAATCCCTTAGCTTCAAAATTAAGCTGTATATCTGGAATATCTTCCGTGTGGGTAGGATCAATGAATTTACAAGCGGTGGAAAGAATGCCCGTGCTAATCAAAAAGGCGCTATCAAATTATGGGTAATCTTTGGCAATTTCGTCGTTATAAAGAATATCTACTTCACGATCAGCCAATTGATAGCTTGCCATATGGTCATTCTCATTGATTTTCTCGGTTGACCAGCCTAAGCTTTTCAAAAGTGTTGTCGCACTTTCCATGGTGAGACGATCATCAGTGTCATCCGCTTCCTCTGTCGCCTCAACAGCAATAGTTTTGGAAGCAACAGATGCTGTTTGGGAATCAAGGGACAAAATCGGAGCATTTTTTGGAAAACCCGCTCGATAACCCCGTGCAAGAGTAAGAGCGTTGTCAATATCATATTTTGTGATAGTATCTACAAAGCCTAGACGGTTTTTTCTTTGAAAACTCTCCTTATAAAACTTAAGTTTTTTGACATTACCAGTCAAAATAAGTGCAATAAGGTGAAATTCTGCAAGGAAAAATTCACTATTTGTTGGCAAAGCCGCATAATCATAGATGATTTGGTTGGTGTTTTGGTTATCAGCCCACTTAAGAATATCCACACAGATTTGCTTTAGTTTGCCTTCTTCAACTTCAACACTAGAAACTGTATAAACTTCTTCTGCCTCTTTGAGAGCTATATATTGAGGATTCTCGGGAAAAACACCCCTATGAGCAGTGGAAAAGGCAAGTGTTGAAAGTGAAGCCTTGAATATAACGATCGGTGTTTTTCCTTTTGTATCAAGGCTGTACATTATATTAATGATACGGTCTTTGCTTATAAAATAGGCATTACGATTATAATTTTTGTCGCGATAGACTGTCCAGTTCATCATTTTTAATGTTTCAGAAACTGTATTAAGGAGAGCTAAAGATTGTACATCAATACGTGCATCCGCCGCCTTTCGCTCCTTTAAAACGCTCAGATGTTCTTCAGCAAATTGAACAGCGTGATTAACATATTTTTCCACATCATCGTCATCCAAATGTTCAGAAATCGTACCTGCTTTTACGGCATTTTGATAGGATTTCAAGACATCAATTTGACCTGTTAATGCTAAACAAGCCAAATGCCATGGGATATCGGGACAAGAGCTATATTTTTGAACAAGCGCTTTGCTTTCTATCGCTGCCTCTAAATCCTGAGCACGCGCCCATTGTATCACCCGCTCAGAAATTTTGATAAGCTCCTGCTCATTTAATGTCTCTACACGAATATCAATTCCTTTATCAACACCACTAAAAACCCCTCCCTCAATCGTATTAAAAGACTGATAAATATTTGTAGCTGATATCTGCCTACATTTTCTACTATCGTGAATATAATGGCAAGCTACAGAAATATCTTCGTTGGAGATCCCTGCTTCAAGATGAACATTGTAATCATCATTTGGAAGACGTATAAAACCAAAATCAAATTGAATGAAGCGGTCGGGCAAAATCAGCCACATTTTTCCAGGTTCCATAACAAACCACCCTTGGGTTTTAAGAATGCGCGTTGCTGCTGTAAGACTCATCAAACGCTGTTTCGGTTTTTTGCGTGCTAAAATGTCATCCAATTCGTTATTTTTATACGCCTCAGCAAAAAAGATGACGCGCTCAACCTGTGTCATCTTTTCATAATCAGAAAACTCTGGTGTATATAATTGAGGTGTAGGTTTGTAATTCCTTAAAGCTTCGGTATCGCCGAGTAGAGCCTTTGCAACGAGAGAATGATTAGCAGCTTTTTCACGTAATTTTTTCTTAATATCTTGTGCTTGCGCCCAAGCTAACACTTTGTCTAAAGCTACCTTAACGTGGTTTTCAAAAAACTCCAGTGCTGTAACTCCAAAATTCTCTTCTGAAGAAATCAGCATAGCCTCATATTGAGGTTGAGATTCTTTACCGTTAGCATATTCACAGCCAAGACAATAAGCAGCAGTAGTAAGACTGACAGAAACCCACAATCTTCCGCTATCCCGTCCATAATCTATGACACCATAATGAATACGCACTATGCGATCGGGGAGGTGATAATAAGCAAACATATCACCCATTTCATCGCGATGGGGCTCCCAACCAACTTTTTTTAAAATCTCTGTTGCGTCTTTGGCTTGCATCGTCATTACCCCCCCCCAGCATGTTCCATAATTCTTTTACAGAGAAATTCATAGAAGTTACTTGCGTAATGCTCTGAATCTCCAGATGCAATTTCAACATAGAGTGGGCATTCACCATCCCAAAACTGAGAATAATCAAAATAAAATGTTTCACCAAAATCGGTTCTATTCACGGCAAGCTGATTTGGTTTTGCGAAACCATTTTTTATATCCGTCAAATGATAGAAAACAATATCACCAGCAGGACACTTATCAAAACTTGCGTTATAAATGCTAAAAATTTCATAACCTCCAATTTCTCCTCCTCCATAATTTTTTAAAAAACTTTTGTAGGACGAGGTGAATTGTAAACCAAGAGTTCTCTCAGCCTTTTCAATCAATATATCATCAGGTGCATCCTCTGCAGTGCCAAAGTCGATAACATCCGGATACTTATCAATTAATACTGCAACATCAGCTAAAGTATAGGTTTTCATAGATGATCCTCAGAACTTGCGTAACGCTCCATATTTCCTCACTATCAATTTCACCTCTTCCATAGTTTTTTCCAAAAACTCTTGTAAAAAGGGATAGGTTGCGGAGTGGGAGCGTTCTCAATCTTTTCAATTGGTTGGTCTCCATCAGGTATCTCTTCTCCCGCGCTTTCTTTAATTCTTTTACAAAGGAATTCATAAAAATTACTGGCGTAATATTCACAATCTTCAGATGGAAGCATGACATAAAGTGGGCATTCACCATCCCTAAACTGCGTATAATCAAAATAAAAGGTTTCACCAAAAGCAGCATCACAAACGATAAGCTGTTTTGGTGTTGCGAAACCACGTTTTCTATCATTTAAGTTTTGAAAAACAATATCATCAAAAGGAACACCTATAGGATGCTCATAAAGACTATAGATTTCTTCACCACCAATGTCCCCGCCTTTATAATGTTTTAAAAAAACTTTATAGGAAGATGTGAATTGTAAACCGAGAGCTTTCTCCGCCTTTTCAATCACGAGATCACCAACCGCATTTTCTTCAGAACAAAAATTGACAATATCACCTTCATATTTATCAACTAATTGTATAACATCATCTAAGGTATAGGTTTTCATCAATTATTCTCCATCAATTATTCTATAAATCTCTGTTTTTTCTCTTTTCATCAACCGTAGATCACTACTGCCGGTGCTCCTGTCCCCATCTGTCAAAATTTAGACCTATGATACCCCATTTCATATCAATTATTCCTCCTAAACTACTGTTTTTTTGTTCTCCATGCCCATTGCCGTATTCTTTCCAATATTCCTTTCTCTGCTTCTTAAACTTTTTTCTCTCTATAAGCGATTGATGTGTTTTTGGATTAGCATGAATAACAGAAGTATATTTTTTATGAAATTCATGGCTCATTTCCGCTAGGGGTCCATCGGGGGTTTGCTTTAGGTGATGCAACTCAACAGGCTTGCCATCAAACCCCATAGGTGCTCTTCCTGTTTTTGTCCTTTCAATATTGGTACCCCACACCTTTTTCTTCTTTACTGTCCAACTAACAATTTGGTTAGGATCAAACTGGTCGTCTCTCCGATAAACTGTGTAGGTCTGTCCAAATTTGCTATCGGTAAATTTAGTGGGTTTCTTTTTTAACCAAAGCTTTTTTTCTTTAGCAGCAAGTTTGGTCAGTTCTTTCCTAGCAGCTAGTTTGTCAGGATCTCCTTGAGCTGCAAGTTCTGCAAGATTTTTCTTGGAAGCGAATTGGGCAAAATCTTTCCTAGCAATGAATTTAATCCAAGCCTTTTCGCCAAGCTTTATGGCTCCCTTGGCTGCTCCAGCAACTCCTGTCATTAGGGATGCTGTTTCAGTCAATAATTTTCCAAATTCAAGTCCAGCTTTAAAGGATCCACCAGCACCGGCTCGCTCATATTCCTCCTCCATTTTATTAATGCGATCTACATAGGACTGTCCAAGGGTCTGACCAATTGTCGCCAAAATCTCACCACTGCTGAAAAAATCTTTGAGCGCTTTCAAAGTCTCTTTGGGATGTTTGGCTATTTGCAAAAAACCATCAACCGTATCGTATATTTCAGCCGGGACACCAGCTACCATACCTGCCGCAAAGCTTATATCTTGCCCTGTACTAATCGCAGTCCACTTCGCAGACACTTCTGCTGCACATAAAAAGTCAGGACACTCCTTTAATTCTTTCTCCATCTGAGCTTGTTGCGCACTGCTGAGGTAGTTATTTGCAGCGGCATTACCAGCGGCATCAGCGCCGGCATCAACATTGCCACCGGCAAGGGCAGCAGCAACGCCCCCAGCAGCCCGTGCAACATCAATGGTGTGGTCTCTAAAGTCAGCAAACTGCGCATCAATCTTTGCGTTTATACGCGCTTCCTCTTCCGCTGT
>NZ_JBHIPC010000018.1:0-1782 GCF_042195765.1 Bartonella sp. AP3QHHD
TATCATAGCCGGTGTTGAACGGCGCAAAGAAACACCAGCAATGGCTAGAGACTTTCTACAATCCCTAAATGGGCTTTTTAATTGGGCGATTGATCAAGGTCTTTTGGAAAATAATCCAGCTTTAGGAACAAAAAGACGCCCCCTCAAAAACAAAGAGAGATTTCCTGTTTGGACAGAAGAAGATGTCGAAAAATATTATCAAAGATGGCATCATGGTACCCATGAACGTGTCTGGATTGATGTTCTTTTATATACGGGCTTGCGTCGTGATGATGCGGTACGAATTGGCTGGAAAGATGTCAATGATAATATCATTCACCTCAAAACAGAAAAAAGTAAATTTCAAACAGATGTTTTTCTTCCTATTTTTCCAGAATTAGCCAAAATGCTTGAAGCAGGTCCCATAGGTGATGAAACATTCATTTGTGGTAAATGCGGGAAAAAAATACCCAAAAATAGGTTCGGATTTACATTTTATAATGTGTGTACCAAAGCAGGTATCAAAAAATCGGCGCATGGATTGAGAAAATTAGCAGCAAAACGTGGACGCTAATTCTGGTGCAACAGTATCACAACTCAAAGCAATTTTTGGCTGGACAAATGATGCTATGGCATCTCTTTACACAAAGAGCACAGACCGTAAAAAACTCGCTCTTGCAACCATAAAAAAGCTTCAAAAAGATGAGGGATAGAGGCAAAAAAACTCAATAGAATCAGGAATAACCTATTCTCTCATATTAGACATAAATATTTTATTTTACACATACTTGTGAATGAATCGGCTTTTAAAACTTTGTCTTCTAAAGTTTACGCTTTCTGACTCTGCATAATTTAGCGTTTTTAAGTTCTATTCTTGAAAAACTATGTAATACCTTCACAAACTATCTATTGATCTAAGGGTATTGCTCAATAATTTTTTCTTCCATTCAAATTAACTTTTTGCTTATCCCACAGAAAAAGCATTACAAATATACCTAATTTCCAGTCATATCTAGAAGAGATTTTAAACTATCGATGCAAATCTTACATAAATTTTTATTCAAATAGTGCAAATCAGCCATTCCCTCCAAGGTACTCTTTAGACGCACTAAATATCTGAATATTTTTATTTAAAAAATTAAAATCTTTTAAAGAGCTTTCTTATTGAATTGTACTTAATTTAAACTCAATAAAAACTTTCCTTGAATATATATGTCATTCTTACAAATTTATCTCTCATAAACTGTCAGAGTAATAACATTTTCTTTTCGCCAATATAAACGATCTAAATAAAATAAATATCTGGAAAGGTAAAATAATTCAAAAATACACGACCGGAATTTAATATAATTTATCAAACATTTTCAACTAAACATTTCTTATTATTACGAAAACGATTGTTAGAACTTAAAAAAAATATTGCTTTGTAAAAAAATTTTAAACAGGAAAAAAATGATAAATATCATAATTACCTTTCATTTTTTCAGAAAAAACTATCATGTTTAAAAATGAAACTCTTAGATAACACACTCAAAGAATTAACTTATGAAGAATTATTTTAATAGAAACTTAAATAGTTTTACAAAGAACGCTTTAAAATGCGTATTAAAATGATTGACCTTTTACAAGAAATTTGTCAAAAAGCATATCTAGTTTGGAGGGGTGGCCGAGCGGTTTAAGGCACCGGTCTTGAAAACCGGCGTGCAGGAGACTGTACCGTGGGTTCGAATCCCACCCCCTCCGCCACAGCACTTTTATGGTGCTATAACTTATTGATTTCATGTGTGTTTTTTCAAGGTGCGG
>NZ_JBHIPC010000019.1:0-7208 GCF_042195765.1 Bartonella sp. AP3QHHD
ATTTCTCGTGAATCCTAGCTTCGGTAAAATGGTCCGTAAAATGCCCGCATGAATTGCGTCATCAAAGGATTATCATCATCATCACTCTCTTCTTCTTCCGAAGCCTCTTCTTGTGATGCTAATAATGCCCTTAAAACCTCTAACAAGTTGTCTCTATTTCTAATGTCACCCTGCGCTGTAGGACTTGCTCTATGAGGCTGCCCCCCATACATCTGTAATACACGGTTGACAAAATCACTTGCACGCATAGCGTTGTTTACACCATTCAAGCCAACCGCATTGCTCCCAACAATTTGCGCCGCATTGGCATGGGGATTTTGAAGAAGCCGCGCGGCTCCTCCTGCCCCTTGTTGATGTGCTAAATACAATTCTGCTTCACTAGGGGCTCTTCCCAACAGGCGGCTTAAATGATTGCGATTATCAAGCGTCAACCGCCCCATGGCATCTGCCGCTTGCATGGGATCAAACCTATCCTGCAAACCATATTGTTTGGCGGTGCTGTCTATAAATTGATACAACCCACCAGCAGAAGAGCGGGGATTCCTTGCATTGGGATTGCCGCCACTTTCCACTTGCGCAACACGGTATAAATAACTCTCTGGCAAACCATAACGCGCTGCTGCTTGACGGATCGCTTGATCGACTGAAGGGTTATATCTAGCCATAGATTTTACTCCTTGCAAATCTGCCCGCTTCTCCCATCAGTGCCGAAGAAACAAAGTGCCAGAAACGTTCATTACCAATTCCTGCTTTATGTAATCGTATAAATCTTTGTACCATTTGAGCAACTTCCTGCTGGTTCATACCCTTAACGCCAAAAGTTGCTAACTTTGCTATATCCCGTTCAAATATTTGTCTCTCTTTTTGAGGCAATTTTCTAATCGTATCAGATAAAATATTTTGAGTAATTTTTGCCCCAGCACGTGCTGTACTAACTTTTCCATACGGAATATGAACACCTGTTAAAGGAGAAGCCTCTGGCGTTCCTTGAAATGGCTTTAGTGCTCTTTGCGCCGCATCTTCATAGAACCTTTCGTCATCTACAGCTTTTCTAAACGCTTTAATGTTTTTAGGATTTAAAGACCTGCTAAGGTTTTTAGACACGCTACCCGTTTGTAAAATATTCGAAAGTGTATTAACAGGGCGGGATTTTTCTAATACGTCATCGATATAATCTCGCATCCCTACGCGATAAGTATTGAGACCATCCGGCATAGCTCCTTTACGAAGACCTTCTGCAATCCCTTCTCCAGATACATCTCTTTCTACAATTTTTTTGCCTTGGCTTATAGCTTCTGCAAAGCCTTTGTATTTTGCTGCGCTACCCCGAGCTGCTTTATAAGTAGGGGAAATTTTATCCGTTATTTTTACCAAATTGTTCTTCAAAATTTGATATGTAGAAGCCCCTTCTTCATCACCAAGCTTTCGATTCATTCTGATTAAAACATCAAGGGATTTCTTGCTTCGATCTAGTAACTCCATTGTAGGTTTATAATTGATATGGCTAAACTCTTTTGCATAGAATCGTTGAGGTATTGCTGTGCGGGGGTCTCTTTCTAACTTTTTGACAGCGTGCTTAAGAGCGTCTTGAAATCCTTCTTGTTTAAAAAGCCTATTAAGAGCTGGATAATATCTTTTTTCTATTGGAGTACGATAGGCTTGTGCATAGAGAGAACCATGTGCTTCTTCCCCTTGCTCTTTAAGCAACCTTTTTAAAACTTTCGTATCTTGGAGAGGGGTAATGTTTTCATCTGCCGATTGACCAAGGCGCTGAACTGCTCCCTGCATCCGTCCTTCATGGGCTCTTTTCAAAAGTTCAGAAACACGCGTATTTGTTGTCCCCATATTCGCAAGCAATACTTCTAAATTCGGACTAATATCTGTCAAAAATGCATGGCGTGGTGCATTTGCAAGATGTTCAGCAACATTCTCAACACCATCATCATATAATGTTTTTGCAACTTCTCTGACTACTTTAGTTTGAACTTCCTTATGAGCAGGATTAAAATGCCTTCTTACAAAAGGAGCTGTTTGCATGCTTCTTAACGCTTTATTCAATCCTGAAGAAACAACGGTACCAGCAAGAGAACCAACAGGACCAGCAACTGCTCCAATCCCACTACCAATCCCTGCCGAAGCAAGGCGGTCATAAAGACCATCTCCCGCACCAGAACCATGCAAAGCGCCAGAACCTGCTCCTAAAACTGCCGCCTTACCAAGATTTCCAAATGTTGATGCCGCAGTACCTACTTTCAAAAATCTAAGCGCAGGGACAAATGAAAGTGCTGTTGGTAAAATCGAACCAGCAATATAAGCACCAGAAGACAACCATGGATATTTCTCTTCCAAGGCTTTTTGGTAAGCGCGTTCCTTGGCTACTCTTCTGTTATAAACCTCTACTGCTTTCTTATCACCACGCCAATAATCCGTAAAACCTGCTTCATTCGCCGCTTGTATCTCATCACTATACCCTGCTGTCAAACCAGATATCCCATGACTCCTTAGTGCATCCCACCACGTAAGATCTTTATCATCAAATGAAAAATCATCTGTTGTAGTTTTGGGGTCTTGACTGCCATGAAAATCTGCAAAAGATGAATGATTTGGAATATCTTGGGGTAGACCAATTACCTTATATTTCCTAGCCCATTCTGGAAGAAGTGATTTATCATAATCTTTATATTCAGGATAATCTGTAGCTGTTTGAATATTTGAAATATCTTGGGGTGGACCAATTACCTTATATTTCCTAGCCCATTCTGGAAGAAGTGATTTATCATAATTCTTATATTCATACATAGCACAACCTATTTTATAAAAGGAACCGCTTTACCATTGGCATCAATAATAAAAAATTTTTGTCCTTTTGGTAGAGCTGCAATCTCTTCTGTACTTTTCACTATAGGAATATTTTCACTACCTCCTTGTGACATCGGCGAATCTGCGAAATATTGATCAGAGATTTCTTTAGGCGTATTGATAGGCTGCCCTGTTACCCAATTATATAATTGGGTCTCATCAAGTTTATTTAAAGCAACTAATGTTTTTTCAAGCATTCCTAAAGTTTTTAATAATCCTTCTTCCTTACGTCCAGCATCCAAAGAACCAAAAGTTGCTATCATATTACGGCTTTCTTGATCTGATATAGGACCAACACTAAGATTTCCTTTAGGATCCATCGATTTTAAGCTCTCAAATACCGCCTTTAAAGCACCACCCTTAATCGTATCAAATAATTTTTCTAATTCATATGCAGGAGATCCTCCAACATTTCTCGATCCCCACCCAACAAATCCTGTCGCAAAGCCTTCTTTTATAATTTTAATAGCATCCTGAATAGCATTTATTCCTATGCGTGCCTGCTGTTTGGTGAGAAGCATATTTTTTCTCTTTTTATGCTCCCACTCTTTCTGGGCTTGTAGTTTTTGATTATACTCAAGTTCCTGCATCGACCCCTTAACCGGTCTCGCTCTACGTTCACCTAGTTGTGAATTGGGATCCCATTCATAACCTTTATCTAACTGAGGTTTATCACCACCTGTTAGCATCGCACTAAGCATTTGCGGATTACGTGCCATAATAGCAGCTTCTTCTTCACTGTACCCTTTAGATTTTAGGTATTCGACGGTCTGATTAACCTGTCCTCTTTTTTCTCTTTCCATATCACCACGACGAAGATTCATAGCTGCATTCGCTAAACTTTGTGCTATCGTCCCATCTGATAATGCATAACCAATCCCATAATCTGATAATCTTTGTAAAAACTCAGGACTACGCAAGTAATCCCAAAAACTCTGTTGAGAACCAGTATCTTGGTGAGGAACAGTACTCTGTTGTGGCTGTACAGACTTCTGTGGTTCTACAGATGAAATAGGCTCTGGTAATTGAGACTGCTTTGGTTTCAATGATGCCAAATCTGAAGTTTCAATTGCATTAGGCAAAGGTTCAATACCTAAAGGATTTGGTTGTGAACCAAAGGTCGCTACTGGTAAAGAAGGGACTGAAGACGGTACATACGGTTTTCTGCCTGCCGATCTTAAAGACGAACTTACATCTGGTAAAGGTGAAGTATTTTTAGCTAAACTTAAAGGATTTGATTGTGAACCAAAAGTTGCTATAGGGGAAGAAGGGGTTAAATAAGGTAAATTATTTGCCTGTTGTTTGGCGTCTTCTAGATCGTTGAAACGTATACGTGGTACATATTGGCTCATTACATGCATAGACTTAAGAAGTCTTGATAAAATGTTATCGTTACTATTTTGCATAACTACCTCACTTTTTTCCTGCAAAATTAGCAATACTAGCTAAAATCCCTATAGCGTTCTTCCAAGGGTCGTTACCATGCATCTTAGATTCTGACACATTATTCGTTGTCGTGCCGTAATTCCTTGCAAAGCCATGACCGGCGTTCATAAGCATATTCAACCTATTCCAGCCGCTATTGTCTTGTTCCAGCCAACGTTCTCTATTGGCATCAACAAGGCGTTGATTGTGGGCATCAAGCACACCTCCCCCTTGTATGGCATTGGAATAGGCATTCCCATAACCCTGTAAGAAGTTATTTGAGGCGCCCAATTGATTTTGATTGGCTTGGTCTATCATGGCATTGGCTTGCATCATGCGATCCGCATCACGATTATACTGGTCTGCTGTAGCACTTGTGGACAAAGCACCAAGTTCATTTGCTAATACACCTGCATGTGCACCGGACCCATAACGACCCGCACCTGCAAAAGAGCTGTTAATCGTATCTCTTACACGGTCTAAGCTATTTTGAAGGGCGGCATTAAAAGACGGATTCTGTCCAACCATATCACCAGAAGCCACTCTTCCAAGATTGCTTGCTGTCAACGTTGGATTGTAAATCGTATTCATCAAAGAGCGATTTTGATAATGCTGTGGAATACTTCCAAGACCACCAATTCCATAGCGCGTTTGATCACTTAACGGCGCTACACGAGGACCACCATAAACATTCCCACCCGCCCCTGTATCATACAGATTATACGCATCCGCACCACCTCGCTTAAAGACATTCTGCATCCAAGCAGGAGGGGCACTTGTCTGCACCTGCTTCTGTTCTGTCGTTGCTGGTCTACTGCTCCCCATGTCACAATTCCTTCCTATAATAAAGCATATCTATGCCATAACCTTGTTTGTTCAGTGCACGTTTCCAACCTAAACGACCCAAGATCTCCATTTCAGAAGCACCATTCTCACGCGCCCAATCCTCTACAACTTGCAAATTGTCAACTTGATCAAGAATGCCCTTGCCACTACATTCACAAATCAGTGCGCGCTTCTTTCCTAAAACTGTCTGCTGTATCTGGGTCGTGAATGCCGCTAAAAAGCGCTCGTCATCATCCAAAACAAGCCATAACTGTTTCTTGCCACTGCAAATCGCTTCAAGGAGCTCTTGCAACGTGATTTCATGTTTAAAACGTTCCACATACTCGCGAAACGACGCAATGATGTCTTCAAGGTATGGTGCTATACGCTCCATATCCCAAGACGTGGTCAAAAAGACTTTTGCCATTACCCTCTGCCTAAAGGACGTAAATCCACATTAAATCCTGTGATTTGGTTCCAATGAACACCTTCAGGAATACGCAATTTAAAGCGGTGATAACGATTGCGCGAACGACCATGATAAGCACCCGTGACATATGAACATGCCCTCTCTTGGTGCCATGTAATCGGCGTCTGATTATTGCGAAGCCGACGCTCTCCTATGCTTAAAAGACCTTCCGTCGTATCAACTTCAGCAAACATCTTCGTGATAAAGTTAAAACTTCCATCTGGTGCTCCCAATTCTTGCGAAACAACCGTTGCCTCCATCGGTGCTCCCGTAAACATAACAAGTCTATTTTCATCATCAAAAGCACCAAGCATTGGGGCGCCACTTTGCCAACGAGGGCTGTCTAAAGAAGCCGGCAATGTCTCAAGATTGATCGAGATCTCATCTAACTGTTCTAAAGTATAACCTGTCGNAACAAAGGTCGTTTGCTCGTTATTGCCTCTCTTTAAGGACCAGTAAATCCGGTTATCAATGGGATCTATAACCCCTTGCATCTCATCAAGAGCAAACTTATCAAAGGTTTTAAAAACTGTTCTATCAACTTTCTCAAAGCCTATCGGCAAAAGTTGACCATCCAAACTCATCTGATAAAAACCACCATCACCAGCAAAAAAAGCATCACTCCCTCGACATGCTATAGAGGACGCACTACGGGCTCCGCGCTTGTCTTGTATCTTTTGAAACGTAAACACAATCTTAGAACCCGCAACAAAGGTTCCTGCATAAATAGCAGAACGCATAAAAATGAGGGGATTAGTCGATTCCGTAGACCCTTGAACATATTCTCCATCTGGAAAATCTTGAAAATCGCAATCTTTCTGCTTAACTGTCCAATGGGTTGCATCTTCCAAACCTGACCAATGAATGCGATTGGGGTGATCTGTCAATTGCATCAAACAAACAAAAGGTCCCCAAACCTTCACCAAGCCTGCTTTCGGGGGATTGCCTCCTAAATCTTCAAATCGTTCAGAACTATGGGTATTAAAAACTTGTGGTTTATCATTTTTATTCACCGCAATAATTCTTTGACCAAACAAAGCGAACGACCATTGATTATCTTCATGCGCATGATAAGTCACACCACTTTGACTTATGTCCTTCCACCCCTTCGTTTGACTATCATAACTGTAAAGCTTTTGCTTGCCTCCTACGATTATCTTAACACCATTGCCACTTCTAAACGCTATGCACCCCAAAGGCTTTTCTTCCAAAGCATGAGACACAACCATTGCACTAGGCATCGGAATGTAACAGCCATCAGCCGGTAAAACATTCACAAGCGTATCCGTAAAGCTACCGTTGACGACCGAAACATCTGGTCTGTAATCAGCGATTGGAAAATAAACCATCTTAAAAATCCGTCGGAATTATTCGAGTGACGTTATGACGTTGAGACGTCTCTGCACGCAATTCATGCAACTGTTCGTTAAAGTCATTGTACGCTGCCGTTGCACAATCGGGTTCTTTAAGGATATTCTTGTAAAGTTCGTATTTTGCACGCGCCTTAATCAAATCAAACGCGTGCACAAACCATGGATGCTCCTCATCAACACTCTCTATCTCTGATAAACGCAATGGAGAGAGAATGAGTTGAATCTGATAGGCTTTATCCGGTGTGGGATAAAGATGT
>NZ_JBHIPC010000020.1:0-1517 GCF_042195765.1 Bartonella sp. AP3QHHD
GTGTCCGCGCTGCATTATCACTGTTTGCAATATTGATGCTCGTGCCGCTTTTTTCGCCTCCAATGCTAATAACATGCGTCTTTTCATCTTGTTTAACTAAGCTATCACCAACAACTTTGTTAATTTCTTTATGAATATTCGTGAAAGACGTCCCTACTCCTGCTAACGCATCCGCAACATTGCCATAACTCTTCTCTTCATCTTTTCCATCAGAGTTGACTGTTTTTAGCTTGAAACTTGGAGCACCCCATTCTCCCTTATCATTATAGCCGGCTCCTCCACCAAAATACTCCGCAAACATCTTATTCATGGAATAGAGTTGTGAACCATTCACCGCATCCGTCGATGCTTTTGAAACATCACCTTCCTTAACACCTGAGAGTGTCCGCGCTGCATTATCACTGTTTGCAATATTGATGCTCGTGCCGCTTTTTTCGCCTCCAATGCTAATAACATGCGTCTTTTCATCTTGTTTAACTAAGCTATCACCAACAACTTTGTTAATTTCTTTATGAATATTCGTGAAAGACGTCCCTACTCCTGCTAACGCATCCGCAACATTGCCATAACTCTTCTCTTCATCTTTTCCATCAGAGTTGACTGTTTTTAGCTTGAAACTTGGAGCACCCCATTCTCCCTTATCATTATAGCCGGCTCCTCCACCAAAATACTCCGCAAACATCTTATTCATGGAATAGAGTTGTGAACCATTAACCGCATCCGTCGATACTTTTGAAACATCACCTTCCTTAACACCTGAGAGTGTCCGCGCTGCATTATCACTGTTTGCAATATTGATGCTCGTACCGCCTTTTTTACCACCAATGCTGATGACATGCGTCTCATCATCTTGCTTAACTAAGCTATCACTAACAACTTTGTTAATCTCCTTGTTAATCTCGTTATGAATATTCGTGAAAGACGTCCCTACTCCTGCTAACGCATCCGCAACATTATCATAACTCTTCTCTTCATCCTTGCCANCTTTTTTACCACCAATGCTGATGACATGCGTCTCATCATCTTGCTTAACTAAGCTATCACTAACAACTTTGTTAATCTCCTTGTTAATCTCGTTATGAATATTCGTGAAAGACGTCCCTACTCCTGCTAACGCATCCGCAACATTATCATAACTCTTCTCTTCATCCTTGCCATCTTCCTTAACAGTCTTAACCTTGAAAGTGGGAGCGGTCCAGTTTCCATCAACATTATATCCAGCTCCTCCACCAAAATAGGTCGCAAACATCTTATTCATGGAATAGAGTTGTGAGCCATTAACCGCATCACTTGAGGTTTCCGAAACCGTTCCATCATGCACTCCGGAAAGAGTACGTTTCGTACCATCAGTGTTTGCAATATTGATGCTTGTACCGCCTTTTTCACCTCCAATGCTAATAACATGCGTCTTTTCATCTTGTTTAACTAAGCTATCGCCTACGACCTTGGTAAGCTCTTTTTTTACATTTGTGATAGAAGTACCTACACCCTCAAAGGCGGAAGCTACATCAGTATAG
>NZ_JBHIPC010000021.1:0-1123 GCF_042195765.1 Bartonella sp. AP3QHHD
TGTAGCTTTACGGTAAGGCATAAATTGCTGTTAGCAAATCTTCTTTTCCCTTTGAAAGAGGTAAAGATGCAAACAGTAAGCGACGTGATCTCTTAAAAGATAAAAAGATACCTTACCTTTGACTCTGAAAAGCGTGGGGTTTTATCTTTCGTAATTTAAATAAAGATGATTTCATCTCTTTGTTTTTTCTAGCTAAAAATCTTTCCTGCAAACATTGTTTAGCCAGAATTGAAGAAGATAATATCACCTATCGATTATCAATATGGAGGCTAATAGTATGAAGCCACAAGATTCTTCCCTCCCTCATTCCTCACAAACACCAGAAGAGGCAAGTGCACCTGAAAGGGCGCATGCAAATGCATCGTTAGACACTCTTACTGCACATTTAGAACAATCCAGTAGTGAAAAAGGCAAAAATATCCCATTCAATCGTGAAGAATTAAAAGATATTGTTGCCCGTTTAGAGGATGATATCTCAACGGGTCGTTGGTTCACAGCTGATTATGCAAGTACAGACCTTAAGCTAATGCCAGCCTTGGTAGATCAGGCAAATCGTAAATATCCCGACATGCGTCTTCAATTGGCAGCGTCATCTCACGACTTTGCCCTTGCACTCAAAGAAGCCATCGAAAACGGCGTTCAATCTTCTAGATTTATCATTCACACAAAGGATAGGGGAATTCATTTTGCGCTCATTGATCATCAAACCATAGAGGACAAAACATCGGTGATATTTTTTGAACCTACAACATTTAACAATATGAAACCAGCAGTACTCGCATTAAGGACGCAATTGGCCCTTAAAGCGCATGAATTGCCCAACTGTTCTTTTGCCATGGCAGAAATGGACATTCAACGCAGTTCCTCTGAATGTGGAATGTTTTGTTTAGCGCTCGCTAAAAAGCTTCATACCGAATCTGCTAAATTAGAAAGACTGCACAAAGATAATATTAAAGGTGTCTTATGTGAACCAGACACGCCTTTACCTGCTGAAAAATTGGATCCATATCTTCCGACCACTTTTTACAAACACGTGCAAGGAAGAAGACGTCTTGGGGAATATCTAAAAGCCAATCCAGACGCGGCACATGAAAAAGTAAACAAAAAAGGCGAAACCCTAAAC
>NZ_JBHIPC010000022.1:0-2618 GCF_042195765.1 Bartonella sp. AP3QHHD
ACCAAAAATAGCGCAAGTCAAATTGATAGCTGTTGTATAAGCTGGCTTGTATGATTTTAAGCCCTTTTAAAGCCCTTTAAAAGGGCTTTAACAGGCGTTGAGAATTGCTATGGCAAGGATTTGTTTAAGCGAGAGGATTACCAGACGATGTCCACACTGCTTGCACAATTAAAGGGAAAGTTTGTTCTGTCTCTCAATGATGTGCCAGAGATCCGAAAAACCTTTAGCCAATTTAAACTAAAAGAAGTGAATACATCTTATACATGTGGTTCAAATAATCCAATGCCGGCTCAAGAGCTGATCATCTCAAATTGCGATTTCTAAAACGAGAAATAATACATATTAAAGGGTCTTTAAATGATCTTTGAAGACCTTTTGAAACCCCTTAAAAATCTTTCAAAAAAATAAATTAGTATAAAACCTAAGCTATCAGACTTTCTAGTGGAATATTGAACTGTTGGTGCAAGTTTTTAATCATGCGCAGTGTTAATTTTCTTTTACCACTCAAGATTTCATAAACACGATTTAAATGACCAATCGCAGGAACAAGATCTTTAGCACTTAAGTTCATTTGTTCCATTCTAAATTTAATAGCCTCAATAGGATGAGGAGGAGAAACAGGGTAGTGTTCTGCTTCATACGCTTCAATCAACAACACAAGAACCTCCATTTGATCAAATTCTGGAGTATTCTCTTTAGGTTGATTGTCAAACATCGCAGACACAATCTCTAAAGCTTCTTGATACTCTCTCTCTGTACGAATTGGTTTGATATTCATTTCTTAAATTCCTTTAGTTCTACAGTGTTGGCATCAATCATATTAAATTGTAACATTTTTGTTGACAATTGTCACTTAATACATTACATCTTACTTAAAATAAAGTTGTTGAGTTTGCTATGATCAAAACATTTAAAAATAAAGACCTCAAATCTCTCTGGGAAACAGGAAAAAGTAAGATTGATAGCAGGCTTCAACAGCGTATTATTCGCCGTCTTGATGCCCTTGACGCTGCTTCTCAAGTTAGTGATATCAATGTACCAGGTTATAATTTTCATATGCTTAAAGGCTTTACTCCAACTCGCTACACAATTCATATCAATGGTCCTTGGTGTATCACTTTTGAATTTAAAGACAGACACGTTTACCATGTTGATCTAGAGCAATACCACTGAAGGTTTTAAGATTTGTAAAGGAAACTATCCATGACCACACGTAATCCTAATCGTTGTCCTTCTCATCCAGGAGAAATTTTAGCTGAATCCTTAGAACATTTAAATGCAAGCAAAACCGAAATTGCTAGGATTCTTCAAATATCACGCCAGCACTTGCACGGTATCCTTAAAGGAGAACGTCCAGTCACAGCCGTAACAGCAGCTCGCATTGGTAAATTGTTAGGAAATGGACCAGCCCTTTGGCTACAGCTTCAAGCCAATTATGATACATGGCATGCCTTGAGGGACATTGATGTCTCTTCTATTCCAACATTAACAGCTAATAAAGTGGATATACAAATGGAACAGAGCCATTAACTGTCTCCCCGCCTCAAAGGCGAGGAGATAAAATCATGTTTTTAACTTAAGCTACTTTTGCAACAGGGCTTACTAAAACTCGTTTGGCTTCTTCAACAAGCGTTTTGTAATGTTTGCTCTCTTCTGCTAATGTAAAGGCTTTAACAAGATGCATGTGAAGCGGTCCATAAATATAAACAGCTTTTTCAGTAGGTCCCATTTCGTCCCAGTTGCTTGGAAAATCAAAGCGTGTATCACGGTCATTATCAATTAACTGGTTTTTTAAATCATAGAAAGCTTTAACGAGTGCTTTTTTAAACGCACGCACCGTATCATTGTTACGCATATAGGTCATGAGTAGAGTGGCTTGTGGTTCGTTGAGAATAGCAACTTCTCTCTTTTGACCACCTTTACCGTCTCTTTTACTCACTTGGATTTCAAATCCAAGTGAACCAAACTCTTCAAAATCCTTACGATTATTGCGTACTAACTGTATAACTGTTTTATGCGTATTCCCCACACCCTCAGCAATTTTTAAAGAGGTTGTGACAACGATGCCATCATTGTTGATTGTCACTAAATTGTTCATGATGAACTCCTAATGGTTTTAATGTCTCTATTGACACCCCCAAGGGTGCCGGGCGTTAGAAACACGGCCATTAGTCCGTCGCTATGTCTTCCCCTCGTGAGAAGGTATTGTATAGCATAGCTACACCCGACAAAATCGTTATATGCCAATAATAGCATAAAAGACAATCAGTATTTTAAATGCATGGGAGAGATCTTACGTGACCTATCCGCTAATGGTTTAGTGTTTCTAGCACTTGTGATTCGAATAACATGAGGGTTTATTAGTGTCAATATGCTTTTAAAAAATTATTTCACATATTGTTGTTTTCAAAGGATCGCATTTGAAATGCTACCCTTTACTATTCACTCGCATTTGAAATGCGAGTGAACCAAAATTCTTATGTTTTACTGTTTTAAAGGGTGCGATTTCAAATCCAACCCTCATTTTTCCCATTCATTTTCATTCACCCCTCATTTAAAGGAGCATAAAGTATGGCAACAGGTTTTCTACACGGTGTTGAAGTTGTCGAGGTTGACGA